>CAZRIE010000055.1:0-27955 GCA_964600075.1 uncultured Flavobacteriaceae bacterium
AGCGCTCGACATGCTTACATTGCCATTGGTCTCGCTGTCAAAACCAGTCGGCCCCTTCAATGAGTTAGGTAAGCTTGGCTTACCGTAAACGAAATGAACCCTGAGCGTAGCCAAAGGGTATACGTCGCGACATCCAATACATCTCAATGATTTTTTTCAAAGAACTTTACCGCTGAACCCGGTTCAAGGTGAATTTAATATTTTTGTCTAACGTCTATTTGGTCGTTCCCCAAGGGTCGGGCTTTCCGCTCATACTCCTCACCCTTTTTCGTAAAAACTTCAAAGGCCTGCGGGGTAACAACTACTATCCCTAACGCGGGCAGCAAAGCTAACAAAAATCCGTATCCTTATTAATATATTATGGTAGTAGTTTACGTACTCTCGTAAATTTTATAAGTAGCGTAGTCGAAGTACCCGTTATTTCGTAAGTTTAGTGCAAAATTTATACCAGAATGACCATCACTTTCGGAATCATCAGAGAACGAAAAAATCCGCCCGATAGGCGCGTAGTGTTATCGCCCGAGGCCTGCCAAAAAGTACTGTCGAAGTACGAAAAAGCCGAGATCATCACCGAACCCTCCTCCATTCGTACCTATACCGATGCGGAATACAAAGCTGCGGGAATTCAGGTAACTTCAAAAATGATGGAATGCGATGTGTTATTGGGTGTAAAAGAAGTGCCCATCGAATCCCTTATTCCCGATAAAAAATACTTTTTCTTTTCCCATACCATAAAAAAGCAGCCCTACAACCAAAAGTTGCTATTGGCCATTTTAGAGAAGAACATTGAACTGTACGACCATGAAGTCATCACCGACCAAAAAGAACAGCGTTTAGTGGCCTTCGGAAGGTACGCAGGTATCGTGGGCGCCTATAGCGGCTTCCGTACTTACGGACTCAAATACAACATCTTCAAACTCCCTAAGGCAGAGAAGCTCCCCGACCAAAAAGCCTTGATCGACGAACTCAAAAAACTAAAACTTCCCAACATCAAAATACTGCTGACTGGAAAGGGTAGGGTAGGCAACGGATCTAAAGAAATGTTGGATGCTATGGGCCTAAAAAAAGTAAATGTAGCCGAATACCTTTCCGAGGATTTTAACGAACCTGTCTATTGTCAGATCGATATTTCGGAATACAACCTTCGTAAAGATGGCGTTCGTGGCAACAAAGCTGATTTTTTTGAAAACCCCCAGGAATATAAATCGAACTTTTTCCGTTTTACCAAAGTGACCGACTTCTATATCGCCGGACATTTTTACGGGCAGGGAGCACCTTTTCTCTATACCCGACAAGATGCCAAACACCCCGATTTTAGAATAAGAGTCGTGGCCGATGTGAGCTGCGATATCGATGGGCCTGTGGCCAGTACGATTCGCCCTTCGACTATTGCGAAACCTATTTACGGGTACGACCCGAATACCGAAAAAGAGACCAACTATAAGAATAAATCGGCCATTGCCGTCATGGCAGTCGATAACCTGCCCTGCGAATTACCCCGCGATGCTAGTGAAGGTTTTGGTGCTGCCTTCATGCAAAATGTAATTCCGGCCTTTTTTAATGGGGATAAAGATGGTGTGTTGGATCGGGCTCGTATGACCAGAAACGGAAAGCTGACCAAACGCTACGCGTATTTGCAAGATTATGTAGATGGTGATGCAGAGGCGTAGCGTGGATCTAAAATCGTTTCATTGTCAAGCTTAGCTTGTAGCTTGAAACTCTTTGGTCATTTGACTTTGCTATAGTCGATCTCTAAATCGTTGTTGCGTACGGCGACCAGCCTCTGGGCCAAGGCGTTTTGAAAACCTTCGGCCACTTTAGCATAATTCGAATCGAGCGCCAGATTGGTATACTGTTCGGGGTCCGTTTTCATATTGAACAGTTCGATGCCCGATCCGGCATCTTCATCATATTGAATATAGGCCCATTTATCGGTACGCAACAAGAACGAACGCCCGCCCTGCGAAACCGAAAAGGCGGTATCCCTTACCGAATACCAAGGGTTGTCAAAGGTTTTGACCAACGATTTGCCCTGTAGGTGTTCTGAATAGTCGAGTCCGACCAGTTCAGCCGTTGTGGGGTAGAGGTCGATCAGTTCGGAAAACGAATGGCATACAGCGGGTTTTTTGCCGGGTACTTTTATTAGCATGGGAACCTTGACAGACTCTTCGTGAAGGCTGACCTTCATCCAAAAATCATGTTCGTCTAAATGAAATCCATGATCCGAGGTAAAAATGACTATGGTATCGTCATCTAGACCTTCATTTTTTAGTGCGTCGAGAACTTTTCCCACTTGGGAATCCATATACAAGACAGAGGCGTAGTATGCAGCCAGTGCCTTTTTTTGTTGCTCAAGGGTCATTTTTCCATTGACCGAAGTGACATAGTTGATGCCCCGCTTTGGAATATCGTCCCAGTCTCCCGGCATTTTCTTTGGAAGTTTCATGGCTTCAAAAGGGTAGGGGCCAAAGTAGGCTTTTGGGGCGACGAAGGGCACATGGGGCCGAACGAAACCTACCGCTAAAAAAAAGGGTCCTTCTTTATGTTCCCGAATCAGTTCGATAGCTTTTTCCGCTGTTTTTCCATCCGAATGTACTAAATCGCTGCCCTCGGCCTTCACAATGGTCATAACATTACCTCCTTTTATAGGCAAATCACCTTCGGGATTGCCCTGTACCAGCTCGCCCTCGCCGGGTGCTTTCCATTCGGGACCTTGACTGTTGAAACGCTCGGTCCATGAGGCAACGTCATCCGTACCGTTCGAGCCTTTCTCGATATCACCGGGCACGCCCATATGAAAAATCTTGCTGACCCGGGCCGTGTAGTATCCGTTTTCCTTAAAGAGCTGCGGCCAGGTCTTACGGTCGGGTCCGATGTTTTCCCTGCCGCTTACGTAGCCGTAGGTGGTAGTGGCACTAGGGTAATACCCCGAGAGAAACGAAGCCCTTGATGGTCCACATACCGGATATTGGCAATAGACTCGCGTATATCGAATACTTTCGGCAGCCAAGCTGTCGATATTCGGTGTGGTTCCCTCGACCTTGCCATAGCAAGAAACTGCGGTCGTGGTAAGATCGTCCGCGATTATAAAAAGTATGTTAGGCCGTTTCGCATCTTGTGCTATTAGGGAATAGGCCCAGAAAAACACGAAAAGTGGTAACCAAAATTTTTGACCTTTGACCTTTGTGGACAGCATCCTATAAAATTCAATCAATTTTTACATCCCAAGTGATTACTGGTTGGGTTTTTGGGGCAATAAAACATCCGATTGCCTTTAACTTCAATATAATATTCGGTTTGACCTCTAAAGTTTTGATGAGCAGTTTTTTGGTTTCCCCAGCGGGTATTTCAAAAACAGGTGAACTATCATAAAAGGTAAACTCCATCTGGTTTTCGAAAAGTAGGTCGCTGCTTGATATATTCTTAAGCTCGACCTCCAGTACTTGCGTATCTTCAAGATAAGAAGCTTTGACGACTTCGATACTAGCCATTATCAAGGGCTTGAGAAATTCTTTCTTCCCGACCAGCAAATCATTGTAGACTGCCACGGTTCTTCCCGCAAAAAGGGCTTTCTGCATACTTGCTATACTTTTTTCTTTAGCAAAGACAAGAGTGATGGGTCTGTGGTTTCCTTTTTCGGTATAGTCCCAATCAATGAGTCCGTGAATATCACTGGTGCCCATTATGGTAAGGTTTTGTTCCAAAGCCATGGTCAGTGCCTCCTCTGAATAATCTACTGAATTAATGACTTCGATACCGTGTAATTCCTCATTTTTGATACGTTCCTTCTGAAAATCGCTAAAAATAGGAGTACCTTTTGAACTCTGCCGATGCCAAGCCGGGTGGTTCCAAAAAACAAAGGCATTCTGCTTTTTGGCTTCGGAGAAAGCAGTTTCGGGCTTTTCTACATTGAGTTTATTGGCATCGGAAATAAAGACCGCATTGTTGTGGCCCATGGGGGCGGATCTGGTAATTTCAGAGCCATGAACAATGAGTAGGCCGTGTTCTTCCGCTTCGTCCATAGCCTTTACCAACTCAAAGGAGCGGTTGCGATCTGGGTGCGGAATGTCTTCTATGTGAGGTTGATACTCCAAATGTTCGGTCAACGAGATGGCATCCAAATTCTCGCGAATGGCTTCTTCAACCCGAATGGTGGGCCAAACATTGCCATCGGAAAACACGGTATGAATATGAAGGTCTGCCTTCAAAGTTTTGTATCCATCGATATCGGGATAGGTGAGCGGTTGTGCCCCCGTATGGGAATGCTGTTGCGCATGAATTGCGGCTGTACCACAAAGCGTAATCAAGAAGATTTTCAGAAGTTTCATTTTAAATCGGTTTTTTCAAATGTATGGCTAAATGCTGTTTGAAAATAATGAAAAATGAGGTAATTTGATAAAGAAATGGTAAATTTAAATTTGATATGAATCCCGCCGAAGACTATATAATCAGACAACCGGAACCCTTTCGAAGTATACTATTGCACTTGCAATCGCTAATAGAACATACGGTACCGGATGCGGACTTAAAATTCAAATATCGTATTCCGTTCTACTATATTGAAGGAAGGCCGTTCTGTTATCTCAACCAATCTAAGGATTATGTTGATTTAGGGTTTTGGAACGCCGCCCACTTGACCGTTCACCTCGAGTTGATGACCATAGCAGGCCGAAAAATCATGCGTTCATTGCGTTATAAATCTTTGGCGGAAATCAATAATACCATCTTAGAAGAAGTACTGCAAGACGCATACCAAGTGCGCAATAAAAAATTCTACAAATAGGTACTTTTTCGCCTAGTAATACCTTAATTATTTTGTTTAACGTTGTAGGTTACAACTCTTTAAATCAATAAGTTATTAGCTTTATATAAATAGTTGCTTTTGATTTTTTTGAATAGTGTAAATTTCGCTGTTTTCTACAAAAAACCAAAAAATAAGCTGTAAAACCTTTCTATTTTACCCATCCATTGTCCTCATAAATTTGGATGTACTTGTCGGTAAGTTCATCGGAATCTTTATACTTTGTTCGAAGTTCTTTCAACTTCTTTTTTAGGTCCGCGACGGTATCGGCATAGTTTGGGTCGTCGTAGATATTATGAATTTCATGCGGGTCCTTTTCGCTGTCGTAGAATTCCCATTCATCAACATCGTAATAAAAGTGCATCAACTTATAATCTTTGGTAGCAATACCGTAATGTCTTTTGACCGCATGGGCCCCGGGGTATTCGTAATAGTGATAATAGACCGCATCTCTGTCCCATGCTTCTTTTTCGCCTTTTAGAAGGCTAACAAGGCTTTCCCCCTGCATGTCGTCAGGTGCATTTACTCCTGCAACCTCCAAGAAGGTTTGTGCGAAATCTAAATTCTGTACCATTTCTTCTTCGGTGGTGCCTGCTGTTATAATGTTCGGCCATTTGATGAGCAGCGGGGTCTTGAACGACTCATTGTACATAAAACGCTTGTCGAACCAGCCATGTTCACCGAGATAAAAACCTTGGTCCGAGGTGTAGACCACAATAGTATTTTCACTAAGTCCTTCGGTATCAAGGTAATTTAACAATCGACCAACGTTTTCATCGACGGCCGCAATGCTGCCCAAATAATCTTGCATATAGCGTTGGTATTTCCATACGGTAAGGGTCGAGTCGTTCATGGTTTTATATCGGGAGGCAAAGTCTTCGCCGATGGGGTCGTATATGGAGTCCCAAGTCGCTCTTTGTTCAGGTGTCATCCGGTTCATCTGTCCCCAACCGTAAGTATCTTTTAGTCCTACTTCCTTCATGACTTTCTCCGGTATTTTGAGATCATAGCCCAATTGCATGTGGGCCAAAATACCCATTTCTGCCTCTTTTGCGGCCTTTGTTCGGGTTTCGTAGGTATCGAAGAGGGTTTCCGGTATCGGAAACGTTTTTTGGGTGAACGTCTTATAATGCCTCTCGGCGGGCAACCAAGCCCTGTGCGGTGCTTTATGCAGGTACATCAAAAGAAAGGGTTTGGCGGTATCCCTTCGCTTTTCCATCCAATCTAGGGTAAGGTCGGTTATAATGTCGGTGACATATCCGGTAATCGTAGTATCACCTTTTGATGTAATAAAATCAGGATTGTAATAATCGCCTTGCCCTGGCAATATCTTGAATTCATCAAAACCCTTGGGACTATTGCCAAAATGCAATTTCCCGAACATGGCGGTCTGGTACCCGCTCTTTTGGAGCAATTGTGGAAAAGTGACGTTGGTCGTATCGAAAGGCATACGGTTATCGATTTTGCCGTTTAGGTGAGAATGTTTTCCGGTAAGTATTACAGCCCGAGAAGGTGCACAAATGGAATTGGTGACACTGGCATTGGTAAAGAGCATGCCCTCTTTGGCTATTCGGTCAATGTTCGGAGTGCGGATCAATTTATCGCTATAGGCGCTTATAGCTTGATAGGCATGGTCGTCAGACATGATAAAGACGATGTTCGGTTTTTTTGGTACGGATGCCTTTTCGGATTTTTCTCCACAAGAAAAAAGGAGTAGGCTTCCAATTAATAATAAATTTAGGACTAGTTTGTTCATAGTTTTTATTTTATCGGGTGTAGTTTTGCAGGACTTTTTCAAACTGTTGTATGATAAGTTTTGCTTCATTTGGCATTTTTTGAGCACCTATAGGATTTTTTTCCAACGGGTCTGTAACAAGATTATAAACTTCCCCGTTGTTATATAATTTCCAGTCTTTATTCTGTACATAATCCCGTGGCTCGAACTTTCCCCATACGGGTGCATAATGGCAGTAGATCCACTCACGGCCGTTCTCGGTATCTCCTAAAAGTTGTTGGTGAAAACTTTGTCCATCGGTTTTAAAAGAAGAAGGCAATTCTCCATTCGCAACATCTAATAGGGTCGGTAAAAAATCGGTAAAATCGATTAAGTTCTTGTTAATGCTCTCTGGTACTATGGTTCCTTTCCAATTCGCGATAAAGGGCACTTGGGTGCCCGCGGTCGTCGTATTCCCCTTATCTCCTTGCAGGGGTTGGCCGTTTACCATCGAGGTGACATCCCTATCGGTACCATTGTCCCCGATAAAAAGAATCAATGTATTTTCCCTTATGCCCAATGCTTCGGTTTTCTTTATGATTCGCCCGACCAGCTTATCCATATAGCTTACCATTTCGCCAAAATAGGCAGGGTCATTGGTTTTTGATTCCGCATTGAAAGCTTTGAATTCAAGATTGTCGGGAGTTGGTACGAAGGGGTCATGGGTCAGGACCATAGGATAGTATATGAACATGGGTTCGGACCTGTTTTGTTCCATAAAGTCTTCAATATAGTCTACAAATAGGTCAGGGCCGTACTCCCCTGGAAATTTCACAGTACCTTTTTCTGCAATGCTCAACAAAGGGTCTTTATATCGCGTACCCCTTTCATCTATTTGCCAAAGACAATACGAATCAAAGCCGGCCTGCTCGGGGCGTGAGCCAATCTTGCCTCCCGCCAACTCCTGCTGGCGGGCGTTACCCAACAACTGCCATTTTCCGGCGATACAGGTTTTATAACCCGATGCTTCCATAAGATGGGCAAAAGTCTTTTCGTTAGGGTCAAGTAAACCAAAGCCAATATAATTTCTGTGATTGTACTTTCCGGTCATTAACTGCACCCTGGAAGGTGTGCACAGGGGTGTCGAAAAACAATGATCGAAACGCATCCCTTCTCGTGCCAATTGATCTAGATTCGGGGTTCGGTAGCTATCACTGCCATAAATACCCAAAGTCTCTTGCCCCAGGTCATCGGCCATAATCAAAATGACATTGGTTTTAGGGGCCTGAAATTCAGATTGTGCATAGGTGCAAAGGGTTGCGCAACATTGAAGTAGCACTATCAAAGAATAACTGATTTTCATTCAAGATTGAATTAGATGGGAAAAACGAGTTGTCTAAATGTAACAATTTGAAAATAAAACTACCGCAATTCGATTACGGTTTTCCTTAGCAGGGTCAAATTGGTCAACAATTGCTCTAGATTATCTAAATGCAACATGTTCGCCCCATCACTTTTTGCATTGACGGGGTCGAAATGGGTCTCTATAAAAATACCGTCGACACCGGTGGCAATGCCAGCACGCGCTATGGTATTGATGAGTTCGGGGCGACCCCCTGTGACTCCTGAAGATTGATTGGGCTGTTGCAAAGAATGGGTGACATCCAATACCACGGGAGCATATTGCTTCATGGTGGGTATTCCCCTGAAATCGACTACCATATCTTGGTACCCGAACATGGTGCCCCGGTCGGTGATCCATACTTGATCATTGCCTGAATCGGTCACTTTGGTCACGGCGTGTTTCATGCTTTCAGGAGACATGAATTGCCCTTTTTTGAGATTCACTACTTTTCCCGTTTGTGCTGCGGCAACGACCAAGTCGGTCTGGCGTACCAAAAAAGCGGGAATTTGAAGCACGTCGACATATTCCGCGGCCATTGCGGCATCTGACTCTTGGTGTATATCGGTGACGGTCGGTACTTCAAAAGTTTCAGATACTTTCCGAAGTATTTTCAATGCTTTCTCATCGCCAATGCCGGTAAAAGAATCTACGCGGCTGCGATTTGCTTTTTTAAAACTTCCTTTGAAGATATAGGGAATATTCAGTTCGTCGGTCACCGTAACTATCTTTTCGGCAATGCGAAGCGCCATTTCCTCACCTTCTATGGCACAGGGGCCTGAGAGCAGAAAAAAATTGTTGCTATCGGTATGTTTGAGCTGGGGAATACGTGCTAAATCCATAGGAATGATTTTTGCAAATGTACAATATCGGCTTGGTATTTGATGTGGGTTGAGCATCCGATTTAAACCGAACCGTTTATGAAAAAATTCGTTTTCTTTCTAATGCTTCCGTCCATTTTCCTATTAAACGGGCAAGTCGATAAAAATGTCGAAAACCATCAGGTTCAAATTGGCCTTCCGATGCCGAGTATTCTATATGAAAAGGGTGTTGCAAAAAATACAACGCTGAGCATCGAGGCGATCGCAGGTCTTTGGATAGGCGGCTGCACGGCCTGTGAATCGGATTTTGGAGTGTATCCTATTTTAAGGGGCCAGTACCGATACTACTATAACATGGGCAGAAGGCGGGGCAAGAAAAAGAACATCAGTGGAAATTCGGGTAACTATATTGGCGGGTTATTGGTACACCAAAGTGGAAATCCGATTATCGGAAATCTTGAAAACGCATCGAATACCGTTATGGTCGGACCCGTTTACGGACTACAACGAACGTATAGACGTGGATTTTTCTATCGTCTGGAAGGTGGTGTGGTCTATGTGGAAGATGATTTTACAAGTGGATTAGGTCTGATTTTGGCCGCGCGCATCGGTTGGGTAATAGGAAAACGGCGATAAGCCTAAAACTTTTTTTGGTAGTTGAGCCAAGCTCCTGCGAATTCTTCATCAACCAACCAAAAGGCACTGGTTTTATTACCAGGGTAGTCGGAATAAACATAAATATTGGTTCTCGTATTATTACCGAGCCAGCCAGAGTCTTCGGGAATTGAATTGAGCTCTTCCGGATTTGCCGAAATCCGTCTGTTTAAAATGGAGGAGAAGAATACTTTGATTAACTCATCAGATGCTCTCAAATCATTAAAATGAGTGGCATTCGGTTCGATGGCAAAACTCCATAATCCACCCTCGTTACGCTTGTCGAGCGCAATACCCTTAAGGTATTCATTTCTTTGATCGCCCTCTAGTTCCCCTGTCAATACCAAACCGGGAACGGTCGCATTCTTCGTCGTGGTTTCTAATTGCCCTCCTCTTATGGAGACTAGACCGACCACTTTTTCCGGCATAAAACTTGAAAAACTATAGCTGAAATTACCCCCTGCAGAATACCCCCGCATGAGATAAGGTAGTTTAGAAATTTGGGAAATGGCATGCTTCGTCGCTATTTGATCGATGGCGTCTATCAACGCCTGCCCACTTCCGCTTCCGGCCTGCGCATAATTGCCTCCATTTTCTAGCGACTTTAAATTGACACTACAGATAGCCAATCGTTCTTTTTCCGCATACGCCTGCCAATCCGTGGAATTCGCCAACCCCAGAGCACTTCCGTTATAAGATGTCAGTAACACCAACACGGCTTTCAAATCGGTATTTTCTTGGGGCACCCACAATCTAAATTCTGCAATATCGAAATTACTATAGGGTGCTTCTGGAAATATGCTATAAGTCCAGTCGTCTATAAATTCCCCGATGGGCTTTTCCGGTTCCGGTTGGGTGTCTTCGCTTGAACATCCTACAATCCACACACAAATAAAAAGTGCTTTGAATAACTTATTCATCTACTTTTTTTAGCTATCAATATTTAGGTAAAGTTAAGATTTTTTTAGGGCGCCCTTTAAAAAATCGCTGGCTTACAACAGCAAAACGGTATCTCGAATCAAAGACAGAACAAATCTGCATCAGATATGAGAACTGTCTCAAAATCAACAACATAAAAATAACGCAACTTTATGTTACAAAGCGAAATTTAGAGTATCTTTGCGCGCTCAAAAGGAGAGCCTTTTTAAAATAGAATTATGTCCATAACAAAGAATATTGCGATCATTGCCCACGTAGACCACGGCAAGACTACTTTGGTCGATAAAATCATGTACCATTGCCAACTGTTCCGTGACAACGAGAACACGGGCGATCTAATTTTAGACAATAACGATCTGGAACGAGAACGGGGAATAACAATTACCTCAAAAAACGTTTCTGTGACCTATAAAGATACCAAGATCAATATTATCGATACTCCTGGTCACGCCGACTTTGGAGGTGAGGTCGAGCGCGTACTTAATATGGCCGACGGCGTTCTTTTGCTTGTCGATGCTTTCGAAGGCCCTATGCCTCAGACACGTTTTGTGCTACAAAAGGCCATCGATTTGGACTTAAAACCATGTGTGGTCATTAATAAGGTGGATAAAGAAAATTGTACGCCTGAAGAAGTACATGAAAAGGTTTTTGATTTGATGTTCGAACTCGGTGCCGAAGAATGGCAATTGGACTTTCCCGTAGTCTACGGCTCGGCCAAAAATAATTGGATGAGCGATGATTGGCAGAACGAGACCGATAATATCGAACCTTTGTTAGATATGGTTCTTGAACATATTCCGACTTTTAAACCAACAGAAGGTAATACCCAAATGTTGATTACTTCTTTAGATTTCTCTTCTTTTACAGGAAGAATTGCTATCGGAAGGTTACAAAGAGGAGTCTTGAAAGAAGGACAACAAATATCTTTGGTTAAAAGAGATGGTAGTATTGTGAAGTCTAAAATCAAAGAACTTTTTGTGTTCGAAGGTTTGGGCCGTAAAAAAGTGAAAGAAGTTGCTACGGGTGATATTTGCGCCCTAGTAGGTGTGGAAGGTTTTGAAATCGGAGATACAGTAGCGGATTTAGAAAATCCGGAAGGACTAAAGACCATTGCAATAGATGAACCAACAATGAGTATGTTGTTTACCATTAACGATAGCCCATTTTTTGGGAAGGATGGTAAATTCGTTACCTCACGTCATATCAAAGAACGTTTGGAACGTGAGTTGGAAAAAAACTTGGCATTACGGGTCAATGAAACAGATAGTGCAGATAAGTTCTTGGTTTTTGGTCGTGGTGTCTTGCACCTTTCCGTATTGATCGAAACTATGCGCCGTGAAGGGTACGAGATGCAAATCGGGCAACCTCAGGTAATCATCAAAGAAATTGATGGCGTAAAATGCGAACCGATTGAATCGTTGACAATCGATCTGCCCGAAGAGGTTTCCGGTAGAGCTGTGGAAATGGTATCGATACGAAAAGGAGAAATGACGAGTATGGAAGCCAAGGGTGAACGCATGATCTGTGAATTCTTGATTCCCTCACGTGGTATTATCGGTTTACGTAACCAGCTATTGACCGCCACGGCAGGTGAAGCCATTATGGCGCACCGCTTTTTGGAATACCAGCCGATGAAAGGCCATATCCCACAGCGACAGAACGGTTCGTTGGTCTCTATGGAAAAAGGAAAGGCAATTCCGTATTCAATAGATAAACTACAGGATCGAGGAAAATTTTTCGTTGATCCGGGCGAAGATATTTATGAAGGTCAGGTTATCGGGGAGAATTCTCGAGGTGACGATATGACCATCAATATCACAAAAACTAAAAAACTCTCTAACGTACGTTCTTCCGGAGCGGACGATAAGGCAAAAATTGTTCCGGCCATAAAATTCTCTTTGGAGGAAGCACTGGAATATATTCAAAAAGATGAGTATGTCGAAGTGACCCCGAAGCATCTACGGCTTCGTAAAATCTATCTGACCGAAGTGGAGCGGAAGCGGAATAAGATTGCGTAGCGATCTTTATTAAGGTACTTTAGTTAAAAGTAATCGCCCCTTTAAAGCCCAACACGGTTTTAAAGGGGCGATAAATTTATACAGAACAATAGCCCGAAATACGACTTGTTCAGTACTAAATTTTATGGGAATATTTTGAATATTTTTCCATTAGGGTTCGAGCAGCTTGATTAATATCGGTAACCCTGATTTTCTCGTTGCTCTCTTGTGAATATACCGAAGTGTGGTCATAGTAGTTTAGAAGTACGGCAGCACATTCTTGAAGGTTGTCTAGTTTTAGGGCCGACATTGCCTTCTGTTCACTTGCTTTACCCAATCTTGAACCAATTTGAGCTATGGCATTTTTCAATGCCTTTCGTGGTAGTAGTCCATAATTTTGAACAAGGTTGGTAATTCGTTGTGACTTCAAAATGTCTAAAAATATTCCAGGCGCTTGTTCTATTTTACGGTAAATTTCCGATGGAATGTGTAAGGAACCAATACCACTTCCCTTTTCCTCTACGAAAACTGGTCGGTTTAGGTCATAAGCTTTTAGGACTGATACTAGTTCTTGTTCAAAACTCCATTGATCGGGTTGTTTTCCCTTGGAAATTCCTCCGAAGGCACTTCCTGAATGCGAAGTAAGTTGTTCTAGATCAAGAATTTGCCCACCTAGGTTATGAATTTCTCTTAAGACCTTCGTTTTACCACTCCCGGTTAGACCACAAATTTTAATGAATGGATAATTGATTTTAAAATGGCCTTGAAAATCCCCCAGATAGGTGTTGAAACCTCCTTCTAGAAATTGTATATTTCGTAGATTTCCAGAAAGTGCTTTCCGATTGCCCATGCCACATCTTAATTGGATGGATGCCACCGGATATTCTAAAATTTGTGATAGTAGGCAACTGCGCAATCCCCCATTCAAACAGTACAACCCTAAATAGGAACCTTTACTTTTTAATGTATTTACATAGCTTTTATAATCGACAACATAATAAAGTATTTGGTCAACACCCAACTCAAAGCATGACCTACCATAGTCTTTTTTTAGCTTTTTTAAATCAATAGGAAAGGGAAGGGAAAGTGCTCCGGGAATGTGTGACTTGGCATATTCGTGTGCGGGCCTGATATCCACAATGGTTTTCAGTTCCTTGAATATTCCCCAACCAATAGTTACCATACTATAAAACATAAAAAAAACCCCTTAGGTAAGAAAGACACTTCATAACAGATAGCACAGTCAAAGTCAACTAGGTTGAATACAAAGACGTACTTTATTCTATAACTAAAGAAGAAAACCAACTACTTTTTCGAGGCGTGACACTTCATGAATTCAAATTTCACCGCTTCTAAGCTAGATAAGTACACATAAATATTTTGTTATTTTTTCTAGTGCCGTTTTTATCTGCTAAAACCGAGAGAACAACACTTATTTTCTTGCATTAAGATACGATTAATATTCTGATTTTTAAAAGATTAAATTATTTTTTAACAGGTTCAACGGTGTCGTATTTAAGTCCGCTCGAAGCTTCTCCGCGACCTACTATTTTTCGTCGCCCATACCAAGTGTGAACAGCGCCATTATACCAACGTGCCCGCTGAAAGCGCGAGGTTACGATAGCTCCTGATCTTGGCACTTCTTCCTCATTTATAAAATATGATTTGGGTTGCTTATCTCCGTCTGAATTTACAAAGGGCCATAACTCTTTTTTCTTCGCTCTTGTAATGCCGAATCTCAGAATATCGGTTTGCGGTCGTATCGCGCTGAATTTGCTATCGAACAATCGAGGCATCGATGCGCGTTGCAAGTTGATGGCCCTGTTCTGGCCTGCAATATGGCGAGATACGAAAGGAATCCAATTTTCAGGAACGGTGTTACCCAGTTCATAACTCAATAGGGCACTTTCGTCTGGTTCTACCGGTGCCAATGGCGGAGCGTACGAATTCAGAAGGGCTACCAATTCAACTGCCGCAGTATGGCCATCTCGACCTGAGCCCAATAAACTGGGCACTGCATCTTCAACACCCCAAACGGTATTTGCCATTTCATCTCTTAATAGATTAACCGAAGAAATAGGGTCACTCTCTTGAATTTTAGTGACTACAGGTGGGAAAAACAAGCGGGTATCGCTTGGTAGCGGTGTCGTTTTATCTTTTTGTTCAGTACTTAAATTGAACATGCCCCAAGACGCCCAGTCATCAGTTTCGCCTTGATTGGCAGCCTGTACAAAAGTTTTCTGCCCGAAAACGTCGGTCACCACTATTCCTTTTACCCGCGAGAGACTACCTACCGGAACCGAGTAGGGCACCACGAACCAATCATTACTGAACACCAAGGCAAATTGGCTCAATATAATCTTTGCGATATCGGTAGTATCGGCATTGATATTACCTAAATCTACATTACCATCCTCAAATTCCCACCAACGTGCATTCGGCATACCCCCGAAACGTGCCTCCGTCGGAATTACGGTCAATGTTTTTTCGGTAATCGTATTTTCCGAAACGTTTTGCTCACGCTTTGCCAAAGCTTTCAATTTGGTATTTTTCTTAGGATCAGCGGCAACATCAAATGAATACCAATCTAGGTTTCCATTGTAGTATTCCGTAGCTGTCAGCACACTATTTTCTCCTTCGGTATTTGGAAGGGAGCAGGCAAATTGGTATTCTAACTGTTCATTCACCCAAGCCGATTGCTTTTTTTGGGCTGGCAAACCATACGATTTTTCAAACCATTTCATATAGTCATTGGCAACATTTTTCAAAGGGGTTCTTTGATTTGGCGGTAGGGCTGAATTTAAGGTTGAAGGTAGTGCAAACGGGTTCTGTGATTTAAGGTCTTCATAAAAAAGGACACCATCCATGGCCCTGCCACCGACCGCATGTAAAAACCTGTGTAATTCTTTGTTCGCTTCGATTCGGGCCTTTTCTATGGCTAGGGCATTCGAATCGTTTGACATATCCACCGCATCCGGAACAGCAATGGGGTATTGTTGTTTAAAAATCGGTTTTAAAGTGTTCACGTTAAGGACGGCATTTATTTTGCCCGCTCGAACGAGCATTCGCATAAATTGTTGGCCACTTTGTAAACGTACTTTATAGTCCATATTGGGAAGTTCACTTTCGACAATATCTTCAAGTAAATGTGCTTTGTCAAAGATTTTTGGAGCTTCCGTTCCTACCTTAAATTTTGTGAGATTTGTAGTTTCTAAACAGACCTTGGCAAAAATTGCCGAACCAGTATCCTCACCTTTTAACTCGCCAAACTGCCACTGTCGTGTGAGCATCCATAAGGGATCATAGATTTCAGCTTGTAGTGAGCGTTCAAAGTCCACTTGACGAGGGCGGGGTTCCAAGGTGTTGTAGGTGCGCAGTGGATCGCAGGTCTTAAAACTCAAATATTTTCTTTCGTTGGCCATGACTATGGTGTTTCTTGCTTGTTTAATGCCAAATAATCTAAGGGTACTTGTGTTTTTGGTTCCAAGGGTAATTCTACATTGGGCGCAAGCAATTCACTACTTATCGCAGGCAATACCTTGGCAAATACACTATTTTCGATATGATCAGGTTCTACCGCCCGATTTTTGGCTAATGCAATAGTGTCTTCAAGAGTGTAAATGAGGTTGTCCCAATCCCAATTGCCAGTTACTTTAGGCGTCACTGCAAGCAATACGCTTTGTGGAGGAGCCGCATCGGGTTGGTCATAATTGAATGTGAGGCCAGTAGTCTCCTCTTCGTTAGGAATAATTTCCAACCATTCATCTAAAATCAGTACGGCTTTTGATTTTGTAGTATCGATTAGCGCATCACCATTTAATACTACCAATGATAGTTTGTCATCGTCAGGAATATAGCTTTTTGGATACTCTACGCCAAGCCAGTAATCTGCAGGTAAATCTGGTGATGCCGAACGATAGGGCAATTGTACAGGTTCTGCTTGGGGAAATTCATGTTCCCAAACTTCACTGAGCATTCCTGCCATTTCGAGTGCATACAGTTTTTCGCGAACCCGGCCGATACCCTGTAACCAATCTTCCATAGCCAATGGATTATGTCGTAAAAGACCGTCGGCTTCATCTATTTGCAATATATTTTTAATTTCGGTTCGATTCTGTAATTTGAAGAGGGGTAACACGGTAAAAGAGCGGCCGAAAATTTGGCGTAATATTCCTATTAAATGCCCACACTTATTATCTTCATTTTTCTCTGCGGTATATGCGCTCTGTAATTTCTCAATGGCATTCTCTTTTTTGGTGATTGTGGAACGAGCGACGATCAATTGCCGTGCTAAATCACGCCCTATCTCATCAGTCAGCTCAATAACAGCATCGGGAACGGTATCAGGAACTCCTAAATCGTTTAGTGAAAACAACATAGCCCGCATGTTGTTGATCTGCGTTGTATTGAAAGTTGCGGTATCTAGCTGTTCGCTGTTGATTTGAGAAGCAAAGAAAGCATCAATGTCATCACGTACACCGAAGAAAAGACTTTCCGCTGCTTTTCTACGAAGGTCAAGCTCTGCGACATCTTGATGGCGCATAACAGACAGCGGTTCGACACTTTCTAGTGGAATTCTTAAATCATCGGCATGTGCAGGCCGTACATCACCTAATAATTTTTGTAGTTGGCCAATTAAGGGCATTAGCTCATAAAGCGTTCTTATTTCGTCTCCCCAGCCTGGATCTCTATCTTTTATTGAAATGTCTAAGGGTACATCTACGGCTAGTTTCGGAGTTGCTTTGGCCCGCACCAAAAATGCAATACGTTTGTTGAAGGCGTTACTGCCATCGCGACCGGTTTCTAATCCCGCTAGTAAATCCGTCGGATGCAAACTGAGTTCTGCCATATTGACCTCAATAGACTCGGCAGTATCATTCTGATTGAAACGCACGAGGCAGCGTATGTTCGTTGCTGGGCCAAAAAGATTGCCCAACATTTTGTTCAGTGAAGGCTCTGCCAACGCACGTGGGGTAAGTTTAGAAGACCACCCTACAGGTTTAGATGCCGCTGCGTTGGGGGCAACCGGTGCCGCAACGGTTTCTAATGCCCAAACCACGCGTTGGGTAACTACAGTACCGGTTCTGGGGGTAGTCACGATTTGTGGATCGGGCATATTCTTGCCCTGGGCCAAAGCTTCGAGCATTGAACCGGCCCTTACATGATTGCCTTGGGCAATCTGGTAAACGCACTCTGAAAGTGCTAAATCGCCTAGTGCATCAAAAGCATCTGCGATTCGGTCTATTTCTTGAAGTAGTATTTTTAAATGTTTATTCTTACCTCCATTTTTTGTAATAATATCCTTGAATACTTGGGGGGTTCGACTGAACGTACCCCCGTTGTAAAGTACTTCGAATAAACTTTGATTCGAAGGGAAAGACATATCTTTGATATGGTCATCAATCAGGTCGAGTAAATCATTGCCGTGAATTACATGGGGGTTGTAATTGCCGTCATTTGCTACAAGCTGAATATCGGGTCTTAACGGGAATTTACGTCGTAGCGGATAGATGAAGCGATCCATCTCCGCATCTTCATAGCGCTCATGCAGCCCACGCTCTAATTGATACCCCAAAACAGCGGCGATTTCTTGACCATTTTTTACGCCTTCAATCAGTTGTAGAGCCATTCGCACCCTTGCGGAAGAAAGGTTTACCGCCATTTGGTTTTCGATATCTCCGTCTTCGTCTTCGTTTGACTTATATCCGGCCCTTAGAATCGCGGCCGTTATCGCATGGTTGATGGAAGGCATGTGAATATGTCCCTGGTTATCTTCATCGGTGAAAATAGGGTCGGTACCACTTTTC
This sequence comes from uncultured Flavobacteriaceae bacterium, assembly GCA_964600075.1. Classification (GTDB taxonomy): domain Bacteria; phylum Bacteroidota; class Bacteroidia; order Flavobacteriales; family Flavobacteriaceae; genus CAZRIE01. Next base: position 18,136 of record CAZRIE010000055.1, read on the forward strand.
AAGCTTTCAGGAACAACATCAGGATCTACCCGAGTACGTGCGCCACCTGGCCGAAGGTCTTCAAGATAGCCATAGCAGCCCAAATGTATTCCTTCTTTGGTCGCATCACGCTGTTTACGCAGCCGCTCGTGCGCCAAGCCAATAAGCCAAGAATCTAAGCGATAACTGCATAGATCTAAATGTTCGGCTAACAATTGGTCGAGAACGACAGATGGTAATTCTGAAATTTTGTTGAACGCACTTCTTAATTGCGATGCAGGAGAGAGAGAAGCATTATGCCCGTTGTGACCGGAGAAACTATTGAATAACGATTTATCAATGGGGTTTAGATATTTTGCCATGGTCCAGGCTTCATTGTTTTCGTTGCCAGAACCTTTAACAAGATGATTGTATAGAAATCTACTATCTTTTTTCTTAAAACCACCGTCAGTGAAATGCTCCTCTCCACCATCGAGCCTATTGAGGCTACGGAAAAGAAAACTCCATTTCGTAATTTTTTTATCCAGCCCATCGGGATTGTGATCAGAAGTTGGTATCTCCATAAAGCCGGTTCCGCCTATTCTGAATTTATCAAAAAAGCTGATGAAATGTTCTCGTCTTAGAATGTCGAGAGATGCCTGAGCGTAGGTCCAAAGCATAGACTGTCGAAGCATTAGGTACAATAGCGATTTTGAAGGGAATTCTTCTATATTATTGCTGCCAAGAACATCGAACAAGTTATGCTCGAGTAACCATTTGATATAGTTTTGATTACCACCTTCAAGAGGCTCAGTAGTACTCAACTCTCCTTCTTGAACCCTGATGCCGGTATATTGGGAATTTTCAGCAAAGGAAATTGCGCTAAAGTTTTTTGATAGATCTAGTTTTAGGAATTTTTCCCAATAGGCATGTTGTTGGCTAACCTCATCCGTCTCCACCGTTTCAGATGGAATCAAATGACCAAAAATATTCATCAGGCTTGCCGTACTTACTGTTTCCTGTGCCGGGAACTCGTCAGTAGGAAAAGTCAAAAAAGTATTTGCGGCAAAACGAGTATAATATTCTATCGACGCTGGTTGCAGCCCCAATATTTCTAAAAAATGGGCCTGCGAATTGTTGACTACATTGTACGCATGCACAACATGCTCTTCGCGAATTTTGCTCCATTCTTTATGAAAAACTTTTAAGGTTTCTTGAAGCTTTTCTTTGTAGTTATTACCGGTTTGATGTTCGAATTTTGTGAAAGCCGTGGTTAGCAAGACACCATAGGGCTGACTGTCCACTCTTATGGATGGCAAATGCCCACGGGCGGACACGTGATTGATCATAAAATTACTAGTGCTTTCGGTATCCTCTTCTTTGAAGAGGTTGTCCATCATCTCATCCATATAATACCCCATGGTCGCAGGAAAAAGCGCTCTATTCATCAACTTAGGTAGCTCCATTTCTTTTTTGCCACTACCTTTTATATGTTGTAAAATATCGTAAGAGATGCCCAATGCTTCGCATAACAGCTTGCCATCGGCTGAAATCTGGCCGCCTATAACGTTTTCGGCGAAGTTGTTTTCACCCATTTCCAAATCATAGGTTGTATCAAAATCGGTCACTGTGCTGCTGTAAGCCGCCTTACTACCTTCTGTGTTGTTCGTTGGGGTTCCTAAGGGCAGTAATTCCATTCCGCCAGGTGTATAATGGTGGTTGTTAAGTAATTTTTCGAGCTGCTGTTTGCTTTGGCTTGCGGTACCATTATTTACGCCCAGCACAAAGACCTGATCAAAACCATTGGCAAATTCAGATGCGGAGAGGGTAACCGTTATTCCCATTCCTACCTGCTCTGCTGCGGAATAATCTGTGAGCCATTTAATATCTGGATCAACCTCTAAGTCGCCATTACTTGTGTATTTATAAACGTTATCCAAATCGAATTTCTCAGGATTGAGACCTACCTTTAATCCTGTAGATGGTAAAGTCTTACCCACTTTTATGTGACGGTATGTCTTTTCGGTTTTGAGAATAACGACAAAACGATCCGGCATTACTTTGCTATGCGGGGCCGCTGTCCAATCATCATTTTTTTGACTTACATTGGGGAAGGTAAATGTCAAGGCGGTGGCCTCTGAAAATTCAAGGCCGGTTAGTACTTTGAAAGAGGCCATTTTTTCTTGAAGAACATTGAACTCCGTAAATATGGTATTGAAAGTAGCCTGCAATTCATTAACTACTGAACCACTACTGCGGTTTAGTATGTTTACGATAATCGTAAAGCGCCCTTGCACCCGACGGATTTCATTAACCACTTTATTATAGGCATATTCGTGCGCTATAGCTTCATTCTTAATCGCTGTATTAGCCTCTTTTAAATTTTTAAGAATGGTATTCCCAAGAAGTTTTCGCCTTACCCTAACTGCGGTATCGAGATTGCTGACCTTGCGCATATTCTCAACAGCGGCAGAGAGCTGTTTTTTACAATCAATGAGACCTTGATCAGGCTTTAAATCGAATTTTTTCTTGTTAGCAACACTTACGTTTGACGGATCGAGAAATTTTGCGATATATGCGGCGCGTTCACTACCGTTAAATTCACAGAGTACTCGCCAGGCACCTAGCTCCATATCCCTATCTCCACTGGCTATCCATATTTCTTTCCAATAGTCTTTTCCGGTGGTAATCTCAAGCTCGGTCAGTGCTTCTTCATGCGTATGAATAGCGATATCATCTGGGTAGATGCGTACCCATAACTCGTTCATTAGCTTTTTGTTCGCGATAAAGATTCCTTTTGTTTTGAATTCTTCATTTAAGCTATTGGCCCCAGTTACCGTTGTAAGCTTTTTATCGGCTAGTAGTCTGGTAAGATTCTTACCTAGAGTTGCGGTATCGAAAGCACCTTGTTTTGTCTTAATCGTTTTAACGCCCTTAAGACCAGTGGCCATTTTTTTGGCTTTTGCGTCGAGTTCCTTCCGGTTTTTCTCTGGAAGGAAAAAATTGGTGTTTTTGGCATTTTTAAGTGTTAGGGAAACTGTTTTGATATCTTCGAGAAGACCTATTTTCTGTTTTTCGGTTACCCTTCCGGTACCTGATTTTAATTTTTTGAGTTGTGCGTTTATGGTGTCGAGCTTGTTCGTGGTTTTCGTAAAGTTCGCCGCGCTGGTCGCCAAAATTTCAGAGCTCACACTCTTGAAGGCTCCGCCCGAAATATCCCGAAATATTTTAAGCTTTTCTTTTGAAATAGTAGTGGCCTGGGTTATTCCGGATTTAAGACTAAAGCGGTGGCTGGGATTCGTTACGGTAAAACGACTCAGTTTTTTGGTGAAGGTTTTGACCTCTTTATCGATAGCCGCCCATAACTTTTCAAGCTGTAGTGCTTCTTCTTCGTCCGTTTTTATAACGTGTTGACCCACCAGGGCATTTTTTTTCAGACGGTTTAGAATATTTGTCTTTTGTTTTTTAATCGAGCTAAAACTATCTGTTTTCAGTACGTTGAATTCGTGTAAGGCTTTCCACGTTCTCAAACTGTCATAAAAAAGTTTGGTGCCCGAAACGGTTTGCAGGTCGGCCAATTGTTTGAATTTGCCCAGTATTTGACCATCAAACTGTTCGAAGCCTCCCTTCATGGGGTTTACTTGAGTCTTTCCGACCTTTTCTACATATACTTTCCATTTCGGATCTCCGTGAACCCTTCGCAAATTTGCGGGAGTACGTTTTATGGCCCTTACCATATTTTCATGAAGTTCTTCTATACGTTTTAATTGGGTGGACTCCATCGCCGTGACCGTTTTGTAGTAATCTAGATCACGCTCGTAAAAATTCTCGAATGCCTTCAATGCGCTTGACACAAAAGTGACCAGTTTATGCTTCTTTCCGCGCGAAGTGTTGGGAAGATCTTTGCCCGCAATGGTTCTGGCACGTCTCTCTAAAAGTCGCATCTCGTCGATTAACCCTGAGGCCTCTACATGGGTGACATCTTGAGTAGCCTCTAAACCTTTGACTACGTTGCTGAGTTTCTTAAGATTACTTTGAAACTTTTTTGATAGCTGACCTAACGCTCTAAGCTGGGTCGGTTTAAATCTTTTGGTCGAAAGTTCGCTATAGAATTTTTTGCCTTTCTCAAGTAGGTCGTTCACTTCGTTTCTAACCCATGAGCGTTCCATTGGGGTAATGCCCCTAATATTTTTTAGTTGGCCGGTATGAAGTTTTGCAATAGCTGTAATACCTTGTTTGGTAATTAGTTGGGCTTTTGCAAAAGTCACTCCTTTTATTGGGGTGAGATATACCTTCTGCGCTTCAACGATGGCCTTGAGGGTAGTCGAAACGTGTACCCCGCCAGTTTTTGTACTTCTGGCAACTTGCATAAACCGGGTCTCTACCCGCACTGGAAATAGTAGAAAGGGTACCTCATCTTTCTTGGCTCGCGTCTTAGAACGTATTGCCGCCAGTTCTTTGTCTTGTTTTATCGCCGTAATAGGTGCCATGTGCTTTCTTTTTTATTCTTCAGGTAACATTTCTCCCGCGTGCCGGGCAAAAATCACAGGATTCTGATAGAGAATCCAAGCCATATCTGCTGAATTTGATTTCCAAACAGCATTAGGTTCGCCTGCCGCAGGTGCAACCGTAGTCAAATTCTTTTTAAAATCGAGATGGTAGCTTTGTAAGGCCTGTTTGTTGTTTACGGTATGCTCCCAAGAGAGATCGTTCCATGAATCCAACGGGCCTGAGAGGGGCATCAAATCGGTATTTCCCAGGTCATCGGTAAAATCGTCCAACCCAAAACGAATCTGTCCGGGCCGCTCTCGTAGCACGAAGAAATAACCGGGGTTAGTTGCAGGGTTTTCATCGCCTCGATGGCCTCGTGCGGTATCAATATCTAAATCAAAACCGAAGAGATATACGTCAGGCTCCAATTCGGCCTGAAAAATGGGATACATTACATCTTTGTCCAAATTCTTGGGGAGTACCCGCTGGGCGTTTTTATCCGCTGGGTCGTACATTGCTTTTTGGGCATAAACCATAGTGTTGGGATACTTTTTGAAAACATCTCCTCTTATTAATAATACTAGATAGCCATCATCATCTTCGGTGGCATTGGAGGCAGCCTTACGGTTATGGTGCTGACCCAAATCTTTTCGCCAGTTGTGCATTTCTTTTATATCCAACTTTTTTTCGGCGTCATTTTCGAGAATGTTATCAGTAACATCCCAAAACTGCCTGAAATAAGTACCTCGCTGATCTGTTGGGTATTCTCTCCACAACAGCTCTCGCGACATCTCATGATTGAGTCCGGCCATATAGGATTCTATAAATTTTTGATTGGTCTGGACGATGGTAATACTGTTCTTTTCTACCTTGTCAATATTGGGTAGAATGTAATCTTGCGATATTTTTTTAAGGTAGCGAAATACGGGTTCGGCAAACTTCGGATAGGCCATAATAGGCTTCAACACAGTGATAGCGACCATTTGTAACAGCGCAGGATTCCAAATTTTGATGTTATGCAAAGCCCTCGCCTTTATCGTAACCGAAGGGTCGAGTTTAACGGCTAGATTACTGGCCACCATATTTATAGATGATGGTAAGGTGGGTTTAAAGGAAGGGGTGATAAAATTTGGATTTGCAGTAATACCTGAAAAGGCAGCAAAATTGGTTTGCAATCCCTTTAGGGCTGATAATGTTACCGTTGGTGCATTTGCGGCATTGGCGTCGCCGTTATTGATTAAAACGACGTTTCCCAGAAACTTTCTCGGAACGCTACCAAAAAACTCCACGAATTTACCTTCGTTAAGAGTTACTGCTACAGTACCATTAACTTTACGGGCTGTAATAGCATCTATTAGCTCGTTCGCCTTACTTTTTGCAGCAACTGTTACGGCCGCTTCGTTAAACATTGCAGTACTGACCTTGGCCTTGAGGGCTGAATTGTTAGGAACGGTAGTTGCCCCTGCATTGGGCTGTAAAATATTAAAAAACACCTCTTTAGCCACGTGTACGGGGTCTGCAGCATACTCATTTATAATATTGGAAAGTGATGAGGTGGCATCACCAAACCCGACCGAAGCAATGGATGCTTTTTTCAATCGCGCCGCTGTTAAGGGCTCGTTTCCGGCAATATTAAAATGTGTCAATAATTGTTTCTGAATAGTTTTATCAGGTGCACCCTGACGGTTCATAATTTTGTTCGATTTCTTACCTGGTCGTACTACACGTCTAAACGCAGCGCTATTAGCAGCAAGCGGAACACGTGATTTTAGAATATTCTGTCTTAGTGTTTCTGGTTGGCCGGTTACTTTTAGCATGCTGTGCATAGCTGCTGTTTTGTTGACCACAAAATCATTCTTGTCTCGGGCCAAATGTTTTACAAAAACTGATTTGTTTATGCGTTTTGACAACTGGGCTTCCTTGATTTTTTGGTTAGCGGTATTGATCTCACCGACCTGTAACCAAGCATTATGCATTAATTTTTCTTGATGTTTCTGAACAGATTTAGTACCAAGGCCAGCGGCACCGCGATTTCTCGGATCCAGATTGAGACTGCGTAACCACTTTTTGCCACCGGTGGCTGCCAATTGGTTGACCAGGGCATGCCATTGCCCATAGAGCGGGGGAGTGATTATAGGGTCTTTGCCGATGTCGGGCGTAAAGAATGGGGTTTGAGGATCATTTATCGAGGTGGCTTCGTCTTGCATATCATGCGAAAGGTTGAGTACCCCACGAAGTTTTTCCTTAAATTTAGCGTCACCTTCTGTGTTATTTGCCGGCCAAGGGTCGGGTTCAAATGAGGGCGGTTTGAGTGCCCCTTCCATACCTAGTGTTTTTGATTGGGAAACGCTGTTGAGTCCAAAACCGGGGGATTGAATATCCATTGCACGTTTTCCTAATTCCGGTTTTGTAATTACCGGCCTGAGCATGGCAACTAAACTTTCGAAATCACCAAAGCGACCGGTGCTGAAATTCCATCTAAAATATATGGGAAACTCAAAAGGTCGCGGATCTCCTGAATGAATGCTGCCCTTTTTCCAAGAAGGTTTTTGAGCATCCACACCAGCAGGTTCTTGACCTAATCCGGCCAACCTGCCTGTTTCAAAAGCGGGAATCAGAAAAGCCTCATACCTGGTCTCTTTTATCAGTTTTCTTGGGCATAGCAATCGAGATACCCCTTCATCCGGTTCGCTCTCCAGCTCTTGTGTTACTTCGTTGACGCGTGCCGTAGCTGTAGTTGCAGCCATCTTATGATTCATGTGAACATGTGCCCATGCCCAGGTATTTTTCTCATCGTGCAATACCTGTTCTATTTGATTCTCATCTATTTTGACACTTGCCAAACCTTGCTTTGCCTCGGTTACGGTATATTCACCGTCTTTGAGAACAATCAATGAAAGCCAAGGCCGTAATCTTCTGGAATTTTGACCACTATTCGCCGGGCTTGCGGGAGTGTATCTCCAAAGAAAATCTTCTTCATAAAATTCGATATAGGGCAACCCGTTGGATTCGTAATTTGTAACTCCTTTTTTTGGCTCTAGGGTTACAATTGCTCGATCGCTCACCCCAATAACATCACCTGGGCCTAATATTTTGACCGTTTTGGCAACATTGGTTTCTGAAACTAACGGATTCTCGCCAGCGTCCGTTTGTTCTAAAGCCAGAGAAACATTCAATTCTGCCCGCTCTTTGACACTTCCGTCTCCATTACCTAAAGTGTCTTTCTCTACAATTTGAGAGGCAACCCCTTGACGTAACCACGGTAAAAACGAATAATTTGCTAAATCGCCTGCCATATCATTTAATCTTATAATTGGTAACTGGGTACCATTTGTACTTTATCTTTCATTTTCGGATTTGCTTTTATGAAACTGCGTAGCGCGTCAGTTGCCTGTGCTTTGCTTCCTCCTGAAAAGTCAATACCGGCAATCTGTGTAAGATCTACGCTACTCACCACTTTAAATTCATCTGCTACTAAGCTGATGGGCTCGGACATTTTGATGCTCTGTTTGAGTTTGTTTTCTTGGGAAAGTGCGGAATGGGCAATAACACCGCCTTTGGCCGAAAGTTTAAAAGCATCCATATTTGCGCCCAGTAACTCATCAAACCGTATAAAGGTGAACGGGGTGGCAGATTCTGGCTCATGATCTGAGGTGATTACCTCATATTGCACGGGTCGGTTGATATGATAATTCATATGCAACTCTTCAGTACCCGTTAGCTTGATTCCGCTGTCTTCTTTTACAAACGAAGGGGACTTTAGTTTGTCATTATCCGCCATTTCTTTGAAGTTCGCAGGGGCGAAATTATCTTTTACCGAACCAAATGGAACAGAAAGGTCGCCTATGCGTGCTTCGGTTACGCGTAGTTTTGAGAGGTCTTGAGGTTTGAAATTTCCATATTTTGAAATATCAAGTCCCAAAGGCAATACATTCTGACTTACGGTAAGCGATCCGAACGGATTGAGTACGATTTCACCTTCCAGTTCGCCATCCTCCCTCATACTTACAAGGGCGTAGCGGTTATTAGGTATGACCGAAATCCAGTTTTGTTGTGCATTTAGAGCTTCTAACACTTTTGGCATAACCGCAACTGCGGGTAGTGTTGAATCTTTCTTTTCACCGAAGGTCTTTTTGAATTTGACCTTAATGGTAAAGAACAAAATTTTAAACGATGCTGTGCCACGTGCAATCCATGGTGTTGGACCTTGTAGCTCAAATTCAAGATTAATAGCGAACAAGGTGGTACTACCCAATTTGATTTCGATACCAGCACGGATGTTGGCAATGAATTTAAATGGCGAGAACTGAAACAGCACATCAAAACCGAAATAACCTATCACTTTGAATTTGGAAACCTTAAACAAGAAGTCAATGCTGGCTCCAAATTGTACGGTGTTCGAGGTAATAGCAAAATATGTGGTTAGCGTCAGCCGAGGATTTCCACTGAGTAAGTTCAGTGTAAGCCGTTTCATGTTTGATACGCCTAAACTAGCCTCAGGTTTGAAGCTGGGATGAAAACCACCTACTGACATCAGGAAGCCTGGTTTGTCTCCCCAATTTATACGCAGCGCCATATCACCCTCTAAAGTGAAGGTCAGTATTTTTGAATTGAAGATGCTGGCATCAAAAGACAGGTACTTATTGTCGAAATCTATGATTCCCAAGAAGTTTACTTGAATACGAATCAGATCCTGATCTTCGGTGGGCAAAACACATTTTAAGACACCCAAAATAGCAATACGAACTGGGCTGGCAAATTCGACAAGTATTCCAAACTCAACGGTTATTAGTTTAGGAACTCCCCAAGTGATATGGGCCATCAGCCCTAATATAAATTGATCTTGTTTTGGCGGGAAGATTTCTCGAATATCACTAATGATTTTACTGATGTTCTGAACGACATCTTCTGGGAAAAGAATATTGTCAAGCGTTCCTGATTTGACTCCCAAACGTAAAGCTTCTACGTTCACCGTGCGGTTCAAGCCAATGAGTCCCCCAAGCCCTGTTAAGAAGAATCCAAAACCTAGTGCAATACCCGGGGAGAATTGCACGCTTATCATAAGTAGGAGTGAGAACCCTTTCGAACCATCGGGCATTTCTGTAGTCACTACACCGATTGCTGTGACTACCAATGTGTCTTGAATAGCTAATTCGAGCGCTCCGGCATATTCTTCTTTTTCAAAATCAAAATAAAGATAACCACCACCTTTTACTACACCTGTATCTAGAGAGAGGCCAATGCCGTTGGGTGGTTTGAAGCCCATACCAAAATCAATAGGGCCCAAATTGCCGCTGTCATTCTCAGCAAAATCGAAATTAGCCGTAATGCCCATACGTTCTATTACCGCTACGAACGGGCCTAGATTTGC
>CAZRIE010000056.1:0-27909 GCA_964600075.1 uncultured Flavobacteriaceae bacterium
TTAGTGTTGTCAAAACTTAGATAGTACCAATGTTTATAATCTTTCTTTATACCAACAATCCCCAAAAAATAGCAGAACAAAAGTTAAAATAAAGGTTATGACTATTGGGCCTTATACTGTTATTTAGAACAAAGAATTCACGACCCTTATTTCACCTCTTGCTTATCTCCGTCAAAGTTTTGGCGACTAGTTTTTGAGAATCAGTACTGACGGAGGAATTCTTGGTATAAATTTCACAATCGGCAATAGCAGTTTGAACTTCGTCGATAATAGCCTTCGCATTTTTGATTTCAAAGGTATTTGCCAATTCCAACAAATGTTGCTGCCCAGGAGATTTACTCTCCCCTGCAACCATAGTACTATGCATGCCATGGGATGAATTTGAAAAGGTAAGGTCATAGGCCGGAGCCAATTTCCACTCTCCAGTGCCGTTCATTAGAAAGGAAATATTCTTGCTGTGATCGTCACGATTATGGCTATACACATTGAAAGCTGCCAACCGAAGTACTTTTGAATAGGCAGCTACATGATTTTCAAGGCGAAAAGCACAGTCCATTACATTGCCATAGTCTAAAGTGCTGTAACGAAAATTGTCGTTCAGAAGTCCGCTTGCTGAATGTAAGTGCAAGCGGTCATTGTGTATTCTATCAAATCTTTTGGTCGCGAAATACTTTTTCCCTGATGGCCCATCAAATAATTTGCATTCCGACATTTCAATGCCCGCAGCTAGTGCCATTTTATAATAGGCATATTCTATTTGGGCGATATCAGGCAAATCTGTTGAAGACGGGAACTTTACAATCCAATGTTCATAGTCTTCAGGGAGTGACGACTGCCCATGGGTAAGGTGATTGGTTTTAGGATTATAACCTATAAAAATTTTCGGTCTTGCACCACCGGAAGAACCGCCAAGATTAAATAGTTCTTCTAGGATGTCGGAAGGTGTGCCAGCTAAAACCTTATTCATTTCCCGAGAAATTTCATCCAACTCCAAAAGCTTATTGGCCTGAACTTCGGAGTTTAGATTTGGTTTATAGGTTAATGCACCCATACCGCCAGAACCAACGTACGCCAAACGGTCTAAGGGTGTGATTTGATTTAGGGATATTCCTTTTGATAACAATGTTCTGTCTAACAACAATCTGCCCCAACCGTCTGGTAGCGAATCATTAAATACGCCGAAGAGTCCATCAAAAATATGCGTTTCAGGAGTTAAAATACCATCGGAAAGTTTCAGTTTAAAAGGAGAAATGGCTAATCCTTTTTCTACGAAAGCCGTATTGTATTTGAAAAAAACCGTTCCATTGTCAGAGACCATTTGACCTACTGAAATAGGGGTGTCGGTAAAACGAAGGTCAACTTGTAGTCGTTGGATCGGTTCCATCAACTTTTCTTTTTTGAATCAAACAATTTCTCAATATGCTTAAGATTTTTATTAGGCTTCAACACACTTTTAAAATCGGATAACCGACCTAGTACAAAAACAAGTTTTAAAAGTGATTCTAAAGAAACTTGCCCTTTGGTTTCAAAACGTTTTAAGCTGCCTAGGGATACTCCCGAACGTTCAGCTAGTTCAATTTGGGATAGTTTCCTCTGTTTCCGAAGCATTTTATGTTTGTGCGCAATTTCTAGGCGAACATCTCTCGGAAGTTTGTCAATACTATATTTATTCATAATATAGATAATATATTAACTAATAATATGCCAAAATACACTAAATAGATAATATATTAGCTATATAATATATTATCTATTTTGAGTATTTCAGCCTAGCAATACTTCCACGGCCTCATCCAATACTTCTACGCCAAACTCACGGACGCAACCACATAGCAAAACTATGACGTGCAACATAGCTGGTCACATTCTTTATATACCAGCTTTCTTTACCAATACTTTAAGTGCCTTATTGTATTGTGATAAAATTTTATGCTTACGGTTTTCAATTGGCATGGGCGTTAAAACATCATGCAGTAAAGTCTGTGGGTGGGAGTTTATACCTAGCGTAGTCAGGGAGCCAAAGAAGGAGAGTTTACTGATCAGTCAGTCACGATATAATGTAATTGCTTTTTCTTTTTATGGTGTACTTTTTTTATTTTAAAGGCTTCTGATTTCTATCAACCTTCCAGACTATTAATAAAATCCATACTCTATATATCAATCGATTTTCCAGTGAACCGTTAATCAAGAGCATTATAACGCCAAACTTTATCGTGCATGGTATAGAGTGTGTATTCTTTTCCATCAAAGACAAGAATGGGACTCGAATGATCACCCTCCACGATGGGATTGCCAGGATATTTGACCCAATGTACTAAATCGGTAGACATTGCCACGTTGGAAGTCCAAAGAGATACGACTCCCGGCTTCATCCAATCTGGATTTGCAGAACCGTGATAGAACATATAATATTTGCCTTCGTACTTCACAATTTGGTTTGCCGCTACGGCCTCCGAATCATATGTTGTTAGTCCCATTTCAACTACAGGTTCATCCTGAACATTGGTCCAGGTCTTAAAATCTTCCGATGTTGCCAACCATATCCCCAAATCACTTCTTTCATAAAACAGATATTTCTTACCATTTTCTACCCAAACGGTAGGTGTGCCGTACGGCCCTTTTTCGATAGGTTTACCGTTGACCTTATGAATGATCAGGTCGCCATGGTCTTTCCAGGATATGCCGTCGGCGGAAGTGAGCAAATGCGCAAGGTCTCCTACCCCTTCGGCCACCATGTAGTATGTGCCTTTATAGGTAAATACCTGCATGTCTTCGATCCAAGACTCGGGCAGAATGGGTTGTTCCGATTGTCTTTTCCATTCAATGCCATCCGGAGAAGTAGCATAGCCCAAATACATTTGGTCAGATATATCGTAATTCAATCCTGTATACCACATTTTATATTGACCGTTTTCAAAAAGAATATAGCCCCGTTCACGAATTTTATCGTCCCAAGTTCCGGTATTTGTGCCTTCAAAAACAGGGTTTTGTGGATAGGGCGAAAATTGGACCATGGCGGAGGGAAAGTCCTCAACTGGCTGATTTTGGTCAGGCTCGGATTTTTTGTTTTTACAAGCTGATCCGATTAGTATGACCATTAAAGGGATTAAGTATGAATTTATTTTCATTTTTTTAGGATGTCAGATTAATATACTCATTAATAGTATTCCAAATAATTTCTTGATGGCACTTTCTCGAGAATTGTCGGTGTCAAGAATTTTTTTATTCATCGAGCCACTGAGATGTCTTTTGAACTTTTTTATAGGCATCCTTACTTCCTAAATCCCTGTAAAGGTTTCCTGTCCACTCGTATGTATCGGGCTGCTTGCCGATAACAACCAATTCATTGGGAAACATCAAGCCTGCCACTTGCGGCAAATCGGTAACCCGTAAACAATTGAGCATTTCTATTGCTTCACCCTTGCCCGTGCGGTCGCTAGGTACGTTCTGTGTCGCCGGCGGGTCTTTAAGCAAAAGTGTTTTTACATTACCGTCCAATAGGGCCGCATAGGGAGCAATGGCGGCCATTTCGCGCTTGGCGAGAATACTGATATTATCGGGGTCAACACCTGGGATTGTTCGCAAGGCCTTCAAACACATTAGCACATCATAGACCCGCATTGAGGCGATTGTTCGGCCCGTCCAGGCCGCTGCTCTGCGAATATGCCATTGCTGTGAAGAAGACCAGCCCGTATCGCCGATTCCTCTAGCTTCAAAATAGGCAACGATCATTTTTTCACCCAGGCCACCGGTCAACGAGGCCGATTCATAACGTTCTTCATTGGGGTTTTTTAATACCAGTAACAGTGGTCGGTCTTTATCAGTGGGTTGGCCGGTTTGCAGCGACACCTTCAAACGCCAGCCTTCCTCAGAAACAAAGCTGTAGTCTTTTCTTTCATCGCCTGATTTGCTCGATGATTTAAAGTCCAGTCGGATGTCTAATGGCGCAAGTTTTGTTGGAAAGGCACCGAACGTCTTTTCTTTTAAAAAAGCCTTCACTTCTTTTCTATAGGAATTGAGTTGGCCAACTGATTCGATTGCGGGCGGTGTAGCTAGCTCCACGAACGAATCTTGAACGGTCTTGGTTATATCGTCTTTTGGAACACCGTTTACGTACGCTTTTAATTCTTCCGCCGACAATTCTTTGGTGATATCAATTTTGCTAATGGCTTGTGGTTTGATATTCTTTCCTTTTAATTCCTTTATGAAAAAATAGAGAATTTCCGGTCGCAATTCTTCTTTCGATCCATAGCTATGCCCTCCGGTCGCATCTTTCATAATCAAATTTTCCGGCTTACCGTAATAGTAATAAATGGGCTTTACCTTATTGTACAGAGTATGTACCGCCTCGATGGAATAGTACAGGTCACTATTGGGTTGCGCGATCATAAACGGCCGTGGCGCGATTAATGCGCCAATGTCGGAGAAGTCGATGCCATATGTATTAATCGGCATCATACAATCGCAATGGTCATCGATTGTTTTTTGTGTTATTTGACCTTCTAGCGAACTTGCGCCTGCCACTGCTGCAGAAGCTTTTATCCTTGGATCGGCAGCAGGCAAATACCAGCTTTGGGAGCCTCCTCCGGAAATGCCGGTTACGCCCAGATTATTTTTATCTACTTCTGGCATTGCCGACAATAGATCCAAGCCCCGAATGCCGTTCCATACTTCCACTCCTGCAGGATTGTAGCCTCGGCTGTACCATTGGAACCATCCATTTGATTCTTGCCCTAAATGCTCCCCTTTTACTTCCCCTCGCTGAATGGTTTCGATAATCAGGCACACAAAACCGTTTTCTGCAAAGCTTTTCGCATGTGCCTGATAATTATGTTTTTGTTTATGGGCATGGCCGCAGACATACAATATAGCGGGCATGGGTTTTTTTATCCCATCGGGAATGTACAGATTAGCGGGTACGTATAGTCCGGGTAAAGATTCGTAGTAAAGCTTTTCTATCCGGTAACCATTTTTTTGAATGGTGCCCGTTTTGGTTATATTGAGCGGAGACCTTTTTCCTTCAAAAGGCTTTCCTTGGAGCCCTAGCATCTCTAAAAATTGTTTGTGCCTCTCCTTGCGAACCAACTCCCAACTCGTCAGATTAGTAATGTCTTTTAGTGAATTTTGGGTAATATCACTGGCTTCTTTGCACAAATATTGACGAATATTGTTTGGTTGATCGAAGTCCGCTACTGCCTTATGCTCTAAAGATTGAGAAAAAATCAAAATTGGCCAAAACGCGGAAAGAATAATTACTATAGATTGCCTTATCATTAAATTCTGTTTTGTCGTTATACTATTCTTAATTTTTTGAGTAACCAAAAAGTAAAAAACTACCATTATGCAACTGTTCACGGGCTCTAGTCTCGTTCTAATCTCTGGTAAAATACTAATTTTTCAAAGAGGTTGCTTTTTTCATAGGCTTTTTTGTTTATCAGCGATTTTTTGGCGTGCTATTATGAAATAAATTACTACAATTATTGGTATTTCTCTATCTCGCACATCATCCCATTTTTTTTAGCAAAATGTCTCAAAAACTATTTTTTGAACGAGAATTACCTTAAAAAGAAGAAAATGTGTTAACGTAATTTCAGATAAATCACTCTATTTGAAAATCGAAATAATCAGATATTAAACTCCAACCCTTCTTTCACCAGTTCACAGTTTGGAAATCGTTTTTTGAGACTCTTTTTCCATATAGTCCAAAAATTGATTGTCATGGGAGGGGTCATGACACGTAAATATTTTAGCAGCAGTCTTTTGACGTTTGCCAATTCGGCGACTGTCATAGCCTAATTATAACTACTATGTCCACAAACGGCATGTTGTGTTAGTTCTTCATCGGTGTATTGCGTATCATGAATCAGCATCTGTACAGAAGTCGACAACGTCTTGATCTATTTCTTCGCCATGTTCCAAATCGGTACAGATGACAATGATTTCTCTATTGGCCTGAAGGCGATAACTAAAAGCCGCACCGTGATGCTAGTGTACTCTATAGCCGAACTTCTCCAAACCATCGGCACTGATCAGTTTATAGTCATTCCTATAATCGGTAAATTCCATCTCAGACCCCATATTATCAAATTGTACGGGAAAGAACTCTTTTTGCATTTGTAGTTTAAAAAGCTCGCGTACTTGATTGATATAAAACTTCTTCTGAGGATAAACAACTCCTATTTTTTGATTTTGCTATCAGATTCCCTTGCTTTGGTCTGGTATCGCGACTTTTTACTGGCATTATCCGAATATACTACATAGTCTTTTTCTTGGCTTTTTAAGATATACCAGTGGAGTCATAGATTAATGGCCTTGGCATACCATATAGATACCTTTTTCGTTATATAGCTACCCGAATAAACCCCTTATCAGTATAAAGTATGATATCCCCTACTTCTTTTTGCCTCATTTCCACTCTAAAAAAATCAATGGCTTTCGCCTCGATATTGGCTTTCATAATAATTGCAAGTTGTAGCAACGATGACAACGTTTCCGTAACTCCGACCGATTCCGTGCCGGATCCGAACCCAGACCCCAACCCCCAACCCGACACGGACCCAACGGTGCTTACAGATACTTTCAACGGTAATGGAGATTTGAGCGATTACGTTACTAACAACGCATTGGCCTTGCCAGAAACAGCCCGCGTTGAAGGTAGATACCATGCCGAGCTTACCGATAACCAAAATAATGTTACGCTCCATTTTAATGGACACCAGGGAAGACTGGATGCGAAATTACTTTCGTTTCCGTTTGAATTTATTGCAAGGAACATCGGTATTGGTACATTGGTAGATTCCCAGATCGCAGCAGAGCCCGATGGCAATCCGTATATTTTTGCAGGCGTTCAAGTACACGTGGAAGATTTAAATTCCATAAATTCCTCCCATGTCGTGGTCGGCCATCGAGGCGGTACCGCCTTTACCATTGAAGGAAAGAATACGTTGAATGGATCTTCCTCGGTCAACGATATCGGTTCAAGGATGGCACCAAAGGGTAGGGCAGACATTCGAATTGTGGGCAACGAAGATAGAACCCTATTGGTTTATTGGCAACTTCCCAATTCGGACTTCGAAACCGTTAACGATAATTGGACCTTGTACAGAAATGACGGTATTTTACCCGGTACAGCACCGTCTTATGGCGAAAATGTTTATGTAGGGCTGATTACCTATGCTTCGGGGAACAATGGGGTCCCGTTTGTGGGCACCTGTGATGCCATCCAGATAAAATAGTGCGCACCTCGCAAAAATTACTACGGTCATCAAATTAATTTTGAATCATTCTTTTAATACAATTGACTTTTTTCCAAGAGCGATCCAGTCAATTAGAGCCGAAACCGAATCTAATGGAGGTATTAACCTTAAAAATCTAAGGTTATTCGGATATCGGCCCATCAAACGCCTCTGGTTGACCTTTTTTGCGTTCTTCAATCCCAATATTTGGAATACGATAATTAATATTTTGCTTTTTCAATCTCTCATATTGTTTGGTCAATCGTTCTTGAAATGACGCCAAGTTGATATTATTTTCTGCGGTCCATGCTTTCTCGGCTACTGCGAATAACCTAGGGTAGGTCATGTATTCCAAGCGTTTTTGATTGTTGATGAATTCCGTCCAGATACCTGTCTCAATACCCATAATTTGGGCAGCCATACTTTCGCTAAAAGTTTCTGGTACGGGCGTCCAATTATATATTGCTTCCATAGAATTTGGGCCATTATGCAAGCCTTCCCAATTAGCACCAGCCTCTTTTAAGTCGCTTGGGTAGTCTATATAGAGGTAGTCCACAGGAGATAAAATAATAGTATATCCGCGTTCTGCGGCGGTATGTAAAACTTCAGGATGTTCCCCACGCCACCATTGTAAGGTGGTAGCTTTGTTCACGCCAAAATCAGCGGCTTCGTCCCAAGCTATTGGATTCAAACCCGATTCCACAATAAAATCGGCCATTCTACGGTCGAACCACCCTTCGAATTCATGTTGATTCTTGAGTTTCAATTCTTTCATTTTTGCAAGCATATCGGGTCGACCCTCCCAATTATGGTGTCTTACTTCATCGCTACCAAAATGGACATAGGACGTATTAAAAATATCGGCCAAGCGAAGAATTACGGTTTCTATCATTTTAATAGCATCCTCATTGGCAATATTGAGTGTGTTATTGCCCCCGCTAAATTCAGGATAAGCCCTTTCTATTGCACCAGAATGACCAGGAATATCCACTTCCGGAATTATCGTAATTTGCCTTTCGTTGGCATAGGCCGTAATAGCTCTCGATTCCTTTTCCGTTAGATACATAGCAGGGCCATCAGGATTCGTCTTATCTCCCAGAGAACCGATTTCAGTAAGTTTCGGATACTCCTTAATTTCAATTCGCCACCCCGGATCATCCGTAAGATGAAGGTGCAACCGGTTCATTTTGTGGGCGGCCATCTGATCGATTAATTGCTTTATCGATTCAGGACCGAAGAAATGTCGCCCAATGTCGAGCATAGCACCGCGCCATTTAAACCTGGGTGAATCGGATATGGTAAGTTGATCGAACTTCAGTTCTGAGTGCTCTATGTTTTCTTCGGAAACCGGTGCTAATTGTAAAATGGTTTGAAAGGCATAAAAATAGCCAGCCTCTGAAGACGCTTTTATGGCTATCTTATCGTCAGTAATATCTAACAGATATGCCTCTTTGGCCAAGGAATCATCTTGAGTTAGTATAATCGAATTTTTTACTTCTTGCACTGTTCCAATAGGACAGGACAATCCAAATGCGTTTTGTAGTTCTTTGTTAAACCAGGTGGCCACCTTGCCCTGTTCTTCAGTTGAAAATATAAGCTGTGTCTTGGAATTTAAAACAAAAGACCCCTCATACACATGAACATCTTTGGGTTGGGGAACAATAGGCAATATGAAATCCGTTTTTTCCTTTCGAACTCCCGGATGACATGAAACCAAGACCAGCAACATAATGCCTTGGAAAACTATTTTGGGTATAATTAGATCCTTCAAATAATTCATCTTAACTGAATTTTAAATGTTGATACCGGTAAACCAACCGAATGTACCAAATTACTAGCTAATTCCTTGGTCTTAGCTCTAGGTTCTAGCTGCGTAGCGGTCTAGTTTCTTTTTCTGGCTTTACTATCTTTATCCTTAAAAATCAAACTAAATACATACCCAAAAATAAAACAGGAAGCTACTCCAAAGAAGGCGTACATGATAAAGCTAATTTCGGTAAATACGCTGATGTACCATATCACTACCGCGCTAGCTGCTAAGCCCATTAAGGTGCCTTTGCCATTCGCTTTTTTGGTGAGCATTCCCAATAGGAACATACCGCCAAGTCCACCTGTGAATAGGCCTAGAAACTTGTAAAATTCATCCCAGAGGGATTTAATATTTGAATTCGCCATCCATAATGCTAGCAGCACCCCTGCTATACCTGTCAATATGGTGGCAATTCTAGCTATTCTCAACAATTTTAGATCAGTGGTCTTAGGTCTGAAATGTTGATGGAAATCGTTGCAGTATGCGGTTGATACGGAATTCAGACTACTGCTGATGCTTGACATGGCGGCCGAAAAAATTCCGGCTACCAGCAAGCCCGAAACGCCAACAGGTAATTCTCTTACAATATACCAAGGAAAAATAGAATCGTTATTGGAGATAACTGGGGACAGTGCATTGGGCATTTCGGCGTAAAAAATGAACAATAAAGTTCCCAATCCAAAGAATATAATCGCAGCTGGGAGGGAGAGTACGGCATTGGTGTACAATGTTTTTCGGGAATTTTTTATATCGCTACTCGTCAGGTACCGCTGTACGACCGTTTGATCCGTTCCTTGGGTCACTATGCCTGACGCCAAACCTCCAATCAGCGTTACCCAAAAGGTGGCTTCGGTGAAGTTAAAATCGAAGTCCGCAATATTGAACTTATCACGTTCTCGGGCATAACTAATCATATTGGCAAATGAGGTCTCTGAGTGCGTCAAGATCCAAGCCACGGCCAGAATGCTTCCTCCCATAAGCACGACAACCTGCAGTACATCCGTCCATATTACGGCCTCTATACCACCGAAAGTTGTATAGAGAACACATAAAACACCCATTATTAGAATGCTGGTTTCTACGGGAATACCGGTAACTATGGAGATGGCCAAAGAAGGCAACAGCAACACGATGCCTATTCGCCCCAATTGGAAGAGAATGAAGGATAGGCTCCCGAAGGCTCGTGCCAGATAATTGAAACGGTCTTCCAAATATTCATAGGCCGTTCGAATCTTAAGCTTATGAAAAAATGGAATGAACAGAAATGCAATTATAGGCGTTACCAAAATGGCGGCGATACTAAGCATGAAAAAAGACCAGTCGGTAGCAAAGGCCTTGGCCGGAATAGCCATAAAGGTAATTGCACTTAATAAAGTGCCAAAAACACTAAGCCCTGAAGCCCACCAAGGAATGCGGCCACCGCCGACAAAATAGTCTTCGGTCGATTTTTGTTTGCGCATAAAATAGATTCCGATACCCAGTGAAATCATGAGATAGAGGGCTAAAACCGTATAGTTGATGGTGCCGAAGGGATCTGCTGCTTTAGCTACTTTATATGACAGGACTTTTGGTGTTCGAATTCCCGGAGAAACCTCTCCGGAGATGACAAAAAATTCATCATCCTTTTTAAACGATAGTGCCGTTACAGGAATTTTGTCAGGCATACTATCATACACAAACCACTTTTGGGTAATGGAATTATAGGCCAAAATGTCTTTCGAAAATCCTGGATGGGTGTTGAGAATTTCATCCCTTTTTGTAATCAACTTCGCAGCTAGGGAATCGTTTTGCGCTTTGTCTAATTCTAAGGCGATATTTTCGAGTTGGTCAAAAAGCACTTCATCTGAACCGCCATAGACCATCAGGTGCATCGAACCCATAGCCTCCGCTGAGGCTCCCATTAATACCCTCGGCTTGCCGTTTATGATTAGTTCCCCTTCGTTTTTCCAGACGTCTTCTTTTAAATCATAGGACAGGTAATCGGTCAGCGTCTCAGACTTTTTTCCGGCAATTTGATTGCGCCCTCCGATGACGAACAGTTTTCTTGAATCTTTGGTTTCCTGAATTGCAGCGGCATGAAGTGCTCGCGGAGAGTCAGGAAAATCAATCAGTTTTTCCCATTTTGCTTTGTCCGTTAGCGATATTCTGTAAAATGAATTGATGCTTTTTTTGGAATTTTTACCGCCTACCACATAAACGAAATTGTCCTCAAGGATTGCGGCTGTATAAGCTAACGGTTCAGGTAGGGGGGGGTATTCGGTAATTTCTAGCGTATCGTTCGTTGCGTCATATCTTAGTAAAAAAACCTTGTCGCTGGTCAAGTTTTCGTTTTCCCCACCTAGTATCAAAACCCCTTCGGGTATCGATATTGAAGCTCCGTAGGCCAGCGGAAAGGGTAGCGTCTGCTCAGATAGTCGCCATTGCCCCTCTTTTAGAACGTAAATCTTATCGCTATAAACTTTTTTGCCTCCTTCCCAAGGCAAGCCGTTTGGGAAGTTTGCTCCACCTGCCGCGATAAGAATATCGTTATGCGATCCGCCCACCATTCCCGCAAACCCTAAAGATGGACTTCCTTCGACTTTAGTCGGTAGGCTTGGCAGTTCGGTAGTGCTGGTTTTGGTAACTATTTGGCCATGGCCTACTGAAACAAATAAAAAAAGTATTGCAATTGCCGCTAAAATCGGTGCTCTAGTCATTTCTGTTGGTGTTCAGCTCATTTTTTGCGTTTGTCAATGTCTTAATCTCGAAGTGCTATGATTTCTTTTTCTTAGGTTTTTTGTAGTTATCTTTTTTGTCGGTCAACCATTTCAGGGAAAAGCTTGCATATACGTTTTTTGTGTATTCATCTTTTTCAAAAAACACACCGATATCCCCATTTTCTAAAACGGTCAATGAAGAATAAGCCGAAGGTCCTTCATAGACGGTTTTGCTTGCTGTCCAAGTTTTTCCTTCATCATAGCTCACGCGAACTGTTAAGTTGGTTCGTCCATTTGTCGAATTTGCATTGGCAAATAACAGTCGATTTTTTTTGTAGCCGTCTTTAATCGCGGTATAACGAATAATGCTTGCGTTGCAGCCAGGATCATTTAATTGGGGTTCCGGTTTTGTGCTCCATGTTTTGCCTTCATCAGACGATAGATGTACATACCGCACTCCTTTTTTATCATTGGCCCTGGCATTGACCATCCAACTACCATCTGCCAATTCAATAATTTTTGATTCGTCAGCGGGAGCTATCGGTGTATCGATTAAGTACCAAGTTTTTCCATGATCATCACTGCCGAAAACATGCATGCCACTATTTAGGTTTGCCATACAATGCAAGAGTTTTCCCGAGCGGGTCTGAATGCCCCTGCCAGAGGTTATGAATTTAAAATCTTTATGCCACTCAGGTTTTGAAATCTGCGCGGTTATATCTTCAGGTTTGTTCCAAGTTTTTCCGTTATCAGAACTTTTCATTACATGTAGATAATAGACGTCCTTTTCGGCAGCTAAGTTCATGAAGTTATAGAACAAGAAAATCTCTTTGGTAATTTTATCAACGATTAGCGATGGGTCTGAAGCCGATTGACCTAAAGGAAAATTCATGACCGTTTCAATCGGCCCCCAGGTTTTTCCGTTAGTATTGCTTCTTCGAATAACAATATTGATATCATCACTCCCTCTAAGATCATTACAGGAGGGTATACGTTCATCAATCGCCGCAATAAGGTCTCCGTTAGGAGCGGTAATAAGAGCCGGTATGCGATAACAAGACACGGTATCATTCATTGATGTATTGAATAGATCCTGATAGTGATCAATACCTTTTGCCATTTGAAATGCTTTGTCTTGTGCGTTTATGGAAAAATTAAAAAGAAGAATTAGGATAAATAGAGGATCTGGTTTCATAATCGTGTTATTTCAAAATGATATAAATAATTCTTGGTGAATGCCTTGATTTTCAGATTTTCCTTACCCGTTCACCTGCCGAATGAGATTCATTTATCATAGGGGAGTTTTTAAATATTCTGATAGTCCGCGTGCATCCAAAGCGTCCAAGGCAGCGGCTAATTCGTCCTTTGTCATGGTATTATGCGGAAACCTGCTCGGGCCCATATCGAGTCCGAAGATTCTCATAAAACTTTTACCGGCGCCATTAAAACCCGCTATTTTATCTAAGGTTTCTACAAAGAACACGGCCTTTTCTTGAAGCTCATTGGCCTTTTGAATGGCTCCATTCTTAAATGAAGAAATGATTTCATAATATAGCGGCGCGAGATGGTTATAGGTGCTGCCTACCCAGCCAGTGGCCCCGAGTGGTAGACTAGAAACCAGCTTCTCATCAACTCCGAAAAGAATGTTCTGTAAACCTTGATTAAAATGAATGCATTTTTCAAAATCAGTTGGATTGTATTGGGAAAACTTGATTCCTGCAAAATTTGGAATGGTATTCACTGCCATCTCTAAAAAATCGATCATCGGAAATTCAGCTCCGGTCAGTACGGGAATATGGTAATAATAAAAGGGTACGCTGGGAGCACTTTTCGCAATTTCACTACAATAGAACATCAGGCTTTCCAAAGTTTTTGGTTTGAAATAAAAAGGTGGAAGGGCGCAGATAGCATCTACTAAGCTTTCAGAGTGCGCAGCTAATTCTTGGGCCTCCTTCAAATTGGGGTGTCCCACGTGGTTTGTGAGAAAAAAATCTTCGGGTTTGTTTTTAGACCAGGCTTCTATGAGTTGTTTTCGTTCGGCGGTGCTGAGTGATACAAAATCTCCCGTAGACCCGTTCACAAAAGCTCCTGCAACCTTCCTCGATTTCAAAAATCGACCGTATGCTTTGATAATATCTAGATTGAGCGAACCATCTTCATACATCGGAGCATATGTCGCGGCTATTAGGTTTTTCATTTAAAAAAGATATGAATTTTGTAATACATCTGAAATGTATGAAGGTTTTATAATTGGAACGTACAATCTATGAATTATTAAGTTCATCCCAGTTTGGTTTCTTTATTTTCGCTGTGACATTCTTATTAGTTAACTGAAAAGCTAATGCCCACACATCAAGCTCAACCCCAAAAAAAATTCACTAAGATTTTATTGATTGCGGGCATTCTGTGTATCGCCATCAATCTGCGCCCTGCTTTGGCAGGTGTCGGTCCATTGATTGAAGATATTCGCACGGGTACGGGGCTATCAAATTCCCTGTTAGGGCTCTTGACCACTTTACCATTGCTAGCATTCGGAGTCGTATCTACCTTGACTCCATTATTTACAAAGCGATTTGGTATCGGGGGTACTTTGTTCGGGGCAATGATACTATTGACCATAGGTATTGGAATACGTTCGATTGATTGGGTGCCCGCTTTGTATATCGGGACTTTACTGTTAGGTATCGCAATTGCCTTCGGAAATGTATTGTTACCCAGTCTTACCAAACGTAACTTTTCTGAAAATTCGGGTTTTATTACCAGTCTGTATTCAAGTGTTATGGCATTGGGCGCCTCAATTGCGGCGGGTATTAGCGTGCCTTTAGCAGATAATGTAGGTTTGGGGTGGCGCGGTTCTCTTGGCATTTGGGCACTAGTGGCTTTGCTAGCTGTTTTTGTTTGGATGCCCCAATTATTACGATTAAAAAAATCGGATCCCACCCGTAGTTTTGTGGAGGCCATGAAGAACCTGACCCGTTCGCGTTTGGCATGGCAGGTAGCTTTATTCATGGGCTTACAGTCGTTGACCTTTTATGTTATTTTGGCTTGGTTGCCCGCCATTTTGCAAAGTAGGGGATTCGATGCCTCTTTTTCCGGATGGATGCTTTCCCTTTCACAAGGAACGGGTATTTTAGGTTCTTTGGTCGTTCCTTTTTTTGCGGGTAGGCGAAAAGATCAGCGTAGCATTGTTTGTTTGCTAGTCATCATAGAAGCCATCGGTCTAGTGGGGTTACTATTTCCACAATTGGGATGGATTGCCCTATGGGTTTCGCTAATTGGTTTTGTGTTGGGTGGAACCTTCGGCTTGGCCCTTCTGTTCATCGTACTACGTTCCCGAGATTCTGAATCGGCCACGGAATTGTCCGGTATGGCTCAGTCAATCGGATACTTTGTTGCTGCCTCGGGACCGATTGTATTCGGTAGTATTTATGACCTCACGGAAAGTTGGACATATCCGCTCATAGTACTATTTGTGATTACCTTTCTTAAATTGGTTATGGGGCTTGGGGCTGGTAAACCTCATAAAGTATGATATTTCTCGGTTAATCTATTTGGAAAATTAAATAGGATAAATTTGTCCGAATTAAAAATACCAGTATCTTTATACTCAATTTCAAAGCAACTTCAATGTTTTCAAAAGCATGCGAATATGGAATCAGAGCCTCCACCTACATTGCCTTACAGTCCCTTGAGGGCAAGAGGGTCAGTTTAAAGGAGATTGCCGAAGAAATCGATTCGCCCGTTGCGTTTACTGCGAAAATTTTACAACAATTATCAAAGAATGACATCGTCGATTCGGTAAAGGGTGCATGGGGCGGATTTGAAATCGAGAAATCGAACATCGCCAAAATAAAACTAAGCCAAATTGTATATGCAATCGATGGTAATAATGTGTATATGGGATGTGGCCTGGGCTTAAAAAAATGCAACGCCAACAAACCCTGCCCCGTACACGATAAGTTTGTCGCGATAAGGAATGACCTACAGAAAATGCTCGAAAATACCAGTCTCCATGAAATGACGGAAGGTCTTGAAATGGGACGTACTTACTTGAGGCGTTGAAAAAAATTGATTTTAAATCGGACAAAATTATCCTATTAACAATAATTATTTTGGATACACAAAAGAAAATAAAACAGAAATACGAGCAATTGGGTGAAAACCCTGAGACCCACTTACAGGGTCTTCTACATTCCAAACCCATCACATATTGGGACTACGTTGAAGTAGACACGCTACTATCCCTTCAAAAGCCCCGAACCCATTTTAAGGACGAAAGCATATTTATCATGTACCACCAGTTGACGGAGATTGTGCTGAAAATGATGCGCCACGAACTAGAACAGATTGTTGAAGTCAATACCCCGACAGAAGATTTTTTGATTTCTAAAATCGAAAGGTTGAGCCGCTACACTGCTATGCTAATTACTTCTTTCGATGTCATGAAACACGGCATGAATTATGACGATTACAATGAGTTCAGAAAAACATTGACCCCAGCCAGTGGTTTTCAGAGTGCCCAGTTCAGGTATATCGAAATTTTAAGCACGCGTTTGGAAAGCTTGGTCAACAATGAGGGTAAAAAACGCCTGCCCGCAGAGCCTGATATAATTCATTATTTTGAAAATATTTATTGGAAAAATGCCGGATTGGACCGTAAAACGGGAAAAAAGACGCTAACACTAATCCAATTCGAGGAAAAATATTTGGAAAATTTAATTGGTCTTGCCCAAAAAGTACAAGGTAATACTCTTGAGAATAAATTGTTAAGCCTAAAAAACCCCTCCAAAAAGTTAAGGAAAAAACTAAGGGAATTCGACCGGCTCTACAATGTAGATTGGCCCTTAGTACATTTGAGCACGGCAGAACATTACTTGAACAGCAAAGGGGAAAACAAGGCTGCAACAGGCGGCTCGGAATGGAAAAAATATCTGCATCCGAAATACCAGCAACGTAAATTCTTCCCAACGTTATGGACGGAAACCGAAAAACAAAACTGGGGAGAAGGCATTAAAAAATAACTCGAGAACAGTAAGTAGTATAAAATATGTAGTAATCAAAATAGATACATCATGAACAATATCATCGAAAAAACAATCGGCCAAATGGTTGCTGAAGACTACCGCACCGCACAGGTATTCAAAAACCACAAGATAGATTTTTGTTGCAAGGGAAACCGTAGCCTTCAAGAAGTGGCTGAAAAACATCAGTTAGATGCCGATGCACTATTACGGGAAATAGACGAAGTACAACAACAAAACAATAACGACAACACCGATTTTAAATCGTGGCCTTTAGATTTGCTTGCGGATTATATCGAAAAGAAACACCATCGTTATGTCGAAGAACGTATTCCTGTTTTAAAGCAGTATCTCGTTAAACTTTGTAAGGTACATGGCAAAAGGCATCCCGAATTATTGGAAATCAATGAGCATTTCAAGGCATCTGCCGGCGAACTGGCCATGCACATGAAAAAGGAAGAACTGCTACTCTTCCCTTGGGTACGTAAAATGGTAAAGGCCGAACAACAAAAAGAAGATCTTGGCAAACCGCATTTCGGCACTGTAAGCAACCCCATACAAATGATGATGCAAGAACATGATAATGAAGGCGAACGCTTTAGACAAATAGCGGCACTAAGTACTGATTACAATGCCCCCTCAGATGCCTGCAATACCTATCGTGTCGCCTTTTCATTGCTTCAAGAATTTGAGGAAGATCTGCATAGGCATATACATTTAGAGAATAATATCCTTTTTCCAAAAGCTGAGATGTTGGAAAAAAAACTGACACTAATGGTTTAATGCTATACTGATGAAATACTGAAAGTGGCTACCTAAAAACAATTAGAAACAATTTCAAAATCACATACCGATGAAAAATTCAATGACAATACCGATGACCCATTCTGGGACTAATGACAAAAAGAATAGACTTTTGAAGGTTTATTATAATGCGTTGGCCGAATTCAAAAGGGAACAAACAGGCTACGCCTCCATTGCCATCATACCACAAAGTTGTATCGGTTCCGCGGCGGCAATGATGTTGTTGATGAACGATATGCTGACGGTCACCAAAATGGTCATAGTTTTTTTGGTTACCATATTATGTATGGCCTATAACGGTGCTGTATTAGCACAACTGAAGTCAAAGACCACATTTAATCTATTACTAGCAAGTGTGGTGTTCAGTTGTGTGGTTATCATAGCCAATTTAATTTGAAAAACTACTAGCGAAAGGTATAAAAAGCCCGTCTCGATGACCAGCCTGACCTATTTTAACGAGTTCGATGAAAAATGCCATGCAGACTTCAAGACTCATGCATACCACAGCCTTATGGAATTGCTCTTCGATAAATATATCGAAGATTGGGGAGACTGTAAAGGAAGGGCCTGGTGCGGCA
The DNA here is from genome assembly GCA_964600075.1 of uncultured Flavobacteriaceae bacterium. GTDB lineage: Bacteria > Bacteroidota > Bacteroidia > Flavobacteriales > Flavobacteriaceae > CAZRIE01. The sequence continues at coordinate 18,145 of CAZRIE010000056.1, forward strand.
CCTGCCATATTCAGATTATTGAAGGTGCGATTTCTGAAAAGATGAGTGCCGATGAAAAACTAACCCTATCAAAAATAAAGGTCAGTTCTCCCGAAAGTCGTTTGGCCTGCCAAATTCCGGTTACTTCCGAATTAAATGGCCTGGTCTTTAAAATAGTCGGAGATAACTAGAGAATTTACCTTGGAAGAATGTTGTTCATATCATTCTCCAATATAGTTAAAATCGCTATTTAATTTGTAAAGTTAGGAATCCTTACTATATTTGTGGCGCACTATTGCAAAAACTTAAAAACAAGGTCAAATGAGTAAATCAATTTTTTATCATGCGGGATGTCCTGTATGCGTAAGCGCAGAATATGACATCGTTAACTTGGTCGGTTCCGAAAATGTTGAAGTAGTTAATATCGGAGAAGACCGATCAAGAATTTCCGAAGCGGAAGAAGCGGGGGTTAAATCTGTTCCCGCTTTGGTTACACCTAGCGGAAATACATTGCACATCAATTTTGGTGCATCGATGGCAGATGTTAAAGGCTAATTTTTTAATCTATAAAGTTAGGAATCCTAAGTTTTATTAGCTGCCATAACTTTATAAAACCAGAACAAAAATGAAATCTATCGTAGTATTATTTTCAACTTTGATCCTTTTAGGGACAATCGCAGAGGCCTTTTCCCAAGAAAGCGAATATAAAAATGAAGACTTCACCATTAAAGAAGTGAACGTAACCCATCATTCCGATATGGGCGTAACCCTTTGGGAGATACAAGTGAAAGGTACGGCAGGAAAAACCACCCCTACTAAAGTCGGTCAATTAGATGGTGCCCCAGTATTGGGATACGTTTTTCCGACTACTTTAAAATCGACCGATGTAGGGTTTAGTCAAACCGAAGGTATTGTGGCTCTTGCCCTAACATCGCATCCTGATTTTGATGACACCCCCTTATGGGACGAGAATAGCGACAAAATTTATGACAATGACGGCGTCATCTGGCATCCACATTGGGTAATCTTACAGGAGGATAAAAGGGTTGCTGGCGGCCTTTCGGTCAAAGAGTTCAAAAAGGCCGATAAGACCGTGGTACTTCCACCAACCAATCCTGGAATGCCAATGTATATGGATTCTCCGGGGTATCCTGTATCCGCAAAAAGTAGCGCCATAAAAGTGGTAATACCCGACTATCGTATAAACAATAGAGTCGATTATAGTTATGATGGTGTGACCGCATTTTTGAAAGTCAATACCAGTAAGGAAGACTTGCCCATGCTAGGGGTTTACGAAGTCTTTAGTATTGCTAGTGGCGATTTGTCCTTACCTTTTACTGTAAAACAGGAATAAATGGAAAATTGGTTGGAGCCTTTAAAGACAAGCAGCCCCCAAGAAGGTTGTGAACTGGCTATTAAGCTCGCAAGAATGGGTGTAAAATATACGCAACCCGGATTTGGATAAACTAAAAAAAGGACGCGGGCAATATGACGATAACGCAGCGTTTTTAATTGCTGCCTCACAGGTCATCCCCATTCATTACCGAACGGTAGCCAAAGCGAACGATTATTGGAAAACTTAAATAATATGGTTATGAAAATTTCAGTCTGGGATACCTATGTACAACGGGAAGATGGGCGAAGAATGTACTTCGATATTCTCGTGCCCTGTGAATTAAAAGATGAAAGAATGATATTTGATTTTGGAAAGGATTATTTGAAATCGAAATCCATTGAGAAGCGTGATTTGACCACAAACGAATGTCGCTTTTGCCATGTAGAAAGAGCGTCAGAGGAAATGGTTGTAAAAATACGCGAACAGGCATATACCATTATCGAAATGGAAAATTGTGATTAATCAAGTCCATTAATTAATTAGGATTACTAACTTTGCCTGTCGAACAAATCTCGCCGGGCTTTTTTTATGATGGATAACAGCGTTTTTAATCCAGCACAACAAGAAAAGGAGATTTCCAGTAAAATCGTTGCAGGTCTTGAGCGAATTTCGGAAGTATTCAAAGTTTTACTTTGGGAAAAAGCAAAGTTAGTGGGTTTGAGCCCCATTCAAATACAGCTGCTTATTTTTATCACTTTTCACAAACAGGAACTCTGTAACGTCAGCCATCTTGCCAGAGAATTCAATATCACAAAACCAACGGTAAGTGATGCCATCAAAGTTTTGGATCGGAAAGGAATGATTGTCAAAGACTTTTCATCTCCCGACGGACGTAGTTACACCCTACAATTATCCCCATTGGGTAAAAAGATAGTAGCCGAAACAAACGACTTTGCAAACCCTTTAAAAACGCAGATAGAGACTATTCGGCCGACCGATCTTGATAGTGTTTTTGATACCTTGAGCAAACTGATCTATAGACTGAATCACATCGGAATTCTTACCGTACAACGCACCTGTTTCGGCTGTACCTTCTATCAAAAAAATAAAAAAACGGATTACTGTAATTTGCTGGAGAAAAACCTCCTGAACCAAGATATTCGGTTGGACTGCCCCGAATTTGAGGGGAAAATAAATGGTTGACCAAAGCTAAGTTCTAGCAATTATGTGCTTCATAAAGTATTTGGGATAGGGTGATAGAATGATGCACAGTATACTCCTTTATGTTAACAATGCTTTTCTTTTTGCGTATTTCCTCAAAGTATTCCCCCTAATAACAGTCTCTTAGGGTTTTTCTTTATGTTTCGACAGAAACAGGAATAGCAGCCCTAGAGGGATCAATAAACTGCCGATTGCCAATACCATGGGGTAGTCTTTAAAAACGGGGTAGCCTTGCCAAGCGGCTATACCCTTATAGAATATCAAGCCCTCGGTAACGATAAAGCCCAACAAATAAAGATGATACGTTCTTTTGGCCATAGAAAGTAATTCGAGATAGTGCAAGAGCACAAAAAGGGTAATGCTTACGACGCCTAAAAACGTCCAGTGCAGATAGCCAATGGTAAGGTCAAGATATGTAGCCGCGAGACTCGAGAAATACGGTATTGCCGAAAGTAACTGAAGCAGCATTTTGACCGACAATAAAATCAAAACGGTGCGTAACAGCTTTTTTTGAAATTTTGTAAAAATCGTTTTTAAGTTATTTTTGGACGAACCAATAAATCGAAGTACTACCAAGAGGGCGTACAGTTGAAACAGTGCCCCGATACCTCCCAAAATATAGAGCATGAGGGAAGGCACTGCCCATAAAGTAGATAGAAAGAAGGTCAGTACTATTCCTAGGTTGATTGCCCAAAAGAAGCTTTTGAACGTCTTTTTCGGAAGTGGTATTTCATTTTGTTCCAGTACAAAAAACAATAAACCGAACAAGGCCAATACCATCCAACCGTTGTATTGAAAATGCAGATAAAAATAAATGGCCATCCGGTACCAGATAGATTCGGCACCCAAAGTATTCATGATGATACCGAGTACCCAAGGGCCCAAACTTGAAATCACCATGAACCAAAGTGCCCATTTGACACATTTGTACGAATTATTTTTTTTAAACTCCAATTTGGCATGTTTCGTAAAAAACCGAAAGAACCAGTAGGAAGCAAACAAAAATAGGGTAGAGAAAATAATGGAGAAAAGTGCGTACCCCTGAAACGGAAAGGTCAGCAACATTCCGATCACTGTCATTTGGGTAAACCAAAAAACCCTAAGATATTTTATTTGCGTTGACGAACTTTCAATGAACGATTTATAGATTAAGGTTGTCAAGGCCATATACACCCACCCCAACAAGGCAATATGAGAATGCGTATGAACAAAATACTTGTACGTTATGGGAATACCAAAAACCGTAAAAAACCGCAATAGGACCCCTAGCAATGCGGCCAACAGAAAGTAAGCCAGTGCAATTTTGATATGCGTTTTGAGACCGATCACCATGGTATACAGTAATTTGTCAGGGTTTTTCCTGTGAATTTCCGAACAACGAAACCGGCAGTTCAAAGACCTGCAAATCAAAATACGGCAACGCCGCCAAAAGATGGTCAAAAATATCGGCCATTACATATTCATAGTTTTCCCAGCGCTTGTCTGCGCTAAAGGCATAGATTTCCAAAGGAATGCCCTGCGGGGTAGGAGCTAGCTGACGTACCATTAAGGTCATGCCATCGTTAATAGCGGAATGGTTTTGTAGATAATCGTTTACATATTTTCGAAATACGCCGATATTGGTAAGGTTCCTTCCGTTTATGGCTAATTCTTTGTTGCTTTCTTTCTCGACATTGTAAGCATTTATCTTTTTGCTTCTATCGATGATATACGGTTGGATGAGTTGAATTTTTTTAAAGGAGTCTACATCCTCGTCGGTCAAGAAACGAATACTTTTTTGACTGATTATCAATGCCCTCTTGATACGCCTTCCACCCGATTCCTGCATGCCGCGCCAATTCTGGAACGAATCGGAGATCAAAGCATAGGTCGGGATGGTGGTTATCGTCATATCAAAATTCTGTACTTTTACCGTGGCCAAGGAAATTTCGATGACATCACCATCGGCCCCGTATTTATCGAAAGTAATCCAATCGCCAATACGCAACATATCGTTGATGCTGACCTGTATGCTGGCTACCAGGCCAAGAATGGAATCTTTGAATATCAATAGGATAACGGCAGAACCTGCACCAAGTGCAGTAAAAAATTTCCAGATTTGAACATCTGTAATTATTGCAACTATGGCCAAGATGCCAACGAACCAGGCAAAAATCATAAAGACCTGAATGTAGCTGTCCATCGGTTTGTCTCGAAACCTTGGTTTGGTCTTTAGGTAATCGTTCGTACTTCTAAAAAGGCTTTTAACTAAAAAAAGAGTCAATACCACAAACAGAATTTGGAGTATTTTCAAGGCAATACCTCCACTGAATTCAAAACCGATAAAGGCAAAGGGTATAAGCTCGAACAATACCAACAATGGAATGATATGGGCTGCATAGCGCGGCACATTATTGGATACCAAGAAATTGTCAAAATCGGTCTTGGATTGTCGCGCTAATCTTAACGACAACGTGCGTAGCACTTTCCAGAATATAAGGTCGAGCAACCATGCCAAGATCAACGCACTTGTCAGCAAAACCAAAAGGTTGAGATAGGAAGCCTGGGTTTCGCTCATCCCTGTTTTTAGAAGATAATTGTAGAGTATTCGGCCTAGCCCGTCATTCATTCTATGATTATTTAGGGTGTTCTAACAGCAAAATTACATCTTGGCAAAGTAATTACGGCTTTATAGTCGGAGTTAAATAGAATAAAATTCCAAATATGAATTTTTACTTGCTGCTTTACCCATGTAATGCCAGTACTCGTACATCTTTAAAATAGCCTAATTTACCTCTCCTTTGGAGAGGTCGGAACTACCATTTTCGGAAGTTCTGGGTGAGGTTAAATTCAATATTTCGGTTTTTGGCCTTGAGGCCAAAATGAAATCGGGGAAATACTTCTATGGCTCCGCCTCAAGGATAGTCGATTTCAAGAAAATTTTTATTTAACTCACGAATGAATCGACTTTAGGCACTTCATTTACCCTGCTCACTTGCATCCGGAGCGGATAGTTTACTTTCACCGGCTTATTCGTCACTTGCAGAAAACCTGATAAATATCATATTCTAACACTTTTTTTGTTCGGTATTTTACAACTGCAAATTGCAAATAATTCCGAATGCACCAGACCAAGAAGCTAGCGTTCCTGTTTTTCCTATTCTTAATCGCGAACGTTAAGGCTCAACTTACGGTCGATGCCGAAATTCGTCCCCGTTTTGAATACAGACATGGCTTTAAGACCCTCTTTCCCGATAATGAAGATCCGGCCGCTTTTATCTCACAACGCACACGCCTGAATGCAGGTTATACCACAGAAAAGCTGAATTTCTATCTAAGCCTTCAAGACGTAAGGGTCTGGGGCGACGTTCCCCAATTGAACAAAACGGACAAAAATGGAATCGGCATCCACCAAGCTTGGGGAGAAATCTTGTTCAACGAAAAATTTTCGTTAAAACTCGGGCGGCAAGAAATTTCCTATGATGACCATCGTGTTTTTGGAAATGTGGGCTGGGCGCAGCAGGCCCGAAGCCATGATGCCGCACTTTTAAGGTACAATGATGAAAAAATCAAGTTCGATTTGGGCTTTGCGTTCAATCAGGATTCTGAAAACTTAACGGGTTCGACTCTGACCACCCCAGGCACCTATAAGAGCATTCAGTATGCTTGGGTGCATAAAGATTGGCAGAATTTTAGGGCCAGTTTCCTTTTTTTGAACAATGGAATGCAATTTATTGATGCAGTCGATTCCGATAATAATGAAATAAGATATTCCCGGACTATGGGCAGTCATATGAACTATAGAATAGGGGCACTCGGCTTGATATCAAATTTGTATTACCAATTCGGGAAGGATGTTGCCAACAATGACCTAAGTGCCTATTTAATGGCATTGGAGGGCAATTACAAGCTTTCAGGACCCTGGACGCTGACTCTCGGCATCGAACTACAAAGCGGAAACGATAACGGAACCCCTTCTAATGGAGAAAATAAGGCCTTTACGCCCTTTTATGGCACCAACCATAAATTCAACGGGTTGATGGACTATTTTTATGTTGGAAACCACGGCGACAACGTAGGGCTTTTGGACCTTTATGCCAAGGCCAAGCTGGCCCTAAACCAAAAGTCAAATGTAGCCATGGCTTTGCACAACTTTACTTCTCCATCCGAAATTGCACCAAACGTGTCGCGCCAATTTGGTACGGAGCTGGACCTGGTCTATTCTTATACGCTTGATAAAAACATTGTCTTTTTCGGTGGATATTCCCATCTCTTTGCCTCTGACGGCATGGAAACGATAAAAAATAATTTTGACGGCAATACCAACAATTGGGGCTGGGTCATGGTTACCATCAAACCGACCTTGTTCACAAATACCGACAAATAGATAGCCTATGGAAAGCCCAACTATCGAAACAAAGAACATCTACTATCCGCCAGGGGGCATGCTCTTGTGGATCGTTATTTTTCTAGAGCTGATTACCTTTGGTATGGCTTTGGTCGCCATGGTCTACAGTGCGAAACAAGAACCCGATATTTTTCACACATCTCGGTTATTGCTAGACCCGATTTATGGCACAATAAACACCCTGTTCCTATTGACGAGCGGATTTTTTATGGCCGTCTCTGTGCAAAAGCTTAAGGCCGGGGAAAGAAAGAAATCCCTTAAATTCTTAGCGGCGACCATGTTGTTCGGATTGCTTTTCTTGGTGGTGAAATCGGTTGAATACAGTTCAAAAATAGATGCAGGCCTGGGGCTCGGGTACAATACCTTTTTCACCTTTTACTGGTTGCTGACCCTGTTTCATGTCATACACGTCATAGTCGGCCTGATCATTTTGACATCCGTTTATTTTGGATTGAAGAAGGAAAATTCCTCGACGAAAATGGAAGATGTTGAAGCCAGCGCGGCCTTTTGGCACATGTGCGACTTGATATGGCTGTTGCTGTTCCCCATCATTTATCTACTCTTTTAAAATGGATAAACGCACACTATATACTTGGGCGATACTGCTGGTCTTGACGATACTCGCGGGCATTCTGTCGGGTACGGTTCAGGAATATGCCGTCGTGGGGATCTTGGTATTGTCCGCTATCAAATTCATGGGCGTTGCCTTTGAGTTTATGGACTTGAAAGTTGCCCATAATTTTTGGAAGATCGCCATTACGGCCTATGTACTGGTCTTTATGGGAATCGTCCTGATAATAATCTGATTCCTATTAGTTATAGAACGAATATTAAATCGATAAAAAATGACAAAAGCACATTCTTTCCACATCCCCGTAATGGGAATAGGATTCACGATCGATACGCCCTTAAAGGTTTCCCGGTTCGGGATCGATTCTGTAATTTCCTTGGTAGATGACATCCTTTTAGAGAAACTGCGAAAAATGTATTGCGAAAAATTTGAAATTCCCTATACTGAAATCACGGATAAAATGGAAGACTTCAGGGCGAAGCGGATTACTTCGTATCTCGACCTAATCCAAGAACTTGCCCAAAAGAAATTCGAGGAATTCAAAAATGCTACGGTCGAAACAGCGAACGACATCAAGGAATATTTCAATAGGCTGCCCGATACTTCCACCTTTAAACAGGAGTTCGAGCAGTTGACCAAAGATTATTTTAACCTAGAAGAAATCGGTACTTGGGTCAAGACGCACATGTCCATGGGCAGTATCGACGTCAACATCATGACCAAGGTGGATAAGGACAATTATATCAAAAAGGAAAAATTGTCCACAGAATTTAACGATGCCCATGCTGCGTTACGGGGCTTTGCGAATAGTGGCTTGAATTCTTCCGTAATTCTTTCCGCAGGAATGAACCCCAGATTGTATAGTTATTTGGAGCAGTTCGATGATTTTTATCCCGATGCCGACCGAAACCTTAAAAAGAAGATCGTCTTGAAAGTCAGCGACTACCGTTCTGCCTTGATCCAAGGCAAGTTCTTGGCCAAAAAAGGCATTTGGGTATCCGAATACCGTATTGAATCCGGCCTCAACTGCGGTGGCCATGCTTTTGCGACCGATGGCTATCTGTTGGGGCCGATCTTAGAGCAGTTCAAAACCAATAAAGAAGCATTGATAGCGGAGGTTCACCAATTGATGGTTGCGGCACTGGAGCAGAAAGAACGCCACGTTCCCAAAATTCCCTTGCCCTTAAAAATTTCGGCCCAAGGCGGTGTAGGAACTTCTGAAGAACACGAGTTTATTATGGATCATTACGAAGTGGATTCCGTGGGCTGGGGCACACCATTTTTGTTGGTTCCCGAAGCTTCTACGGTAGATAAGGGGACTTTGAATCAATTGGTGGCCGCCAAAGAAGAAGATCTTTATTTGAGCAACATTTCGCCTTTGGGTATTCCATTCCATAGTTTAAGGGGAAATACCAAGGATCTGGAAAAAGAAAAGAATCTGGCAAAAGACAGGCCCGGTAGTGCCTGCCCCAAAAAGTTCGTCTCCCTGAACAAAGAGTATAAAGATGAAGGCCTTTGTACCGCCTCGCGCCAGTACCAACATTTAAAATTGCAGGAACTGGAAAAGGAATCCATTTCTTCGGAAGAATACCAACTGCGGTACGCCAAAATCACCGAAAAGTCCTGTACCTGTGTCGGGCTGGGCACTTCGGCTCTGTTGGCTTACGGATTGGATACCAAAACCGAGGGCGAAGGCGTTTCGATCTGTCCAGGACCGAATATGGCCTATTTTTCAAAGATTGCTTCCCTATCAGAAATGCTAGACCAGATTTACGGAAGGGCAAACCTAATTTCCCGAACCGATAGACCCAATATGTTTATCAAAGAGCTTACCATATATCTGAAATACCTGGAGGATCAAATTGCCGAGACCCGTAGGGCCTTTACCGAAAAACAAAAACGGTATCTATTGAAATTTGCCAAGAATTTAAACGAGGGAATCGCCTATTACGAATCACTTTTTACCAGTTCTACGGAGGTGTTTAAATCGTCGAAAGCGAAAATTCTATATGACTTTCTCTGTGGTAAAGATGCTTTGGAAGCGTTGACTTTGGAAATCGAGGCACTTGAAATTGCAAAAGCATAAGTACAAAACATGACAAGTGTCATGTTTTGACATAAAGGGCCATGTTACCTTTGCGCATAATAAAGGATATAAATGTCCTTTTGTCTTTAAAATTCAATTAAAATCAATATAAAAATGAAATCTAATCAACCTAAATCAGCTGTATTGCTATTCACAGCAACCTTGTTGCTATTTCTTTCCTCTTG
>CAZRIE010000057.1:0-19891 GCA_964600075.1 uncultured Flavobacteriaceae bacterium
AGCGGATTCAAACGTTTAGAAATCGACAATTATAATTCGTGCTTCCTCTTTGTTTCGATTATTTTACAAATTAGGAGAAAGGGAATTAAGTAGCATTAAGACCTATTAGATAATAGGTTAGAGGTACAAGATTTCTTTTTTTTAAACACGTTGTATTTTAATTTTCAACTTTAACTTCGTACTTAGTATCTCGTACCTCATACTTTTTTCTTTCCTCGTGCAACTATCTTAAATTCGCATTGTCTTTAGAGTAACAATAAGCCAATTGAGTAGGTTAAAACCAAGTTGAATTCATTGGAAACCGATATCCGTTTTACGCATAAAGCGCTTGTAGAAAAATGCAAGACAGGCCACAGCCGCTCACAATGCCAGTTGTATGAGCTCTATGTGGATGCCATGTACAATATCGGCATGCGGATGTTGGGCAATAAAGAGGATGCCGAAGATATCGTTCAGGACAGTTTTGTCAATGCCTTTAAAAACCTGGCCGGCTTTAAATATGAGAGTACGTTCGGGGCTTGGTTAAAACGGATCGTCATTAACAAAAGCATCAACTACCTCAAGGCAAAACGGATTCTGGTCGTACCGATGGAAGACCACGAGTTTCATTTACACAATGACCCCCATGAAACCGTGGAAGCAATCGAAATTAAAAAAGTAAAGGTCGGTATTGAAAAACTACCAAATGGCTATAAACAGATTCTTAGTCTCTACCTAATCGAGGGCTACGATCATAATGAAATCGGGGAAATATTGAAAATTTCGACCTCTACATCGAAATCACAATATCATCGGGCAAAGAAAAAATTAGTTGAAATTATTAAGACCTTGTAATGGACAATTTTGAAAAAAACATACGGGAGAATGCAGCGGAGTTCAACGATCAGAAAGCGGACCGTGCGAAAATGTGGGCGAATATTTCGGCAGAGCTGAAAGTCGAGGAACCTAAAGTGATTTCCCTTTGGAAATCGCCGATACTCAAAATAGCTGCCAGTGTGGTGCTTTTGATTGGTATCGTAGGAGTTATCGGATTGTCCGTATTTGGATCCGATGCGGATGTAGAGACGCAGTATGCCTCCAAGGAACTTTTTGATATTGATATGCACTATGCGAGTTTGGTCTCTTATCAAGTGCAGTTGGTAAAAGACCATCCGAAATTATCCGAAGAAGATAAGACCGAGTTTTTATCCTTTATGGACGAACTCGATGCCGAATACAAAGAATTGCGCAAAGAGATGCAAAAAAATCTGGACAATGAATTGATATTGGAGGCCATTGTTTCTAATTACAGACAACGTATAGAGCTCATTGAAAAACTATTGAAACAAATAAACGATTCTAAAATACAAGACGAAGATTATGGATACACTTTGTAAAAAACTACTGTGGGTAGCGCTGGCGCTTACCCTTGGGCAAGGGGTTACTGCGCAAGAAACCGTATCTAAAAAGATAGAAAAGACATATAGAATGACCGGTGCTGGCGAACTGAATTTGGAGAATAAGTATGGGAATATCAATCTCTATGGATGGGACAAGGATGAAATTTCAGTGGTTATTTCGATTATGGTGATCCATCGCAAGAAAGAAACTGCTAATGAGTTATTGCTAAGGATCAATCCTATTATACGAGAAAGCAGTGACTTTGTTTCTATTGGTTACGAAATCGCCGAAAAGAGTAGCAGCTTCTTTGGTAACCTTTTTGAAAAAGCGAATCCCTTTGATTATGACCGAAGCAATTTACAGATTGATTATACTATATACATGCCCTCTAAGGCTGAATTGAAAGTGACGAATACCTTTGGCGATGTCATCATCGAAGATTGGATTGGGGAACTAAAGGCAGATGTAGAACACGGCGATCTCTGGATCAACGAAAACCTTAACAGGGTCGACATCGAAATTAAATACGGGAAACTCAGGGCGAAATCTATCAACTACGGAACCATTAGTCTTAAAAATGGAGCGTTGGATATGGAAAACGCCAAAAGTATAAAGGTGACCAGCAGCGGCTCTGATGTTCAAATAGAGAAAGTGACATCCCTTGAGTTTTATTCGAATAAAGATGAAGTGACAATTGATGAAGTTGGTACGCTATACGGTACCCTGAAATTTTCGACGATCGAGTTGAACCGCCTGATCAAAGACGTCGACCTGACCTTAAAGATCGCTGATTTACGAATCTCAAAAATTTTAGACCCCAAAGCCGAAATCGCTATCGAGCAAGAATCTTCAGAAATCAGTCTGAACATTAGCAACTTCCCGCATCGGTTTAAGGCCACTTTGGAAGAAGGCCTAGTACGCTTACCAAAATCATTTGAAAATGTCGAGTCAAAGCTATTGGATAAGGGAGAAAAATTACGAGAGATCCATGCCACATACGGTAAAGAGACACAGGGTAAAATTTCTATTAGCGGAAGGAAAGGGGTTGTGCTTTTAAAGGAACTATAGGTAATAAAGGGGCTCAACAAAATATATGCACTCAAGTGCAACTTTTGAACAATTACGTTGTCTATTAAATATCAACCTGTCTGCTGAAAGACAAATCAAAAAATTCAATCAAAAATCGATCAAAATGAAACAATTAAAATCAATCATTCTCTTAGTACTCTTAGTGAATTGGTTTTCGGGATTTGCCCAAGACCTGTCACAAGATGACTCAGGAGATTATCTCGAATTTAACGATCGTAGTAATGTCGTACATGGGGTTTACCTAGGGTTGACCACACATTTTGGAGAAATCAAGAATGAGGACACGTATTTCGCAGGGCTAAAGATAGCGTATGTTGCCAATCAACAATTCGAAGTTGGTTTTGCCGGTACCGTATTTTATTCCGAACAAGAATTTATTACTGTTGGTAACATCGAAAATGATTTGATTGGCGGTTATGGCGGACTGCATTTAGAACCCATACTTTTTAGCAAATCTAAAGTTAACATGTCGTTTCCAATGCTTATTGGTGTCGGTGCTGTTGGTTATACCACCGATGATTTCCATGATTTCGATGACGATTTTATTAATGACGAATATGACGATGTCGATGTCATCTTCGTTTTTGAACCAGGCATCAACGCCCTTTTTAATGTCTCGCGCTATTTACAGATTGAGGCAGGAGTAAAATACCGAATGTCGAGTAAAATCAAGCTCGCTACCAGTCCCATTGATAGACTCAACGGTTTTTCGGGGGGTATCGGTGTCAAAGTGGGCGTTTTCAATATGGGCCGCAACCGCTATAAAAAGAATGTACAATGAAAAATAAACCAATATAGTGTGCAACATCTGTCATGACGTAATGCATATCCAAGCGGTCTTCTTTGACGATAATCAAGTATTCCTTAAAAAGAATACAACTATTGGTTCTCAAGAAGTAACCGAAATCGATGAATGGTTTCCAATAAATTTTCAATGGATACCTATTCTACACCTCAATAAAAATTTAAATCATCAATCAAATATATCATCAACATGAAAACAAAAACTTTTTGTATCGGACTTATCTTTTCCATAGGATTATTCACTTCTTGCGACCGTGAGACGATAAGAGCTTCTGGGGAAGTGACCTCAAGAGAAATTTCTTTTTCAGACTATTCTGGCTTGAAAGTCGCAAACGCCTTTAATGTCTATGTAACCTTTTCGGATACCGAAGAACGAATTCGAATCGATGCCAACGAGAATATACAGGATAGAATTATTGTTCAAAAGGATGGCAATGACTTGGTCATCAAACTACAGAAATATACCAATGTAAAAGGGAACGCCACCTTGAATGCATACATTACCACTAAAAGGCTTTCTAAAATTGATATTTCAGGGGCTACTGATCTTACATTGGAAAATGAATGGGTAGCAGAAGATGCAAAAATCGAACTCTCAGGGGCATCCGATTTTTCAGGGGAAGTTACGGCCGAACGTTTAATCTTGGATATGGTCGGCGCTTCAACAGCCAATATCTATGGTAGTGTCAATGCGTTAAATGCAAACCTATCGGGAAGCAGCAATGTTCAAGATTATGACTTAGTTGTCGGACGGCTTAACATCGAAATGTCAGGAGCCAGCGAAGCTTTTCTTTCCGTGTATGAAGCGATTGATATAAGAGCCTCAGGGGCAAGCTTACTAAGCTATAAAGGAAATGCCACGGTAAACAATAAAAGGCTTTCGGGGGCTTCTGAAATTAAAAATAGGAATTGAATCCTTTTTGTATTTTGTTCTTTCCCCTAGCTTGGGAAGGAACCTTTATCAAATTTTTTTAGACTCTTGAAGATTACTTATGTCTCTTCTTTAGTTCGGTTTCAATATCTTTCAACGTGAAGCCTTTAGCCTGTAGCAAGATCAAATAATGAAATAACAGATCTGCACTCTCGTACAAGAAGAGTTCGTCATTATCATCTTTTGCCTCGATAACAGTTTCGACTGCCTCCTCACCTACTTTCTGTGCAATCTTATTGATGCCCTTATCAAATAAAGATACTACATAGCTTTGTTTAACATTCTGACGAAGTTCAGGGTCTTTTGATGCTTCTGCTTTGCGCTGTTCAATGACCTTTTCCAGCTGGGATAGAAACCCGAAGTTCGACATGTTTTCTTCATTCCAACAGGTATCGCTACCCGTATGACAAGTAGGCCCAATAGGGTTTACGGAAATCAAAAGTGTATCGTTGTCACAATCGTTTTTGATATCGACCAAGTTCAAAAAATTACCGCTCTCCTCCCCTTTTGTCCACAACCTTTTTTTACTACGGCTGAAGAAAGTGATCTTTTTGGTTTCTTGGGTTTTTTTGAAGGCGGCCTCGTTCATATAGCCCAGCATCAAAACGTTTTTGGTGGTGGCGTCTTGAATTATTGCAGGTACTAACCCGTCTGGATCTTTCGTAAAATCTATTTTCATAACATCTAAATCCTTTTTTATGTGGGTCCTCCCCTTATTTTCAAGGGGAGGTACCGATAGGCTGAGGGGTCACTAACGAGCTTTCGAAATGATTAACCTTTTGCATCCCAAAACAACCACCCCAACCTGAGGGCACTCCTCCTTGAAAAAAGGAGTGACCTTCGAAACCTTTGGCACTATTATTTTTTAAATTCTATTTTCAAAATCAGTTCATTCGTAAAAGATAAATGGGAAACCCCAAAGCCTCTTCTGTATTAACAACGTTTAATCCGAATTTTTGATACAACCGAACATTGTGTTCAGAGGTGGCATCTACAATAACCGGTAAGGTATTCTTTTTGAATTCTTCGAAAACCTGCGTAATCAATCTCGGGGCCGTAGCCCCTCCCTTAAACTCATTTTTAATCGCAAAAATCATTGGCCTGATGTGATCGGTCTTCGGATAATTGCGCTTTACCATTCGTTGCCGTTTTAAAACCTTGGCAACCCGTTCAACACCAATGCACTTGAACGCCAATCGTAGCATTGAAAGTAACCCCCTTAAAGTAAACTGTTCTTTATGCGCATAATTTATTAAAAGACAACTGGCCCGATTATCTGATAAAAATACTTCTCCAGAATCCATAGCCTTATCAAACAAATAGCCCATTAGAATCCGCATTCGTTCTAAACGTCGGTCATCTTGCTTTACCACAAAATTAATCGAATTATCATCATCAAGGGGTTCAAAAGCCTCTACTAAAATATCGACTACTAATTTTCTATCTTTAAAATCTGCCTTTATCAATTTACTAAACCAATTTTTTAAATGCGGATTGGAATGCCGCTTTCCTGTAATTTCTCTTTTAAATCTTTGATAGGGATTTCCTTAAAGTGGAAAACGCTTGCCGCCAATGCCGCATCGGACTTTCCTTCTACAAAGGTATCGGCAAAATGCTGCATATTCCCTGCCCCACCGGAGGCAATAATAGGTATATTCAATTCCTCGGATAATCTGGCCAATGCCTTATTTGCGAATCCGTCTTTGGTACCGTCATGGTCCATTGAGGTAAACAAAATTTCTCCTGCACCACGCTCTTCCACTTCATTAGCCCATTCGAAAAGCTTGCGTTCGGTCGGCACTTTTCCTCCCATCAAATGAACAATCCACTCGCCGTCGATTTGTTTGGCATCAATTGCAACAACAATACACTGTGAACCAAACTTTGCCACCAGATCATTTATCAATTGTGGATTTTTTACAGCCGAAGAATTAATGGAAACTTTGTCCGCCCCATTTTGCAACAAGATATCGACATCTTCGACAGAAGAAATTCCACCGCCCACAGTAAACGGAATGTTTACTTTTTCGGCCACACGGTATACCAATTCGGCAAGTGTTTTTCTTCGTTGCTCCGTAGCGGAAATATCCAAAAAAACCAGTTCATCAGCTCCTTCCTTACTATAGATTTCTGCCAGTTCGACCGGATCTCCGGCATCACGTAAATCAACAAAATTAACTCCTTTTACTGTACGGCCGTCTTTGATATCAAGACAAGGTATAATTCGTTTTGCTAACATTTCAGATTTTATTCTTAACGGTTAGGTCTACACCATTGTAGAAACCCAGATCTTTATTTTTCAATTGTTTTGCACAAAAGGCGATTTGCCCGGTATGGTACGAATAATGTTCTATGACATGAATGACTATGCCAATACCTGAAAAAGTGTATCCTTGCACATCGCGTTTGCGCAACCAATCGTTCGTACTGACGTCCCTAATCATAGATTTTGCCTTTTCAACGGTATCGGTCAACTTTTTAAGCAATTCTGCTTTTGTTAGGTTAGAATGAATGCTGAATTCAGTATCCCTATCACGTATATCTTCCTTTGAACCAAGTGATGAGATGGCATACTGGGTAATGTTTCCACAAAGATGTAAAATCAAATTGGCAATACTATTTGAAGATTCATTTGGTCTCGACCAAAGTTCTTTCTCAGAAATATGCGTTAAACCTTTCTTTACCATTCGGGTACTTTCATCCATACGGTAGATTGCATTTTCTACAAATTCAGCAATAACTTTGATTCCCGTACTCATTCAGATAAAATGAATTGTTCCAACTGTATCAAACTTATTCTATTTTCATAGATCGCTTTCCCGATAATTGTTCCTTCGCAGCCCATCTCTGCTAATTTAGGAAGTTCATCAAAAGTTGATATTCCGCCGGAAGCTATCAGGTTAATTCCATCACAATTCTGCAAAATCCTCTTATACAAATCAAATGATGGCCCTTCTAGCATTCCATCTTTTGAAATATCTGTACAAATAACATATTCAATTCCTTTTTGTCGATATGCTTTAATAAACGGAATCAACTCTTCTGATGACTCTTCTTGCCAGCCGGAAACAGCAACTTTTTCATCCATGGCATCTGCACCTAAGATGATTTTATCCGCACCATAGGTCTCGATCCAATTGGTAAATGTTTCTTTGTCTTTTACCGCGATACTTCCCCCGGTTATCTGTCTTGCTCCACTTTCAAAAGCAATTCGTAAATCATCATTAGTTTTCAATCCGCCCCCAAAGTCAATTTTTAAATTTGTTTTTGAAGCAATACGTTCCAATATTTTATGGTTTACGATATGCTTCGATTTTGCGCCATCTAAATCGACCAGATGTAAATATTGAATGCCGTGTGCTTCAAAGTTTTTAGCGACCTCCAATGGATTTGCGTTGTATATCTTTTTTGTATCATAATCTCCTTTGGAGAGCCTTACGCACTTACCATCTATGATATCTATTGCCGGGATTATCCTCATGATTATACTTAGTCTAGTTTTTGTCTGTCAATGGACATCCATAATGGTGAATCTCCAACCTTTTTAAATCCATGCTTCTCATAAATTGAATGCGCGTCTTTTGTTTTTAAGGCTATTGTTTGCAAACTCTTTAGTTTTTCGTGATCGAGTAAAAATTCTATTAACTTACTACCGTATCCCTTACCTTGATATTTATCGAATATTATAACATCCATGATATAGCCGAAAAAAACGTAGTCAGTTATTATTCTTGCAAAACCCATTTGTTCATGTGTTATGGAATACATACCGAAACACAAACAGTTTTCTATGGTTGCCCGAGTCTGTTCCACGGTTCTTTCCATGCCCCAATAGGATTGATTTCTGATATAATCATGAATTAGCTCAAAGTCTAGTTTCGATTTATCCGCTGAGATAGAATAGTTTATCAATTCTTAAAGCATTAAAAAATTCTTCAAAATTCGTTCACCGACTACACTGCTCTTTTCTGGGTGAAACTGCGTTCCATAAAAATTATCCTTTTGCAAGGCCGCACTATATTTTAATTCATATTCCGACTCGGCAATGGTTTCGCTACATAGCGGAGCATAGAAACTATGTACCAAATAAATATGCTCGTTCTCTTCGACACCTTCAAATAACCCAGATTTTAAATTTGAGATTTGGTTCCAGCCTATCTGAGGTACTTTTACCCTGTTGGAGAATTTGACCACGTTGGTATCGAAGATTCTGAGACCTTCGGTGGTGCCCTCTTCCGTCGAGTTACACATCAACTGCATTCCCAAACAAATACCCAAAACAGGTTGTTTTAAATCGGGGATAATTCTATCCAATCTACTGATCCTTAATTTTTTCATCGCGCTGCTCGCCTCACCTACCCCCGGAAAAATTACTATGTCCGCCTTTTGGATTTCTTCTACATCATGACTTAATACTGCGTCATAGCCCAATCTTTGGATTGCGAATTTGATACTTTGAATGTTTCCGGCTCCGTAGTTTATAATCACAATTTTCATAGTACTCCCTTTGTAGATGGTAACACCATCTTTTCGACATCACGTTTTACCGCCATTTTAATGGACTTCGCAAACGCTTTAAAAATTGCTTCTATTTTATGGTGTTCGTTCGTGCCTTCGGCTTTGATGTTTAGATTCGCCTTTGCACCATCGGTAAAGGACTTAAAGAAATGATGGAACATTTCTGTGGGCATATCACCTACTTTTTCTCTAATAAAATCTACCTCCCAGACCAGCCAGTTGCGTCCACCGAAGTCTATTGCCACTTGGGCCAAGCAATCATCCATAGGTAGACAAAAACCGTAGCGTTCAATACCCAACTTGGTACCCAAGGCTTTGTGAAATACTGCGCCCAAAGCGATTGCCGTGTCTTCTATGGTGTGGTGTTCATCAACCTCCAAATCGCCATCGACTTTTATTTCCAAATCCATTTGTCCATGCCGGGCGAGTTGGTCCAGCATGTGGTCGAAAAAGGCCAATCCTGTCTTGATATTACTTTTACCGGTACCGTCTAAATTCACTTTTATTCGAATGTCAGTCTCATTAGTTTTTCTATGGATTTCGGAAACCCGATTTTCTAACTTTAAGAACTCGTAAATATTCTCCCAATCATTGTTCTCCAAAGCGATTACGGTGTTTAATTCCTTTCGTTTAACGGTAATCTCACCACTTCCTAGGTTTGTATTATCATTAATGAAAATACCTTTAGAACCAATATTTTTAGCCAGTTCCATATCGGTCAAACGGTCACCAATCACAAAAGAATTCTCCAAGTCATAATCTGCTGAAAAATATTCGGTCAACAAACCTGTCCCCGGTTTTCTAGTATCCGCATTTTCATGGGGAAAAGTACGGTCTAAAAACACCTTGTCGAAAACCACACCTTCATTCTCGAAAGACTTCAAGATAAAATTGTGTACGGGCCAGAAGGTATCTTCGGGGAAAATATCGGTGCCTAAGCCATCTTGATTAGTAATCATGACCAATTCATAGTCCAATTCTTTGGCAATCTTTCCTAAATACGTAAATGCCTTCGGATAGAATATCATCTTTTCAAAAGCATCGATTTGTTCATCTACAGTTTCTTTGATGATGGTGCCGTCTCGATCAATAAATAGTACTTTTTTCATGACTGTAAATCTTTTAATACGCTAACCAGCTTAATATTTTCATCTGCAGTACCTACTGTCAAACGCAAAGTGTTTTCACAGCGTGGCTGCGCACTACGATTTCTGACAACGACCCCCTTGGTGAGTAACTGCTCGTACCGCTTGTTCGCATCATCTACTTTCACCAATAGAAAATTAGCGTCGGAGGGGAATATTGTTTTGATAAATGCTATCTGGGGCAATGCGCTTAATAAAAACTTCTTTTGATCTTGTATTTCAGCAACTTCGAAATTTACCCGTGGTTTATCCAATATTCTCTTCATAGCGCTTGCTTGGGTCAGTTCATTGACATTATATGGAGGTTTGATTTTATTTAAGACAGCGATTATTTCTTTTGATGCTATGCATATACCCAACCGGATTCCTGCCAGCCCATATGCTTTCGACAACGTTTGGGTAACTACCAAATTTGAGAATTCAGTCAAACGGGAAACCCAGCTTTGATTACTGGAAAAATCGATATAAGCCTCATCGATAACCACCAATCCATTAAAATTTTTCAATAACTCAATAATTGCTGTCTCGGAAAAACTATTACCCGTAGGATTATTGGGAGAACAAAGAAAAAGCAATTTTGAGCGCTTATCGACCTGTTTTAAAACCTCTTCAATATCAGGCTGAAAATTTTGGGTCAAAAGCACTTCTCGATTTTCGATGTTATTGATTCTGGATAGCACTTTGTACATGCCATAAGTCGGTGGTAGCGAAATAATATTGTCTAGCTTAGGCTCACAAAAAGCACGAAAAATCAAATCCAATACTTCATCGCTGCCATTACCCAACAATATATTTTCGACAGCCACACCTTTCTGTTCTGCCAGAACTGATTTCAGACTCCGTTGTTGCGGATCGGGATAACGATTCACTCCATTCTCAAACGGATTCTCATTGGCATCTAGAAAAACCATTTGAGAACCGTCCGAAACATATTCATCACGGGCCGAAGAATAGGGCTTTAGGGCTTTTACGTTTTCTCTAATTATGTTTTCTAAATTGAAACTCATCTATAAATTTTAATCTCTTTGGTACTCCCTTTTTTCAAGGGAACGTGGCGACAGCCAGAGAGGTATTTGCTGAACCTTACCGGAAATTTTTAACCATTTGTGTTACGAAGTAGATCACCCCGCCCTGCCGGCACCCCTCATTGAAAATAAGAAGGGGACCTACTAACTATCTTATATTTTATTCTTTCAAACTTTTTAATCTCAAGGTTACTGCATTTTTATGCGCTTGCAAACCTTCCGCTTCAGCCATGACTTCAATGGCTTTCCCTATTTCCTGTATTCCTTGCTCGGTTATTTTTTGAAATGTCATACTCTTCAAAAAACTATCCAAATTTACACCGCTGTATTGTTTGGTATAACCGTTGGTCGGCAGTGTATGATTGGTTCCTGAAGCATAATCACCTGCACTTTCGGGCGTATAATTCCCAATAAAAACAGAGCCCGCATTTAAAATATTATCTATATAAAAAATTTCATTTTCAACGCAGATAATAAAATGTTCAGGTCCATAATCATTAATCAAATCGATTGCCGTTTGGTCATCTGACACATAAATAAGCTTGCTATTTTCGATTGCCTCTTGAGCGATTTCCTTTCTTGGAAGCTCTTCGATTTGTCTTTCGACTTCTAGTTCTACTGCATCCATCATTTCCTTTGAAGTGGACACCAAAATTACTTGACTATCGGTACCATGCTCCGCCTGGCTTAGTAAATCAGAAGCTACAAAGGTAGCATCTGCCGTGTCATCGGCAACGACCAATAACTCGCTAGGTCCGGCAGGCATATCGATAGCAACTCCGTGTTTAGTAGCAATTTGTTTGGCAACGGTTACGTACTGATTTCCGGGGCCGAATATTTTGTAAACCAGAGGAATACTTTCAGATCCGAAGGTCAAACCTGCGATAGCTTGAATTCCTCCTACTTTAAAAATTTGGGTCACCCCACAAAGATTAGCGGTATACAAAATCGCAGGATGTATTTCCCCCTCTTTATTAGGCGGCGAACACAAAACCACTTCTTGACAACCTGCAATCGTTGCGGGCACAGCCAACATCAAAATCGTTGAAAACAAGGGCGCAGTTCCCCCCGGAATATATAACCCCACTTTTTGAATCGGCTTTTTCTCTTGCCAGCAACTAACACCATTTGCAGTTTCAACGGCCACTTTTTCAGTTTTCTGGGCATTATGGAAAACTTCTATGTTTCTTTTTGCAAGCTGAATTGCATTTTTTAAATCCTCGGAAACCAATTGTTTGGCCTCCTTGATTTCCTGTTCGGATACTTTCAATTCGGCTAATACCGCACCATCGAATTTTTCGGTATACTTCTTAAGCGTTTCATCGCCATTCTGCTGCATCTCCGTGAAAATAGCCGCAACGGTGCCTTCGATATCGGCTACTGTTTGTGTGGGACGTTTAAGTACGTCTGGCCAATCTACCCGTTTTGGATTATATATCTTGTTCATTGTTACAATTGTTTCTGAAAGTGGTATGCAATTACTTCATAGCCTTGTTGTTTCCAAAAACGTTGGCCATCTGCATTTTTGGTATAGCAATTCAGTTCGGAAGACACGCAGCCAATGGATTTTGCATAATCACAAATCCAATTCATCAACAACTTTCCGATTCCTTTTCCCTGATATTCAGGTAAAATAAAAACATTGTCGGGCTCTACATGTTTGCCTACATAATATTTGGTCAATACCCAGATTCCTGAAATCCCTATCAATCTGTCGCCATCAAAAACTCCGACGCATTGATAGCCCTGCAAAATCATATCTCTCAATCGTCTTTTAAGTATTTTATTGGAAATTTTCGGGTTCAATTTCTCCAAAAATAAAATTATGGAAGCCATTTTTTCTTTCTCGATAAGGCTGATTACCAATTCCATGTTCATAATCATTGTTTCTATTTCAGCTACTGTCTGTCAACAGCCAGGTTCTCAGAAATGACAAAATAAATAGTTATAGTACCATTTTTTCTATCGGACACACTAATATACCCTCTGCGCCGACCTGCTTCAGTTCATCGATGACCTCCCAAAACTTATCTTTATTGATGACCGTATGTACCGAGCTCCAGCCTTCTTCCGCCAAAGGCAATACCGTAGGACTGCGCATTCCGGGTAATAATTTCAAAATATCGTCCAATTTATTATTAGGGGCGTTCAGCAGAACATACTTCGATTTTCTTGCCTGTAAAACCGACTGAATTCTAAACTGCAATTTTCGTAAAATATCTTTTCGCTCTTCTGATATATTAGGAGATACCGCCAACACCGCCTCACTTTTGAGCATCACCTCTACCTCCTTTAAATTATTCTTGAACAAAGTACTACCACTAGAAACAATATCACAAATAGCATCTGCTAGTCCTATGTTCGGGGCAATTTCTACAGATCCGTTGATAATATGTAAATCTGCAGTTACACCTTTTTCTTCAAAGTAGTTTCTTACGGTATTCGGATACGATGTGGCAATTCGCTTCCCTTCAAAATCTTTCACGGAGTTATAATCAACCTCCTTTGGAATCGCCAACGAAACTTTACATTTTGAAAACCCAAGCTTTTCGGCTACTATGATATCCTCTCCCTTTTCTATCAAAACGTTCTCACCAATAATTGCAATATCGACGACGCCATCTCTTAGATATTGTGGAATATCTCCATTTCTGAGATAGAAAACTTCCATGGGGAAGTTACGGGAAGATGCTTTCAATTGGTCTTTACCGTTGTCAATAGAAATACCGCAGTCTTTTAAGATTCGTAAAGAATCCTCATTCAGCCTCCCTGATTTTTGAATAGCAATTCTAATTTTCATAAATAAGACTTTTTAATTGTCATTTCCCTGAAGTCGGGAATCTCCTTAACAGTTTGATTCGATAGATTTCCGCCTTCTTGGAAATGACAAAATAGTTCTAAAAATAAAACCCGTTTGATTTCTCAAACGGGCCGTAAATATGTTGTAATACTACAAAACATTTTTACATCGCTTGAGAGCAAGTATAAAAATGATGATGTGTATTTCTATTTTTCATTACAAGCGTAAATTTAGAATTTATTTTCAACCTACAAAAATACATTGAACTTTTTCTCTAAAATGGTTTTCGACTGTTCTTCGACTGCACTCCGGGTGACGCTTAATCCGATATTTAATTATTTCCTAAAATTAATGGAAGACCTGAATCACCGCTACCAACAATCACCACTTTTGCATTTGGTGACTTTGCAAGTTCTAAAGTGGCATCAATACCCTTGTCCTGCAATATTTTATCAGTCAAAGATGCGCTTAGAATTTGATTGGCATCAGCTTTACCTTGCGCTTCAATAGTCACTTTTTCAGCTTCTTTTTTTGCCGTTACCAATCGGAACTCGTATTCCAATGATTCTTGTTCTTGTTTTAATTTACGTTCAATCGCCTCTTTAATAGTAGCAGGTAATGTCACATCACGCACCAAAACTTCGTTCAATTGAATGTATTGGCCATCAACAATTTTTTTGGTTTCTTCATAAATCTCAGCTTGAATAGCGTCTCGTTTACTTGAATACAATTGTTCTGGAGTATATCGGCCCACAACACTTCTTGCCGCAGAACGTATGGTAGGCAACAATACTCGCTGAATATATTCTGTTCCTTTTTCTTGGTGTAATTTGCCTAAAAACTCACGCTTAGGCTCGAACCAAGCCGAGGCATCCAGTTTAATTTCCAATCCATTCGAAGAAAGCACTTGCATTTTTTCAAAAACCTCCTGTTGTCTCACCTCATAAACGAAAACTTTGTTCCAAGGTGCTACAATATGAAAACCTTCTCCCATGGGTGGTTCATCCGTAACAACCCCTCCCCCAAATGTTTTATATAGTACACCGGCCTCTCCAGAGCCGATCGTAATCGCCGATTTAGATATTAAAATGACCGCTACGATCAAAGCAAAGATTACTGGTAATGCAATTTTGGGTAATTTGTCCATTCTATTTGTTTTAAATTAGTCCGTTATATTTTCTTATAAACCATTCCGCAGCAAGAGCCGCGACCATGATTGCCAAAAGTATTTTAAAAGATATCAAAGATACGACATTTTGACTGCTTTTTTGGGTAGGCACGAAACGATTGTTGTCTTCCAAATTGCGCAGCAAATCATCAGTTTGTGGAGGATAGAAGAGCTTTCCGCCCGTATTTTCGGCCAAACGTTGCAATTTATAATGATCAGTGGACGAAAACTGTTTTTCAACATCAAACTCAAGGATGTTAAAACTACCAGATTTCGAAAGCTTCTCGTTTTTAACAGAAACCGTGAAATCATATCTACCCGCAGGAAGATTGCTCAAATCGGACTCATAATAGTTGCCTTTCAGCAGCATGGGCATTTCAGTAATCGTTTCTGAATCCTTACTTTTTAATTTCATGGCTAGCATTGCATTGGCATCAAAAGCAAATGTTTCATCAAAGTAAGCCGCTGAAATACTGGCCTCATTGCTTCCCATATAAACCGATTCATACTCTAACGTAAGCCGTTCTCGGGATTTATTGACAGTTAAGAACAATATTATTTTTCCTACGAAGTCATCAAAATTTTTAAAGCTTTGGTCGTTTCTATACGATTGTATACGCCATTTCCAGCTATTTTCGCCGAAGAGCACAACCTGTCTTTGCACATCACCTTTAAAAACGGCAAGCAGTGGCTCGTTCAGTACAGCACCTTTAATCTGTTGATTTAGAAGGACCTCTGCTTGACCTTTCAAAACAATTTCGCCTAAATTACCCTGTAAAGGTGGGAAATCCAGTAGCGAAAAATCGGTGCTACTAAAAAGACCGAATGCGGGATTTAGAACCGGAAATATTTCTTCTGTTTGGTTATAGCTCTTCTTGGTAAATGTCGTTTGCACCTTGTTTAAAAAGTTCCAATTGGTTTGTGTCCCGGTGATGGTGAATAGGTTCGCTTTTTTATGTTGGATATACTCATATACCGTTTTAAAGGAAAGGTCGGGCTGATAAAGAATAAAGAGGTCAACATCTTCCCACTCTTTTGCATTGCTACCGGGTTTTAGAATGGAAACCGAACGTTGTTCATTGCTCTCGATCGCTTTTTTCAAAGTACCAATGTCCGGATGCACTATATTTGAGATAATGCCAATATTTGTTTTTTCATCGATGACTTCTACGGCAACTTCCCTTTTGTTGTTTTCGATATTCCGTTCGTTAGTAAGTTTTCCGACCGATACTACAATATTTTTGAGTCCTACCGAATTAGCATCCAGTACTGCATTTATAATCTTTGTGTTAGCCGTATTCGATAAGGCAACTTCTTGCCGGAAAACAGATTTATCGTTTACCGTAATTTTAACCTCTGATTTAGTGTTCCTCGCTCCGGTGTAGGAAACGTATAGTTCTACCGGATATTTATTTTTCAGAAAGGCATACCTATTTGTATTGACCTGGGTAATGGCAATATCTTCGTAACGCGTGGTATCTCCCACTGCTATTGGGTATATCGTAAAGTTCTGTTTTTCACCGTAAAAACCATAATCTTGACCAAGGGTCTGGTTGCCGTCGGATATTAAAATAACGACAGAATTGGTTGCGGAATAGATTTCTTTCAGTCCGCTTAGCGCATTGGTTATATCGGTGCTTTTTTCAATAAAAGATAGGCTGTCAGAAGCCTTTAGAGAAGAACCAAAGGTATACTTTTCAACGTTGAAGCGGTTGTTTAGCGATTCGCTTTCCCCAAGTTTATCAACAATAGTAGCTACGTCTTTTTGATAAGTCCCTACCGACGAAGAATTGTCTACCAACACAATTAAGTTGGACTTTTCAGTACGATATTCGTTTTTCGTGAATTTCGGATTGATTAACAGTAAAAAAGCGCAGAAAAAAGTCGAAAAGCGCAAGAAAGCAAGTAAAAGACTTAATTTACCCTTAGGCTTGTTTTTATAGTAGTATTGAAACAGTACGATTACCAAGGCAACTATGGCGGCAAGGATAATCAGAAGAACCGTTTGAATTTGCATTAACTTAAAGTCAGTTTCGGGTTTCTTGTTTCAATGGTTTACGGTTGTGTGAAGGATAGAAGTAAAAAAGTAAGCAATCAATAAAAAGCTAGAGTTTTTTAGACGCTGAAATTCTCAAGCCTATTACTTTTTCTAGGTTAACATTCCCCCATCGACATTCAATACTTGCCCGGTAACGTATGCAGAAAGATCCGATGCAAAAAACAGACAGGCATTAGCAATGTCTTCTGGGCTACCACCTCTCTTCAGTGGAATGCCGTCACGCCAACTTTGTACGGTTTTTTCATCTAGTTTATCGGTCATTTCGGTTTCAATGAATCCTGGTGCGATTGCGTTACAGCGTATATTTCGTGAACCCAGTTCCAATGCTACGGATTTTGTGAAGCCGATCATGCCCGCTTTTGACGCTGCATAATTTGTTTGGCCCGCATTGCCTTTAACCCCCACAACACTGCTCATGTTTATAATTGAACCTTTCCGTTGCTTCAACATGGTACGTTGCACGGCTTTTGTCATATTAAAAACAGATTTCAAATTTATTTCGATAACACTATCAAAATCGGACTCCGACATGCGCATTAGTAAATTATCCTTTGTAATTCCTGCGTTATTAATTAAAATATCGATGCCCCCAAAATCTTCCAATACCTTAGCGACCAATTGTTGCGATTCTTCGAAGCTCGCTGCATTACTTTTGTAAGCCTTTGCTTTTACGCTTTTGGCAGTAAGTTCTTTTTCAAGCGCTAGGGCAGGTGCTTCGCTTGAACTGTACGTAAAGGCCACGTTGGCACCATGTTCGGCAAAGACTCTGGCTATACCAGTACCTATTCCCCTACTAGCACCCGTAATAATCGCATTTTTTCCTTCTAACAATTTCATATGCTATCTGATTTCTTTACCTACCTCAAATATACTTTTTGTTTTGCACAACGGCGATAAAAAAATCCCGTTCCCGAGAAATCGAAAACGGGATTCTATATCCTTAAGGGAAACTACCCCATTACTTCTTTTACTTTCAATCCGATTTCTGCAGGAGAATCGACTACATGAATACCATGCTCGCGCATAATCTTCTTTTTCGCCTGCGCGGTATCGTCACTTCCACCAACAATAGCCCCGGCATGTCCCATTGTTCTACCTGCAGGTGCAGTTTCACCAGCTATAAAGCCTACAATAGGTTTCTTACTACCACTTTCTTTATACCATTTTGCGGCATCAGCTTCCAATTGTCCTCCAATTTCACCGATCATGACTACGCATTCGGTTTCAGGGTCATTAATCAATAGCTCTACAGCTTCTTTGGTCGTTGTGCCTATAATTGGGTCACCTCCGATTCCTATGGCGGTGGTAATTCCCAAACCTTGGCGTACTACTTGGTCAGCAGCCTCATAAGTCAAAGTTCCAGATTTTGAGACGATACCGATGTTTCCTTTTTTGAATACGAAACCGGGCATGATACCAACCTTAGCTTCGCCAGGTGTAATAACTCCTGGGCAGTTCGGCCCTACCAGACGGCAGTCCATATTCTTTATATAATTTGATACTTTCACCATATCGGCAACAGGTATGCCCTCTGTAATCGTAATGATAACTTTGATTCCTGCACTAGCCGCTTCCATAATTGCATCGGCTGCAAAAGCGGGTGGTACGAATATGATAGTCGTGTCAGCACCAACTTTTTCAACGGCCTCTTCAACCGTATTGAAAACAGGTTTTCCTAAGTGCTCTTGTCCACCTTTTCCGGGCGTGACACCGCCAACCACGTTAGTACCATATTCAATCATCTGTTCGGAATGAAAAGTACCTTCGCTACCTGTAAAACCCTGTACTATAATGTTTGAATTTTTATTTACTAAGACGCTCATGCTATAAGTTATTCGTTAATGGTTATCCAGTTACTAAGTATTTGTTAATTAGTTCAAAAGATTCCCTTCTTCGCGGGAATGACACTATTTTATTTAGAATGACAAAAATATGAGATTGCCAACGATTTCTAAAGGATTCCCTATGTAATTATTCTTCTAATTTCTTTAATATAAAAGGAATCTTTTTCACGTAGGCCAATTGTTTCAACTTTTCTCGGGATTCCTCAATAGGCGTTCCGAAATAACTCTTACCACCTTCAACGGACTTGGATACCCCGGTTTGGCCCATTATGATGGCTTTTTTGCCGATGGTGATACCACTGGCAGTACCCACTTGTCCCCAAAGGGTGACTTCATCTTCTATAATAACACAACCTGAAATTCCTGTTTGGGAAGCTATCAAACACTTTTCGCCAATTACCGTGTCGTGCCCAACATGTACCTGATTGTCAAGTTTTGTCCCTTTTTTGATGGTTGTATCACCTGTTACACCTTTATCGATTGTACAAAGGGCTCCTATTTCTACATTATCTTCCAAGACCACCCTACCTCCGGATATGAGCTTCTCAAATCCTTTGGGTCTCTTCTGATAATAGAAAGCATCCGAACCCAAAACGGAACCCGAATGAATAATTACATTGTCTCCAATAATACAATTATCGTAGATTGAAACGTTGGCATGCAACAAGCAGTTATCACCTACTACAACATTATTTCCAATAAACACATTAGGCTGAACAACAGTATTTTGACCTATTTTAGCAGAAGTAGCAATTGAATTTAAGGCCTTTTCAAAAGGCATGAAATAACGGGTCAGTTTGTTGAAGTCGCTAAAGGGATTATCGGAAATCAGGAGCGCATTACCCTCAGGGCATTCAACTTTTTTATTAATCAGTACTATGGTTGCTTCGCAGGCCAGAGCCTTGTCATAATACTTGGGGTGGTCTACAAAAACGATATCCCCTTTCTCGACCACATGTATCTCGTTCATTCCCAAAACAGGAAAATTAGCCGACCCTACATACTCGCAATCGATAATAGTAGCTATCTGACTTAAGGTATGGGGCGTTGGAAACTTCAAATGAAAAAGGTTATTAGTTTGTTAGTTTGTTAGTTAAGAAGTGTAGGATTTTAGAGGGAGACAATTTT
>CAZRIE010000057.1:19991-27686 GCA_964600075.1 uncultured Flavobacteriaceae bacterium
TTAGTTTGTTAGTTTGTTAGTTAAGAAGTGTAGGATTTTAGAGGGAGACAATTTTGACTGCATATTGTCAAATGTTCACTGCCTGCTGATTACTACCTACCCCTTTACCCGTTCCATATATGAACCGCTGGAAGTGTCTACCTTTATTTTATCACCTTCGTTGATGAACAAAGGAACGTTTACTTCTGCCCCTGTTTCAACTTTGGCTGGCTTCGTGGCGTTGGTTGCCGTATTTCCCTTAACACCTGGTTCTGTATACGCTACTTCTAAAATTACACTTGCAGGCATGTCTATCGACAATGGCATACTATCTTCGGTATTGAAGAGAATCGTAACGACTTCACCTTCCTTTAAAAGTCCAGGAGTATCCAAAGAACTCTCTTCAAGCGTAATTTGATTATAGTCATCGGTGTTCATAAAGTGATACGTCTCGCCTTCCGAATAAAGAAATTGGTAAGACCGCGTCTCGACACGTACATCTTCTATTTTATGTCCTGCGGAAAAGGTATTATCCAATACTTTTCCATTGGAAACACTTTTCAGTTTCGTCCGAACGAATGCTGGACCTTTACCAGGTTTTACATGTAAAAATTCTATAACCTTATAAATATCATTGTTGTACTTGATGCACAATCCTTTTCTAATATCGGATGTTGATGCCATTTCTTTGTTTCAAGTTAAAGTTTCAGGTTCAGGTTCAGGTTCAAAGTTAAAAGTAAAGTATATAATCATAGCGATTAGTTATTACTGAAATAACCTTTCATAATGCCTCGCTGGGAATCTCTAATGAACTGAAGTATTTCATCACGTTCAGGAGTAGCTTCCATTTCGGCCTCTATAATCTGGGTAGCTTGGCTGTTGTTATAGTTTTTTTGGTAAAGGATGCGATAGATATTCTGAATCTCCCTGATTTTATCCGATTCAAAACCTCTTCTGCGAAGACCGACCGAATTTATACCGACATAAGATAGGGGTTCACGTGCGGCTTTTACGAAAGGAGGAACATCTTTACGAACGAGCGAACCGCCTGTAACAAAAGCATGTTGCCCCACCGATACGAATTGGTGAACAGCTACAAGACCAGCTAGAATTACATTATCGCCAATAGTTACATGCCCAGCTAGGGTTGAATTGTTGGAAAAAATGCAGTTATCGCCCACTAAACAATCATGAGCTATATGGCAGTAGGCCATAATTAGGCAATTCTTACCGATAACTGTTTTGTTTCTATCAGACGTACCCTTATGTATTGTTGCGCATTCACGAATCGTTGTACCGTTCCCAATCACAACCGTAGTTTCTTCCCCGTTATATTTGAGGTCTTGTGGTGGTGCGGAAATTACTGCCCCTGGAAAAATATTACAATTCTTACCTATACGGGCACCTTCCATAATGGTTACATTCGAACCAATCCAAGTTCCATCCCCAATTCTCACATTATTGTGAATAGTGGTAAAGGGTTCAACTACCACATTTTTTGAGATTTTAGCTCCGGGATGAATATAAGCAAGGGGTTGGTTCATACTATTTGCTTTTTACTATTTGTGCCATCAGTTCCGCCTCACATACTAGTTTGTTATTGGCATAGGCATAGGCCTGCATATGGCAAATCCCCCTACGGATGGGAGAAATCAAACTACAATGGAAAATTAAGGTATCCCCTGGAAGTACTTTTTGCTTAAACTTCACATTATCCATTTTCATGAAAAATGTTAAATAGTTTTCAGGATCTGGAACTGTGCTCAGCACTAAAATACCGCCTGTCTGCGCCATGGCCTCTACCTGAAGTACACCTGGCATAACGGGAGCACCCGGAAAATGTCCTAAGAAAAAAGGCTCGTTCATCGTCACGTTCTTCATTCCTACAACATGCGTATCTGAAAGTTCTATAATACGGTCTAACAATAAGAATGGCGGACGATGAGGTAGCACATCCATTATTTGATTAACATCCATTAAGGGAGGTTGGCTCAAATCATATTTAGGTACACTATTACGTTTTTCATGTTTAATGATCTTTGCCAATTTTTTGGCGAATTGCGTATTTACATAGTGACCGGGTTTGTTGGCGATGACCTTACCGCGGATTCGGGTGCCAGCCAATGCCAAATCACCTATAACATCGAGCAATTTGTGTCTTGCAGCCTCATTGGGCTGATGCAATGTCAGGTTGTCGAGTATGCCATTTGGTTTAACGGAAAGCTTTTTCTTATCGAAGGCTTTTTGCAATTTTTGCATGGTTTCTTCGGAAATTTTCTTGTCTACATAAACAATCGCATTGTTCAGGTCTCCACCTTTTATAAGGCCGTTCTCTAACAACATTTCAA
This sequence comes from uncultured Flavobacteriaceae bacterium, assembly GCA_964600075.1. Classification (GTDB taxonomy): domain Bacteria; phylum Bacteroidota; class Bacteroidia; order Flavobacteriales; family Flavobacteriaceae; genus CAZRIE01. The sequence goes on from CAZRIE010000057.1 coordinate 22,319, forward strand.
GTTCATGCAAGAAACTGAATGTTCGGGCATCGGCGATTTCACTTTTAAACTCTGACAAATCATTTAAAGTGGCATTTTGAGTACCTAAGACCTTCGTGCCAAAATCAACCATCGTTGTCACCTGGTATGAGTCTGCTGGAATGACCGTAATTTCGCTTCCCGTTGTTTCATCCTTATAAGAAAGAACCTCTTTAACAACGTATTCTTCACGCTCTGCATTCTGCTCCAAAGCCCCAACAATTTCCAGGGCTTCTACGAAATACTTTGAAGACCCATCCATAATAGGTGGTTCTGGTGCATCTAGCTCAATCAGCACATTGTCTATTTCCATACCTACCAATGCGGCCAAAACATGTTCGGAGGTCTGAATTTTTACACCTCTTTTTTCCAGATTGGTACCTCTTTGCGTATTGATTACATAACTGGCATCGGCCTCGATTATAGGCGCCCCTTCCAAGTCAACTCTCTTAAAAGCATACCCATGGTTCTCTGGTGCAGGTACAAATTTCATGGTTACATTAGCTCCCGTATGAAGACCCACACCCTTCAGGATAATTTCTTTTTTAATGGTTCTCTGTTTCATTCTTGTATTGATGGCTGTAGTTTTTTTCCAATTCGTCAATTCGATTTAAAATCTTCGGTAAATTTTTGAAATACACATAAGATTTATTGTAGTCGCCATAGTTCAAAGCTGGCGATCCCTGAAGAACCTCATTGTTTCTTACGTTTCTTCCAATTCCAGACTGTGCCTGTATACGCACATTGTCTCCAATCGTAATATGGCCTACGATACCAACTTGACCACCTATCATGCATTTTTTTCCTATTTTGGTAGAGCCGGCAATACCGGTTTGGGCTGCAATTACTGTGTGTTCACCTATTTCAACATTGTGGGCGATTTGTATTTGATTATCGAGCTTCACGCCCTTTCTAAGTATTGTCGAGCCAAGAGTAGCCCTATCTATGGTAGTACCCGCACCTACATCAACATTGTCTTCTAGAATAACATTACCGGTCTGCGGTATTTTTTTAAACTCTCCTTCTTTAGTCGGACTGAACCCAAAACCATCGGCACCTATAACCGCTCCACTATGAATAACACAGTTATTGCCAATTATGGATTCTGAATATATTTTAGCACCTGCAAAAATAGTAACATTATCGCCAATAGAAACGTTGTCGCCTACATACGCGTTCGGATAAATCTTTACCATGCTTCCGATGGTCACATTATTGCCCAAATACGAAAATGCCCCGAGATAAAAATCCGTTCCAAAAGAGACACTTTCCGATAGAAAAACCGGACTCTCAACACCAACCTTATTGTTCTTGACTTGGTTGTAAAATTCAAGAATTTTAGAAAATGCTTCATAAGCGTCTTCAACCTTAATCAAGGTCGTTTTAAGGTCTTGTTCAGGTCTAAAATCCTTATTTACAATTGTTATGGAAGCTTTAGTTGAATAGATATATGGAGTGTACTTTGGGTTAGCAAGAAATGTAAGAGACCCTCTTTCCCCTTCTTCTATTTTACTCAATTTATGAACGGCTATTTCAGGGTCTCCCTCTACATCACCTTCTAAAATACCCGCAATCTGACCTGCCGTGAATACCATGTGCACAAAAGTATGAAAAATTGTCAAACAGAAGATGTTGTTAAATTGTTTGGTGTATAGAGTTTGTAAATACAGTTTTAAGTATCTGTCGTTTTGGGTTTTGTGAAAATAAAATGGAAAAAGTAAAGAGTTAAATTTATACTTGTGGAAGTTTAGTTGTTGGCCAAACAAAGAGAGATAACACTCACGGGTTAGCGAATAACATTGCGATTAACCCATTTAACGTGCGCTTGGAGCTAAACTTAAATTTTCTTTTGGATAACAGATATAATATTTAACAACGGTTTTAGAAAGTGCTTTCAAATTCAACTGATCCGATGCCTTTGCCACGTCTATAAGTTTGCCATTCTTTTTTAATATATTGATATTCTGATGATGCGAATCGTAGGCTCTGTTCTCAATTTCACCGGTAAAAACGAAATAGGACGTCTCATAATCCGACAGTCCATTTTTTGTCCTAAACTCGTTGAAATACTTTTCGAATGTTTTATTCTCAATAGGTTTGTTCTTAAGTTTGACCTTTAACAAGCGTCTATTAACCAGCATATTGCAGAGATTTGACAACACAAAATCAGAATGATTTTTCCAAGTTTTGATAGCCGCCCAAACGTCGACATCATCAAGTTTTGCGAAAGTGTCCAAAATAATACCATCGAAATCTTTCCTTTTGATACTAGTTTGCATAAAAAACCTTAGTGGTTCACTGCAGGCCACTACCTGCTGTTCAGCTAAAATTTCTTTAGCTCGTTTTAAAACACGTATCAGTAGCTGTTCGGCTACGATTCCCGTTTTATGAAGATATACCTGCCAATACATAAATCGCCTGGCCATCAAGAATTTTTCGACCGAATAGATTCCTTTCTCTTCGACTACGAGCTGACCTTTGACAACGTTTAGCATTGTTATTAGGCGCTCGGCGTTAATGTTACCTTCGGCTACACCGGTATAAAAACTGTCCCGTTTCAAATAATCCAACCGATCCATATCTAATTGGCTTGATACCAATTGATTTAAAAAGCCTTTCTCATATTCTCCACGAAAGATTGAAATGGCAAGCGTTAAACTTCCGTTAAAGGTTTTGTTTAGAGACTGCATGAATTGAAGTGAAATATATTCGTGATCAGTACTTTCTACAATGCTGTGCTCCATGGCATGGGAGAACGGACCGTGACCTATATCATGTAACAAAATGGCACAATACAATCCATTTTCCTCCTCATACGTTATCTCAACTCCCTTAAAACGAAGTACTTGTATTGCTTTCTGCATAAGATGCATGCTGCCAAGCGCGTGATGAAAACGCGTATGATGTGCACCAGGATACACTAAGTAAGAAAGTCCCATTTGCGAAATTCTACGCAACCTTTGAAAATACGGGTGCGCAATCAAGTCAAAAATCAGGGGATTGGGAATTGTAATAAATCCGTAAATTGGATCATTAAAGATTTTAAGTTTTTTTGAGGTTCCCAAAATTGTATTGTTAGTCGTATTTTAAATATCAAAGTTAACCAAAAGCATTAGCAATCTAGCTCCTCGAGGCTAGCATTTTAATAGTTGCCGGGTTACTGTGTTAGTATGTTTGGGGTAGAAAATCAATTACACGTCTTTAGTATTCTTTTAATTTTCCTCCAAAGCGGATATAGTAAGAAGTAGTTACAATTGACTTTTTGATATTTATAAGAAACGAACTCAACAACTCAGTATTCAAAGTCCAATAACGAAATAAAAATGAACAAAATAACTATTCTTTGGGTCGACGACGAAATCGACTTGCTTAAACCCCATATTATTTTTTTACAGGGAAAAAATTACGATGTCATTACCTGTAAAAGTGGACAGGAAGCTTTAGAAGAACTCCAAGAATCACGCGTCGATATCGTTTTTCTTGACGAGAATATGCCTGGAATCTCGGGTCTTGAAACCCTAAACGAAATAAAGATTATCAATTCTTCGCTACCCGTGGTTATGATTACCAAGAGTGAAGAAGAGTTTATTATGGAAGAGGCCATAGGCTCTAAAATCGCTGATTATTTGATTAAACCTGTAAATCCGAATCAGATTTTATTGTCTTTAAAAAAGAACCTTGACCACTCTAGGTTGGTCTCGGAAAAGACAACGGCAAATTACCAGCAAGAGTTTCGAAAGATTGCAATGGACCTCTCCATGGTTAACTCTGTTGACGAATGGGTTAGCCTTTATAAGAAACTTATTTACTGGGAAATGCGGTTAGAAGATATTGAAGACAGCAGTATGTTCGAAATACTTGAATCACAAAAATCAGAAGCCAATAATCATTTCGGAAAGTTTGTAGAAAAAAATTACGTCGATTGGTTCGATGGCGACGGACCGGTAATGTCCCATACCCTCTTTAAAGAATGGATACAGCCAGAAATTAAAGACACACCAACTCTTTTGGTCGTGGTCGACAATCTTCGTTATGACCAATGGTATGCTTTTGAAGACACCGTTGGTTCTTTTTACAAAAAGACCAAGGAAAATTCGTATTTCAGTATTTTGCCTACAGCTACTCAGTACGCACGTAATGCGATATTCTCAGGACTTACGCCCTTGGATATGGAAAAAAAATATCCCGACTGGTGGAAAAATGATACCGATGAAGGTGGGAAAAATATGTTCGAAGATAAATTTCTAGACGCACAGATCAAACGATTAGGGCTTGACCTAAAATGGGAGTACCATAAAATAAGTAGTTTAAAACAAGGGAAACACCTGTCAAACAATTTCAGGTCGCAAAAGGACAATGACCTGACCGTTATTGTCTATAATTTTGTGGATATGCTCTCTCATTCCAAAACCGAAATGGAGGTTATCAAAGAATTGGCCAGTAACGATAAGGCTTACCGTTCATTGACGCAGAGCTGGTTTAAAAATTCCCCGCTACTTGAAATCATTCAACAGGCCCAGCAAATGGGGATGCAACTCATTATAACAACGGATCATGGCACCATAAATGTAAAGCAACCTTCTAAGGTTATTGGCGATAAAGAGACCAGTTCGAATCTTCGCTATAAAACTGGCCGTAGTTTGACATATGAAAAAAAGGATGTATTGGCCGCTCAAGACCCTGCTCAGATTTATTTACCGCGTATCAACATGAGTAGTTCGTTTATTTTCGCCAAGAACGATTTGTTCTTTGCCTACCCGAATAACTACAACCATTATGTAAGCTATTATCGAAATACCTATCAGCACGGTGGGGTTTCGTTGGAAGAGATGATTATTCCGTTTGTAGTATTGTCCCCTAAGTGATTTTTTTTTATGGACGCAACATACACCGAAAATAAAATTCAAAACATTGCTAAACAACTCCTCGAGAGCTCAACTTCCAAAACTCTTTGCTTCTATGCCACAATGGGCGCTGGGAAAACCACATTGATTAAAGCTATATTAAAAGAATTGGGCGCAACCGACTCGGGAAGCAGCCCCACTTTCGGTATCGTAAACGAATATCACACTTTCGAAGGAGAATTGCTCGCCTACCATTTTGATTTCTATAGATTAGAAGATGAAACCGAAGCCCTAGATCTCGGTTTGGAAGATTACCTAAATCAAAATGTTTGGACTTTTATCGAGTGGCCCGAAAAAATATGTTCTTTTCTTCCACAGGATACTACCGACATTCATATAGAAATACTTGATCAAAGAACAAGGAGAATTACTATTTCTTGATAGTATATACTGAGGTCATCTTGAGTTTTTGATATTCTTGAATTTTTTGATTGCTATGACGATAA
>CAZRIE010000058.1:0-26251 GCA_964600075.1 uncultured Flavobacteriaceae bacterium
GACCCTCTGATTAACAGTCAGATGCTCTAACCAACTGAGCTAAGGAGGAAAATAATATTCGCTTTATATTCTAAAGCGGGTGCAAATATAATCGTTTTTTAAAACTCAACAAACAAATTTAGTGTTCTATTTCTCCGTCAACCATCTATAAAGATCGTTGCCGTTGGCAAATAGAATCAAAGCCAATAATAAGAAGAAACCGATCATTTGGGCGTACTCCAAAAATTTATCACTTGGTTTTCTTCCGGTCACCATTTCATAGAGCAAGAACGTCACATGACCGCCATCTAATGCAGGAATAGGCAATAAGTTCAATACCGCCAGCATTATCGAAAGAAATGCAGTGGTACCCCAAAAAACTTCCCAGTTCCATGAATTTGGGAAAAGTCCGCCAATGGCCGCAAATCCACCTACGCCTTTATACGCACCAGTATCGGGATTAAAGATTTTCTTCAATTGCTTCAAATAACCACTTAGGGTACTTACTCCCTTATTGATCCCGGCCGGAATAGCTTCCAAAAACGAATATTCTGAGGTTTCAATTCGTAGCAGACCCCGTTTTTCCATTTCGTCCATTGATAATAGACCGGGTCGAACACCGATTTGAGCCGAATCGTTAATGACTACTGGGATTTCTTTTCTAACGTTCTCGTCTCGCACTATGGTCAAATCGATTTCTTGACCCTTGTACGTCTCTAAAATCGCTTTGACTTCGTCAAAATATTCAATTTTTTGACCTTCAATGGCAACGACCTCATCGGCCTCTTGCAAGTCTGAATCTATATTTAATGATTCAGGGGCAACTTCACCTATGATAAAAGGAATTCTAGGGCCCAAAAATCTAGCCCGATCCATATCCTCAATAAGTGTCGAAATAAAATCTATGGGGATTTCCTGTTCGAAAGTGCGACCACCTCGCTCAATGGTTATGGAATTTCCATTGATGATATCCATAAATACGCCATTAAAATCCTTGAGTTTTTCACCGTCAACCGCCAGTATTTTATCGCCCGTTTGAATTCCTATTTTATCGCCAATTGTCTTTTCGGTTACGTGAACGCCATCCTTTAGACTATCTGCCGGTATATATTCATCACCGTACGCATAGGCCATACCAATATAAATGACGATGGCAAGTATGAAATTTACCGTAACCCCGCCCAACATAATAATCAAACGTTGCCAAGCTGGCTTGCTACGGAATTCCCATTCTTTCGGCTCTTCTTTCATAGCCTCGGTATCCATACTTTCGTCGATCATGCCGGCAATCTTCACATAGCCGCCTAGGGGAAGCCACCCAATACCGTAAACGGTCTCCCCGATTTTCTTTTTGAAAAGGGAAAATTTTACATCGAAGAACAAATAGAATTTCTCGACCCGGGTCTTGAATAGTTTTGCCGGAATAAAATGCCCCAGTTCATGAAGCACTATTAATAAGGACAGACTTAAAAAAAATTGTATCGTCTTGATCAGTATCGGACTCATCTAGGTTTTCTAAAATTAAACGCACAAAAGTACACTTTTAACAACTCTTAAAAAAAGAAACTATAATCGGCTGCGGGTTTTTAAGAAATTTTTAGCAACCCCTTGCCATCACTTGTTTGAAAGCTGCTTTGTACTAACGTATCTTTGAAAAAAACATTATGCGTTCTTTTTTTGGCAAATACAAGTTTTTCGGTCTCGTGCTACTCTGCCTTTCAGCAGTTATCATCTACTTATTCTATAATGCCCTTCAGCCCAAGAAAACTCTGGCAGTTTACCAGCCATCTATGGTGAACCCCGAATTGGTAGACACTACGCTGCAATATGTAAAAAAGTACCATACCATTTCTGATTTTTCGTTAATCAATCAAAATGGGGAGATAATTACGGAAAAGGATTATGAACATAAAATTTACATAGCGGATTTTTTCTTCACAACCTGCCCTACTATTTGCCCGATCATGACCAAGAATATGGTTGATATTCAAGAACATATCAAAAATGATAACGATGTATTATTGCTCTCGCACTCGGTCACCCCACAAATCGACTCAATCGCGCAGCTGAAGAAATACGCCTTGGAAAAAGGGGTCGATGATACCAAATGGAACTTGGTTACCGGCGATAAAAAACAGATTTATAATTTGGCCCGCAAATCGTATTTGGCAGTTAAAGAAGGTGGTGATGGGGGCCCTTTCGACATGATCCATACCGAGAACTTCATTTTGGTGGATAAAGAAAGGCGCATTCGAGGATTTTATGATGGTACCAAGAAGGATGATATCGGGAGGTTGCTAAGAGACCTAGAGATTTTGAAAGATTCATATCAGAAAGAAAACGAATAGGCAGCTTTCAGCTGCAGTAGGTAGTACTTTAGTTTAAGGTTCAATGATGCCTTGCGGCAGGTTCAAGTTTTAAAGTATACTTGGCTTAAAGTTTCTACAATAAACTTTGAACCAAACTTGGAGTAGTTTTAAAACTACCCTGAGCAAAGTTAAAAGGCTGCGTTTTTTACTGTGAACTGCTACTGTATAGTGGCAACTTCTCCCATTTCTACCACAAGTTTTCATTTTTCAAAGAAACTCCCTTTAATTAAAAATTTTCTCTTAAATTTGCTCTTACTTATAATCAATCTAAATAAAAATTGATGTATTCGTTTCATATGATGGTTCGAGAATTTTGGGGAATTTATTTTTCCCTTTACCAAGGCAAAATTTTCAAGCATAGCCTTAGCTACGGTTTAATATTTTAACGATGGGAAAGGGAAAAAGAAAGACACAAAAACTTGAAGGCTCATATGAAACGAGTATAACGGTCGCAGAACTTCGAAGAGGACAAAAAGGAATTATAAGGGAATTCGCCGATGACATCCTTCCTATAAAACTTTTAGAGCTTGGCTGTTTGCCCGGTAATCAAATCGAATTGATACAGATTGCACCCCTGAACGACCCTATTTATATCAATGTCAATGGTTCGCATATTGCAATTCGGCGCGAAACCGCACTTCTTATCGAACTCGATATTCTAGAAGACACTGCTTCGCTATGAGCAAACAGATCAACGTTGCCCTCATAGGAAACCCTAATACCGGAAAGACTTCCGTTTTCAACCAACTTACGGGTCTCAACCAAAAAGTGGGTAACTACCCGGGTATTACCGTTGAAAAAAAAGAAGGAATCTGCAAACTGCCCCGAGGCGTAAAGGCCCATATTCTAGACCTTCCTGGCACTTATAGCCTGAATACGACCTCATTGGACGAAAGTGTTGCCGTTGAGCTATTACTGAACAAAAACGACAAAGACCACCCTGATGTGGCTATAGTGATTTCCGATGTCGAGAACCTGAAGCGCAATCTGCTTTTGTTCACCCAGATTAAAGACCTGAAAATTCCCGTTATTTTGGTCATCAATATGGCAGACCGTATGTCTCGAAAGGGTATTTCATTGGATATTCAGTTGTTGGAAGAAAAGCTCGATACCAAAATCGCGCTGGTCAGCACCCGAAAAGGAACAGGTATCGAAAAACTGAAAGAACTTATAACTGACTACAAAAGCCTTTCGGCCTCACAAAACGTCGATATTACCGTAATCGCTCCCGAATATTTTGAGAATTTAAAAACAACCTTCCCCAATCAAGACCTTTATAAGCTTTGGTTGGTCATCACGCAAGACGTGAACTTTATGCCCATTGAGAAGAAGTTGATTAAAGACAGTTCTTCTTTTTCCACAAAATCAAAATCGGAGCTTAAACGGTTACAACAAAAAGAGACCATTCTTCGCTATCAGTTTATCAATGGTATACTAAAGGAAACCTATAAAGTCGATTTGGCCGCAGCCAAAGGTTTCCGGGCGACACTCGATAAAATTCTGACACACAAAATTTTTGGCTACCTTATCTTTTTTGTGATTCTATTGACCATATTCCAGGCGATTTATGACTGGAGCGAGTATCCTATGGATTTTATAGACGAATTTTTCGCATCGGCCAGCGAGTGGGTTAAAACCACTTTGCCTGCAGGTGTTTTTACCGACCTTCTCGCAGAAGGTATTCTTGCCGGTATAGGAGGTATCGTAATTTTCATTCCACAGATAGCATTTCTCTTCTTCTTTATAGCACTTTTGGAAGAGACTGGATACATGAGCCGCGTCGTCTTTTTGATGGACCGGATAATGCGCCCCTTTGGGCTCAGTGGAAAAAGCGTTGTGCCTTTAATTTCGGGTACAGCTTGTGCTATTCCCGCAATTATGGCCACCCGTACGATCGAAAGTTGGAAAGAACGTCTTATCACCATTTTAGTCACCCCTTTTACTACATGTTCGGCGCGTCTGCCTATATACCTTATCATTATTTCCCTCGTTATTCCCGAAGGCAGGTTCCTTGGATTGGGCTACCAAGCATTGACCCTGATGTTGTTGTACCTTATCGGTTTTGGGGCAGCAATACTTTCGGCCATGGTACTCAACAAAATCCTCGACATAAAAAGCCGTACTTTTTTCGTAGTGGAAATGCCGAATTACAAACTTCCGCTCTTAAAGAACGTATTCTACACCGTCTGGGAAAAGACCAAAAGCTTCGTTTTTGGGGCCGGGAAGATTATTCTTGCCATTTCGATAGTATTGTGGTTTTTGGGATCTAACGGATATTCCGATAAATTCAAAAATGCTGAGGAAATTGTGGCAGAGCGTATTGCTAACGAAGGCTTTTCAGCATACAACCAATCGAACATAGAGAAAGAACTGGCCATGTACAGCACTGCTATCCAAGATAGTATCGCATCGAACAACTATAAAATCGATGCAACGGCCCTAGCAGATTCAATTCATCTTAAAAAGACCAGTCTCTCTGAGAAAGCTTTACACCAAGAAATTTCAAGCTACAAATTGGAGAACTCATATATCGGCAATTTGGGCAAGGGTATCGAACCTATTGTAAAGCCGCTCGGCTATGATTGGAAAATTGGTATTGCCGTTTTGACTTCTTTCGCAGCCCGAGAAGTGTTTGTCGGTACCTTGGCCACTATTTACAGCGTGGGTAACGATGAAGAGGAGACTATCAAAAATAGAATGGCCGCTGAGGTCAATCCGAAAACAAAAGAACCTTTGTTCAATCTTGCGTCAGGAATATCGTTACTGCTGTTCTATGCATTTGCCATGCAGTGCATGAGTACTTTGGCAATAGTCAAGCGTGAAACGAATACTTGGAAATGGCCCGCCGCCCAGTTGGTATTTATGAGTGCTTTTGCGTATATTGTTGCGTTGGTTGCCTATCAGGTTCTTAAGTAGAAAATAGAACAAAGAGAAAAGACAAAAAAGGTAGCAGTTGGCAGTTTTTTCATGAAATGAACAAGTAATTTATCCATGATAATAGCTTCAAAGAACAAGTTTTTGGTCTAGAGTATAGCCTCATGTTTCTTGATTCTTTTATAGTTTTAAAAAATATAATATGCTTCAACCCCTATTGGTCTATATCGTTCTTGCCATCGCCGTTGGTTATTTGGCGAAGAAATACATTTTGCCAAAAACGCTTTTTGCTCCCAAAAAGGTAAACTCCAAAACCTGCGGACAAGATGATTGCGGGTGCCATTAATCTTTTCTTGGGTTCTTAAAAAAATAAAACCACTACAACGGTAACAACTTTCAATACTGGTCGTCTTCTTCAAAAGTAAATAGCGCATTCCGTTAAAAAAAAATCGGTATTAATAAAATCCAAAAAAGGGTGCTTTGTTGAGATGCTATTGTTTTTTTTGAAGTAAATTACCTTTTCTATATGCCCAAAGTCTTTAAATTTTCCGCTCTTCTTTTATTTTTTGCGACTTCCGTACACCATGCGCAGACCTTGACTTCTGTAATTGTTGATTCGGTCACGAAAAAGCCCGTTCCCTATGTTACAGTACAATTAAACAACAGGGGAATGATAACGAACGAAGAAGGCCGTTTTAAATTCCTATTGAACGAAAGCAGTAAAGAGACCGATTCGCTTTTTATTTCATGTATCGGTTATGCCTCTATCGGAAAACCAATTCTAGAATTTACCGATAGCCTTATCTACATAAAACCAAGTGCCATCGAGTTGAAAGAGGTCATTGTTTCCAATAAGGAATATACCCCTAGGGAAATAATTGAAATGGTAGAGGACAATCTCGAGAAAAACTACCATACCGGTCTTACCAAAAAACGACTGTTCTTGCGTGAGACCTATCAAAACAATATTATCAAGACCGATTACCAAATCAAAAAATCGACCATCGATGCTTTCAATAAAAATTTCTTGGATAGCGTAATACATACCCTGCCTAAAAATAACACCTATTATACTGAAATGTTAGGCGATCTTTATGGAGGCGACGATCCGGACGAACAAAAATTGGATCTGATCAAGGCTTCTGAACTGTATGATAAAAGCAAAGAGCTAGATCTTGAAAAATTGGAAGAAAAATTCAACACCATCGTCAAAAAAAATATAAAGACCGATTCGTACTTCAAAGTAAAATCAGGGTTATTCGGCACCAAAATAGATGCCGATGAAATGGGTGATGTCTTTCAAGAAGAAGTAGACTCGACAGATGTAGCAGCCCTCAACAAAAGGCTGGAAGAAGAGAAGAAAAACAAAGAAGAGCGCCGAAAGTTCTTTTCGAGATACAAAAGGAAGGCTTTGGGCAATCTTTTCGAAAACCTTCCCATTTTCAGTGACTCCGATTACAACGTTATCTTTAAACCGAGACGGTATGAACTTACCTTGGAGAATTTCACCTATCTGGGCGATCAGGCCGTATATGTCATCAGTTTCGTGCCCGATGGGTCCCCAGAATTCAAAGGGACGCTCTATATCAATTCCGATGATTTTGCCCTTATCCGTATGGATTTTGAAAATACAGAATCGCTACGTGATTTTAAACTTCTCGGAATTTCCCTGAACGAATACATGGCCAAGGGCAGTATTATCTTCGCCAAAGGTACCGACCAAAAATATCACCTAAGATATTATGATGTTCTAAAGGGTACCAGGGCTGGGATCAAACGCCCATTGAGCATTATAGAAAAGAACAAGAATGTAAAGGGCCGCCGGAAACAGAACGAACTTGCACTTAATATAGATGCTGCCTTTGGAAATCTCAACCATTATGAGCTTGTAGTTTTTGACGAGAACCCTATCAGTTCGGCCCAATTCGAATCATTTAAGGAAAACAATGATGTACTGCCAACTTATATGCCCAACTATGATCCAGAATTCTGGAAGGGATACAATATTATCGAACCCAATCAGGCCATTAAGGAATTTACTTCAGAAGTAGAGCTTTCCGATTGACTGTTAAATAATATTTTGGATAAACCTATATAGTAACAACCCCCACCCAACGACCAAAAGCAGGCCCCCAATTGGTGTAATGGGACCAAGAAATTTCCATTTTCTTCCCTTGGATGCGCTAATGACCAATCCGTAGATACTAAAGGAAAACAGGAATGTTCCCCAAATAAAGCATTTAATCATGTTCTTCTCCAATGAAGTATCCAGATTAAAATTGAAGCTCAGAATAATCAGTAGAATCGCATGGTACATCTGGTATTTGACCCCCGTTTCAAAACTTTTGAGCTGGTCATCGGACAAAGATTTCTTTAGGGCATGGGCACCAAAAGCACCGATGACTACAGCCAAAAGACCATATAATGCGCCGATAAATTGGGCTAGGAGAATCATGTATTTGAAGATTGTGCGCCTAAAGATACAGGAAATTGGTTAGGAAGAATTGCACGCCAAAAAGTTCCTTTTAATAGCCATTGCGAGCCAAGTAATCTGTTGAATAATCTTCGGTGTTCAACAGATTGCTTGGCTCGCAAAAAAGCTTCGTAATGACGAATACTTAAATCTGGCTCAGACCGCCATCGACCGATAGCTCGATACCATTCACATAACTGGCGGCATCCGACGCCAAGAACAATACTGGGTCCGCGATTTCCTTTGGTTCGCCAAAACGTTTTAACGGTACAGATTCGGCGAAACTTTTGCCCATTTCATTAACTGCTTCTTCGGGCATGCCCATTTTATCGTAAATCGGTGTGCCGATCGGACCAGGTGCGATAGAATTCACCCGTATCTGGCGAGGTGCCAGTTCGGTAGTCAATACCCTTGCGTATGCACGTAAAGCTCCCTTGGTCGCGCTATAGACCGACGCCCCTTCAAATCCTTTTTGGTGTACGATAGAAGTATTGAAAATAATGGTCCCACCATCGTTAAGATTGGGAATCGCATTTTTTACCAAAAACATAGGGCCCTTAATATTAATGTTGAACTGTGTATCGAAATGGTTTTCGTCGATTTGGTCAGCGGGAGCAAAAAAGGCTACACCGGCATTGGCGAACAAAACGTCGATTTTACCGTACGCATTTACCGCCTCTTCAATTAATTTTTTATTATCACCAGGCTTTGACTGATCGGCCAATACCGCTTTAAAGTCTCCTGAAAGGTCCTTAGAAACCCCGTCCAGGGCTTCCTGTCTCCTGCCCGAGAACACTACTTTCGCCCCTTCGTTCAAGAAACCTTTTACTGCCGATAATCCAATTCCGGAATTTCCTCCTGAAACCACCACTACTTTGCCTTTAAACCTACTCATTGCTTATTGTGTTTTATTTTGAAACGAATATTTCAAAATGGGTTAAAAAATTTACTTTATAATGCTAATTGTATTGTCTATTATTTGTTGTAGAACCATTTTGTCCTTTACCAAAATACCCGTCATTCGAAAACCCTGAAAAATATTGAAAATGAAATACGCATAACTTTTGCAATCTTGGTTTTTATTAATCACACCCTGATCCTGGCCATCTCGAATCAAACCTTGAAAAATTGACAACGTATGCTCTTGCGTATCCAATAACCATTTTTTGATGTCCTTGTCCTGATTGCCCATCTCCGCCTTACAATTCATTGAAAAACAACCTTTTCCATGGTTGTCCACCAATATTTCCGGCAAGAAACCCTCAAAAATCAGTCGAATGGCCTCCAGAGGATTATTAGCCTTCAGCAGCGCTTTTCGAAACATGCCACCAGTTTCTTTTTGATAATGACTTAAAGTATTTTGGTACAGTTCCAATTTGGAACCAAAGGAATTATAGATACTTGAGCGGTTAAGGCCTGTTGTATCTACCAAGTCTTGCATAGACGTACCATTATAGCCTTTTTCCCAAAAGACATTCATGGCCTGCTTCAGTACCTGCTCTTTATCAAATTCTTCTATCCTTGGCATTTCTTAACCGTTGGAAACAAATATATATTGAAACAATTGTTTCAAAAAAAATTAACAGATTATTTAACAATTCACCCTTCGACTGCGCTCAGAGTGACACTATAGTATCTCTATTGATCATAAAAAAATTGCTCTTTTACGATTTTGCCCTCTTCTACTTGGTAAACAGCAATTTCGGACGTAGTCGAACGCTGACCTGAAGGTTTGTGGGTCGTATCCATTTCAAATTTTACCGAAAACCAATTATCGGCAACTATTGGCTGTGAAGCTGTACTGCTATGTACCTCAAAATTTTCTTGCCACCATTCCCCTTTTTTCTGTATTCCCTCGAAACCTTCGACCTGAGCGTTTTCCCCTTTTCCGTCGTTTTCGATACTTACGATTTTTGGGCTGTACAATTCTTGGTAGGGTTTCTCAAAGTCCCCTTGGTTGCACCATTCCACTAATTTTGCGGCAATCTCTTTTGTTTCCATTAGAACGTATTTTACTTGATTAGCCATTCAAAATACAATTTATAGCTTTGAAAAACAAGAGGATAAAATAAATGAGACTAGAGCCTATTATTTAATAGGCACTGATATCGAATGATCCGAGGTGAGTTTAAACGAACATTCATCAAAACTGGGGGGACCAAAAGTTTTCATTTTTCCTTTGGAAAAACCTAACGGTTCTTTTGGAATACCTATAAAATTAGTATCGAGCTCGTCGTTGGTATTTTCGTCATGGAATGCAGCAAGGGCATACGTACCTTCGGGGAGGTCATTGATGATAACGGTGGTTTTTCCCTTTTCGGCGGTGGCGCTTTTGGACTTGAAAACCTTATCGAATTTTAAGAATCCGTCTTCTTGGTCGTAGACGGCAACGCTAATATTCCCGTTAGATGTTTTAACACCTTCCACAGAGACATGTAGTGTATTTTGGCAAAAACTAAAAACCGGAAGTAGAAGTAGTAAAAAAAGACCCTTTCTCATAATTTAGTATACAAACGGACTAGTAACAATAAATTCATCGCAATTTAGAAACATATAGTGACTTTCGTTAATTAGGTTCAGTAGCCAATTTACCAGAAAGAAATTGGTACAATTGATTGGTTTCGGTAGAATCCTTGAGATTGATATACAGTTTTAGGGAATCGTTGTGGACCAACCTTATTTTTTGATGTTCAAAATTATCAATAAACACATAAACTTTTTTATCGGTCAGGGAGTCCTTGAACTCCCGGTAGACTCCTTTTCCTTTTTGTAAGGCCGAAAAACCGTTAAGGCGTTCCATAGGGGGAATTCGTTCAATCATAGCGATACTGTCCAATTCGGAAAAATTCAGTTGCTGATAATAAAACCCAGATAAAACCTTCATTCCGACAGCATCGGTTTTCGTCCAATTTTTATAGTGCGCCGTAAAGGCCAATAGACAAACGATGACCGTAAGCACGGCCATGATATTCCAAAACCAATGTCTTTTTATCACTTTGTAAATTTATTCAAGCCCACCCTTTGACTACAACTTGATAGGCTGAGTTACCAAAATCAGGGTGACACTATTCTATGAACGGACAAAAACGGGGAAAATTTCCGACATCCTTCAAAATATTTCAGGATTTCTCCATCCGAAGCGTGTCATACACAATTTATAGTATCATAAACCTATGAAATAAGTGGATGTACCACAACATTTTATACCTTCAATAAGAAATTGCCCCTGAATTCTATGAACAAAGATACCGAAGAACACAAAAGGCTCGAAGCGCATTATTCAAAAAAGAAAGATTGGCTAAAGTGGGGCCCCTATCTAAGTGAACGACAGTGGGGTACGGTACGTGAAGACTACAGTCCGAACGGCGATGCTTGGAATTATTTCCCACACGACCATGCGCGAAGCCGAACCTACCGCTGGGGCGAAGATGGTATTGCTGGTATTTCCGATCGCTATTGCAACCTCTGTTTTGCCGTTGCCCTTTGGAACGGTAAGGACCCTATTTTAAAAGAACGATTGTTCGGGCTTACAGGCCCTCAAGGTAACCATGGGGAAGATGTTAAGGAACTTTATTACTACCTAGAGAATACACCTTCCCATTCCTACATGAAACACCTGTACAAGTATCCACAGAATGAATTTCCGTATGATCAATTGGTCGAGCAAAACCAAGAACGTGGTAAACACGATCTTGAATATCAATTATTGGATACCGGTATTTTTGACAACAATGAATATTTCGATGTCTTTACAGAATATGCAAAAGGTGAAGGTGAAGGTGAAGACCTATTAATAAAAATATCTATCTGCAATCGAGGTCCAAAAGCAGCATCTGTTAGCGTGCTTCCGACACTATGGATACGGAATTTTTGGAGTTTTTTGAGAATGGATAAAAAACCCTCTATTAAAAAAGAGGGTGGGGCAGCATCGCCACACGTTTCAATTGAACACCCATATGTCGGGAACTACCGTCTCTATTTCGAAAAACCTTCGAGATTGCTCTTCACAGAAAATGAGACGAATACGGAACGTGTTTTTAATGGCACCAATGAGCATCCTTTCAAAAAAGACCTTTTTCACGACGCCATAATTAATAATGATTTTACGCTCGCAGAAAAAAATACACAGGGTACGAAGTGCGCTCCCCTCTACGAACTTCAGATAGGCCCTGGCGAGACCATGATCCTAAAATTGAGACTTACAAAAAACGGTTTAGAATCTCCTTTCGATGACTCGTTCGATTCCATTTTTTCGAAACGGATGAAGGAGTCACAATCGTTTTTAGAGGCCGTTACCGAAAAATCATCGGAAGAACAACGGAAAATCCAAAAACAGGCCTTTGCCGGACTACTCTGGACGAAGCAGTACTATAATTATGAGGTAGAACAATGGCTAAAAGGCGACCCTGGCACATCGCCGCCCAAAGAACGGTGGTATGGTCGCAATAGCAATTGGAAGACCCTTCGTAACCACGATATCCTTTCCATGCCCGATGCTTGGGAGTATCCTTGGTTCGCAGCATGGGATTCGGCATTCCACTGCGTCACCTTCTCGATGGTCGACCATGAATTCGCCAAAAAACAGTTGTTGCTCTTTACCAAAGAATGGTATATGGCCGCAAACGGACAGATACCAGCATATGAATGGAATTTCAGCGATGTGAACCCGCCCGTACAGGCATGGGCGGCCATTCAGATCTATCAGATGGAACAGCGAAAAACCGGCAAGGGCGACCTTAGCTTTTTAAAACGCATGTTCAACAAACTGGCTCTGAACTTTACATGGTGGGTCAACCGCGTAGATAGCAGCAACAAAAATGTATTTGAAGGCGGATTTCTGGGCCTTGATAATATTGGGGTCTTCGACCGCAGTAACGGCGTACCAGGTGGCGGGGTTCTGGAACAGGTCGATGGCACTTCATGGATGGCACTATACTGCCTTAACATGCTGGAAATCGCATTGGAAATCAGCTTACATGATGAGGCCTTTGAAGATATGGCCCTGAAATACTTTGGGCATTTTGTATTTATCGCAGAGGCTTTGAATAAGATCAGTGAAGGTTCATCCAGTTCTTGGGACGAACAAGAGGGGTTCTTTTATGATAAGCTGATCCTTCCAAATGGCGAATCGTTTCCGATAAAGGTTCGCTCCATTTCCGGATTGTTGTCGTTGACCGCGGTACTCAACATCCGAAAAGAAACGTTGGACAAATTGCCCCGTTTTAAATCGAGCATGGAATGGTACCGAAAATACCGAATGGAGAACATGAAGTACCAGGTTATCGAAGAATATGCAACCGATAAAGATGTGCTGTTATCGCTTGTGCCTCGAGCACGCCTGAGCATTTTAATACAGAGCATCTTGAACGAATCGGAATTTCTGGGCGATTATGGAATACGCTCGTTATCAAAAGCGCATCAAAAGCCATACACCATTCATATCGACGGTACTACTTATGGTATCAACTATGAGAGCGCCGAATCTACGACCGACCTTTTCGGAGGTAACTCAAATTGGCGTGGCCCGATCTGGATGCCTATGAACTACCTTTTTATCAGTACCTTCAAGGAGTATCATAATTATTTTGAGGATGATTTGAAATTTGCATATCCGTCAGGTAGCGAAAACTACTTGAACCTGAAAGAAATTGGTTTCGAAATCAGCAAGCGATTGATCGGTATTTTTAAAGTGGATGAAAACGGCAATCGCCCGGTAAATAGGCTACACAAAGAAAAATATACCGACGAACATTTCAAAGAACTCATCTTGTTCTACGAGTATTTCGATGGAAACAATGGCAGGGGTGTAGGAGCATCACACCAAACCGGATGGACAGCTTTGGTAGCTAACTTGATAGCCGAAATAAATCGATAAAAAATTGCTATAAATACCTAATTATAAATGCTTTATATTGCAAAACACTGTGCGAGTTTGTGTTCTATATAAAAAAAGTCTAAATCATTAATCTCTTTGAGAAAACTATAATCAACAGGTCATGAAAAAATCGTATTCAAATATGGTGTCGAGTATTGCTTTTTTGTTGGCAGTATTTTTTAATCAGTATTATGTCACAGCTCAGAAGTCTGACAAGCAACGCGTACTTATGGCTATTTTTGCTCATCCTGATGATGAAATGACAGTTGCCCCAATTCTATCTAAATATGTTGATGAAGGAATAAAGGTATATCTCGTAGTCTGTACCGACGGCCGATACGGAACAAATGATTTTACAGATCATGAGGCGGGTGAAGGTCTTGTAGCGCTGCGCAAAGAAGAAATGAAATGCGCGGCAGAAAAGCTTGGTGTAGAACTGATACATTTAGACTATCATGACCAACTGCGGGCCGGTGAAGGTTATGATGGCCATGTACCCCATGCTCGAAAATTAATACTAGAACTTGAGGCCATTGTTTCCGATAAAAAACCAGATGCATTGATTACTTGGGGGCCTGATGGTGGAAGCACTCATATGGATCACCGCTTGGTAGGAGCTTCGGTAACTCAAGTTTTTATAAGCAAAGTCTGGGATAAAACCAAAAAGCTGTACTACGTAGGTACGCCTTCACATCTAATTGAAGAAAAAGAACGTAAGAAACTTGCCGGGATTGATTCTGCCTTTTTGAACATGCGCATAGCCTATTCGGAAAAAGATGCAAAAAAAGCTATGGAATCACTTAAATGCCATACCAGTCAAGTTTCCCCTGAAATGATAAAACGGAGGGAAGAGTCCCGCAAAAAACTCGCAAATACTATTTATCTAAGGGAATTTGTTGGTCCGGAAAAAATAAAAAAAGAGCTTTTTGATTGATTTTAACGACCCATAAATCGTTTAAACATATCAATTCAAAATATATAAGACCACTTTAATTATAAAATAGGTCATAGAAAACGAAGTTTGTTGTCAATCTAATGATTGCTGAAGATTACATCTAAAAAGTTCGTATAAACTTGTCTTAGTATCAACAAACCGTGGTCTCACTTGCACATGTTTAAAATTTGTATCTTTACGCTGTTAAATGATAAAACTAACCTCCATAGCGGTTTCATTGCTTATCTTGGTTCAGAGCTTCAATATCCATTTTAACGATATAATAGAGCTAGATGAACTAATGGAGCACGCCCAATTCCATGCAGAGGAATATGGAGACAATTTCCTAGTGTTTATCTCAAAACACTACGGTGAACTCAAAACTGAACACAGCCAAAAGCATCAAGAAGAAAAAGAAGAGCATGAGCAATTACCCTTTCAGCACCAATGTAATGCAGCTTCGCTTTCTGCTTTTGTTTTGAATCAAGTAACTGACTATCCCGTAGAAATTGACTTGGTCTTCGACCGCAATTCGAACTATTTTTACCAAGCTTACTATCACTCCTTAGCCCAAGATGGGCTTTTTCAGCCGCCCCGGCACGCATAATTCACTATAGATTTTAATCATTTTTATTCAAGCTAGTTTTAGATAGTTTGAACAATTTCATTTGTGAATTATGCTCTCATACATTGTCAATTTCAGTATACGTAACAAGTTTATTATATTTCTGTTTACTGCTTTTATCGTAGGCTTCGGTGTTTACTCACTGAGCCAGATTCCTATTGGGGCGGTGCCCGACGTGACGAACAATCAAGTGCAGGTCATTACCACCTCACGTAACCTATCTACTCAAGATATGGAGCAGTTCATCACCTACCCAGTGGAACTGGAAATGGCCAATTTACCAGCAGTACAGGAAATTCGCTCTATCACCAAGTTTGGGCTATCGGTAGTAACCATTGTTTTTGACGACGACCTCGGCACGTATCTGCCGCGTCAGCTCATTGCGGAGAAAATCAAATCAGCTTCCGAAAAAATCCCTGAGGGTTTTGGCATTCCCAAAATGGGACCCATAACTACGGGTTTGGGCGAAATATATCAATACATTCTAGATGTAAAACCTGGCTATGAAGGGCGTTACAATGCCACAGACTTAAGAACCATTCAAGATTGGATCGTTAAACGGCAGCTCTCAGGAATTCCCGGAGTGGTAGAAGTTAATACCTGGGGCGGCTTCTTAAAGCAGTATGAAGTTGCCATCAAAACCGAAAAGCTGAATGCTATGGATATTACTGCGCAAGAAGTTTTTACCGCCTTGGAAAAAAATAACAGCGTCGCAGGTGGCGGTTACATTGAAAAAGTCAATCAGGCCTATTTTATTCGTGGGGAAGGCTTGGTTGAAAACCTCGAAGACATCAAGAACATTGTTGTGACAACTAAAGAAGGTATTCCCATTTTCGTCAAAGATTTGGCAGAAGTTGGCTACGGCAGCGCCATTCGTTTTGGTGCGATTACCGGAAACGGTGAGGGCGAAAAAGTACTTGGTCAGGTGATGATGCTAAAAGATGCCAACTCGAAACAAGTTATCGATGCGGTAAACGAACGCGTAGCAGCCATCTCAAAATCATTACCAGAAGGGGTTTACATCAATCCATTTTTGGATCGCAGCGAACTCATTGCCAAAACCACCTTTACAGTTTCTGAGAATCTCATTTTGGGCTTTTTAATTGTCCTTTTTGTGGTGGTGCTGTTGTTGGGGAATTTCCGCTCCGGACTCATAGTCGCCTCCGTCATTCCCTTGTGTTTGCTATTTGCGCTTTCATTGATGTACATCTTTGGGGTCGATGCCAACCTGATGAGTTTAGGAGCTATTGATTTCGGCATCATCATCGACGGAGCGGTAATTATCGTTGAATTTACCGCCTTCCAAATTGCAGCAAAAAGCACCGAACTATCAGCTTTAAATTCCACAGAATTACAATCTGAAAAGGATGCTATTAGCGCCAAAAGCTCCTCCAAAATGATGAATTCGGCCATTTTTGGGCAGTTGATTATTCTAATCGTTTTTATTCCTATACTATCATTAAGCGGCGTTGAAGGCAAGATGTTCAAACCCATGGCATTGACCTTTAGTTTTGCGCTAATTGGGGCAATGCTCTTTTGTTTTACCTATGTGCCCGTGGTGGCTTCATTATTCTTGAAACCTTCGCAACCATCTGACAAGAATATTTCGGTTCGGTTGATGCGATGGCTGAATGCTCGTTATGAACCGGTTATACATTGGGCTTTGCAGAGCAAAAAACTGGTATTGGGTTTGGCAGCCCTTCTTTTGGTAATCACCGCAGTATTATTTTCACGGATGGGCGGCGAATTCGTACCCACGTTAGACGAAGGCGACTTCGTCATTCAACCGGTGCTTAAAACAGGAACTTCCCTAAGCAAGACCGTAGAAATTACCACCCAAATAGAAAAAATTCTATTGGATAACTTTCCAGAAGTCCGGCAGGTCGTTACCCGTATCGGGGCTGCCGAAGTACCCACTGACCCTATGTCGATGGAAGAAAGTGATGTCATCATCGTACTGAAGCCAAAAAGGGAATGGGTGTCTGCCAAAAGTAAAGATGAATTGGCCAATAAATTCAAAAAGGCCTTGGCGATTATTCCCGGGATGGAAGTTGAATTTACCCAACCCATCGAAATGCGCTTTAACGAACTCATTACGGGAGTTAGAGCCGATATCGCCATCAAAATTTTTGGAGAAGACCTCGATGTTCTAAGCAAAAAAGGGAACGAAATCAAAAACCTCATCGAAAATGTGGAAGGTGCCGCGGATATTTCCGTGGAGAAAATTGTGGGGCTACCGGAAATGAACGTGAAATATGACCGCGCGAAAATAGCACGTTACGGACTCAACATTCAAGACCTCAACGACATGGTTTCGATGGGCTTTGCAGGCCGTACCGTCGGGAGTGTTTTCGAAGGCGAAAAGCGTTTCGATTTGGTAGTTCGCCTAAATTCTGAAAACCGAAAGGACATTGATAACCTTAAAAACCTGTATGTAGATGTTCCTTTGGGCGGAAAGATTCCCCTGAGCGAACTCGCAGAGGTCAGTTACCAAAAAGGAGCTGCCAAAATCTCCCGTGATGATACGCGCCGCAGGATTGTTGTGGGTGTCAACGTACGTGACCGAGATTTACAGTCCGTGGTAGATGATGTGCAGCGATTGATTAACGAAAACATAAGACTTCCCATCGGCTATAATATCACCTATGGCGGGCAGTTTGAAAATTTGCAAAGTGCGAAATCGAGATTATTAGTAGCCGTACCCATTGCGTTACTGCTCATTTTTATTTTACTCTATTTCGCCTTTAAATCCGTCAAAGAAGCATTGCTGATTTATACTGCGATTCCCTTATCTGCAGTGGGCGGAGTTTTCCTCCTATGGATACGGGATATGCCCTTTAGTATCTCAGCTGGTGTTGGTTTTATTGCACTTTTTGGTATTGCAGTGCTGAACGGCATCGTACTCATCGAACATTTTAAAGAACTTAAAAAACAACATTTCGACGATATGGAAACTTTAATCAAACAAGGCACCAAAGACCGATTGCGTGCCGTATTGTTGACCGCATCGGCAGCGGCCCTAGGCTTTTTACCCATGGCCATTTCCACTAGCGCCGGGGCCGAAGTGCAGCGCCCGTTGGCGACTGTCGTTATTGGCGGACTCATTACCGCCACCCTCTTGACTTTGGTAGTGCTTCCTGTGCTGTATTCGCTTTTTGAAAAGCGGAACAACAAGAAGTGGAAACCTTCCATAAATAAAAATGTGAGTATCATTTTGGTGTTGGTGGGTCTTACCTTTTCATCCTTAGGGAATGCGCAAGAAAAACCGAAGAACTTAGACGAACTAATAGCTTTGGCAATAGAAAACAATGCAGGTCTGAAAGCTGCCAACCTTGGTATGGAAGCATCAGATGCGTTAATTGGGAATGCTTTTGATTTTGACAAAACACAGCTGTATTATAACTATGACAAAAATAATTTATCCGTTGGAGATTTGCCCTTGAACGTATTAGGGGTTCAACAAGATTTCTTATTTCCCACCGTGTATTTTGCCAAGAAGAAAGTGAACAAGGCAAATTACGCCCTAAGTGAGAGCACTTATAATATTCGAGAAAAGGGGTTAAAACGGGAGGTGACGGCCGCATACTATCAATATCAATATGCCAAGGAAAAAGAAACTGTCTATAAACGTTTGGACAGTCTTTACCTAAACTTCGCGCATATGGCCAAACGTCGTTTTGAACTCGGAGAAACCAATTATCTGGAAAAAATAACGGCTTCATCAAAGCAACGGCAACTGCAAATTGCGCTGGAACAAGCGCAGCAAGATGTTGTCATTGCCTATAACGATTTGTTAACAAAAATTCAAATACCGGATCGTATAAATATTGCTCCTATGCTTTTTGGCAAAATACCCTTAAGCCTAGTAAATATTGACGAAGTGGCAGAAATGACCTATTCCAAAAACACCATCGATTTGGCAATCGCCAAACGTCAACAGGAGGCCCAACAATTGCTTCCTGATATTAGCGTCAACTATTTTCAGGGTACCAATAGTGCCGTAAATGGCAATCTGTATGGTTATCAAGCGGGACTCAAAATTCCCATACTCTTTAGTGGGAATGCTTCACGAATTAAAGCTACCAAAATCGCCGAGCAAATTGCGGTGGAAGAATCCAAAGAATATGAAATCCGACTGAATGCTCGTTACGCGGAACTTCAAGCTCGATATAAAAAACATTCTAAGGCTTTGGCCTATTATGAAGAAGAGGGTAGTGAACTGTCCGAAGAACTATTGAAAACGGCGGACCTAAGTTTTAGAAATGGGGAAATCGATTTTTTCCAATACATTCTAAGCATGGAGAACGCAAATGAGATTCAGCTCGATAGGTTGGATAATTTAAATCAGTATAATCAAACGGTAATTCAGTTGAACTATCTGAGTTTATAAATCAAAATACGCAAAAGCCAAAAGCCAAAAGCCAAAAGCCAAAAGCCAAAAGCCAAAATATAAAAACATGAAAACATGAAAAACGTAATCTATTCACTCATTATCGTGCAAGTCATTCTACTATCAAGTTGCGGCGAGAAAAAAAATACTGAAACTTTGGCTACCGAAACTGAAAACTCCGACAGGGGGATCACAATCACCAAAGAACAATTCAACAACAGCCGTATGGCTTTGGGGAGTCTCGAAGAAAAGTCATTTCCTGTCACCATACAAACCAACGGCATGATTGATGTACCGCCTGAAAATAGGGCGGTGGTAAGTGCCACTATGGGCGGCTACATCAAACAAACACCTTTGCTTATTGGCGATGTCGTAAAAAAGGGGCAAATGTTAGTCACTATTGAAAACCCAGAATTCATTACACTTCAGCAAGACTATATGGAGGTCAATCAACTACTCACTTACCTACAATCGGAATACGACCGCCAAAAAACCTTACGGGAAGAAAACATCACTTCGCAAAAGAGTTTTCTAAAAGCGGAGAGCGCATTCAAAACCGCCAATGCCCGATACACCGGACTCAAAAAACAACTTACGATGTTGAATATCTCCCCCTCTGAAGTAGAAAATGGAAATATCAGTTCTGTAGCTACTATTTTTGCGCCCATCAGCGGAAGTATTACCAAAATAAACGTAACAAGGGGCACCTATGTGTCGCCTGCCTTACCTATTCTCGAGATTATCGACAACGACCACATTCATTTAGAACTATCCGTTTTCGAAAAAGATATCATGAAAATCAAAAAAGGGCAACCCATTCAGTTTACCATACCAGAGGCATCGGATCAGGTTTTTGAAGCGGAAGTCTATCTGATAGGGACTTCCATCGGTGAAAACCGAACAATCAAACTACATGGGCATTTACACGAGGATACCGAGAACAGCTTTTTAACAGGCATGTTCGTCAATGCAAATATCGTAACCGAAAACGCAATCGCGGAAGCCATTCCTTCCGAAGCCATTGTAGAACAGGAAGGGAAATTTTATGTGCTAAGAACCACAGCGACCATGGATACGGAATACACTTTTGAGCCGCTTGAAATACAACCCGGAAATACTGGTGATGACTTTACGGAAATCAAAAATGCTGATGCATTTTCGGAATCCGATACCTTTTTGACCAAGGGGGCTTTTGATGTTTTTGGAGAGTAATCTACCCTAACCCAACATCTACAGCCATCTTCACAATAAAGCGTATTACAGGAATATCGGAATGCGGGTTTTGTTGGGTTTTCCCTTGTGACTTTTATCATGGGTATTGATAAAACCCCAGCGTAAATTTGCCCATTACCATAAAGCGTACTTCGGTACATTTCGATATTATGAGAGATACCTAAGCCTCGGTTTGACCATATTAATAACTAACGCTATGAACTACAGTGTACAAGCAGAATCTGTCGCAGGTAACGAAGGGACTATCTCCATTAGAGCATCAAAAATCAATTTTGGCACCACTCCAAAAACTGAAAAAAACCTACCTAACCCCGCTGAATTATTCTTAGGGGCTTTTGCTTCTTGCATTCTCAAAAACGTAGAACGCTTTTCAGAACTGATGCAATTCAGTTATGAAAAGACCACTATATCTGTACAAGCTATAAGGCTAGAGCATCCGCCTAGAATGGAGCATATTTCGTATGAATTGCTGATTTACAGCCAAGACGAAAAACTAAACCTCAATTTGCTCAAAAAGAACATCGAAAAGTTCGGTACTATTTTCAATACGGTAAAACAGTCCTGTTCCATTTCGGGCGAAATCATAAAAGATCAGAATGTTTGATTAACTTAAGCTTAACCCGTTGTACATTTTTAAAACTAAATCATAAAAAATGGTTGATAATACTGAAAATTTAAATGACTATTTAGACAACCATTATATACATCGAAGTAATTGGTTGAGAGCAGCTGTTCTTGGCGCGAATGACGGCATTTTATCAACGGCAAGTATCGCCATAGGTGTGGCCGCTGCGAGCATTACGAAAGAACCAGTAGTATTGGCAACGGTTGCAGGTTTGGTTGCAGGTGCTTTATCAATGGCCGCTGGGGAATATGTTTCGGTGAGTTCTCAAACCGATATTGAAAAAGCTGATATTGAACGTGAAAAAAAAGAGTTGGAAGAAATGCCCGAAATTGAATTGCAGCGCTTGGCCCAAATTTATGAAGAAAGAGGTTTAAAAAAAGAAACAGCGCAACTCGTGGCAGAAGAATTGACTGAACACGATGTCTTGGGAGCTCATGTTAGAGATGAATTGGGCATTAATGAAATAAGCCAAGCAAATCCCATACAGGCGGCTTTGGCATCGGGGGCTGCATTTACCGTAGGTGGTGCCCTCCCACTTTTAGTTGCTATTTTTTTGCCACTAGAAAATTTGGAATATTACCTCTATGGTTTTGCCTTAATTTTTCTAATTCTTTTAGGAGCAATGGCAGCCAAAACCGGCGGTTCTAGCATAGGCAAAGCCATATTAAGAATTACCTTTTGGGGAACGGTCGCTATGGGATTGACGGCATTGGTCGGCTACTTATTCGGAGTGAATGTTTAAAAAAGTACCCTATAAAGTCCATGGTAGCAATGTCGGTAGTTTTATCTTATCGCGTTATCAAAACTAATCCCATGCGGATTGAAAATATAATCCCGATTATAGTTCCATAATAAGGTTAATGTATGGAACTCTTAAAAAAGACACTGAAATGGAATCACCAACAAATCTTTTTCTCCTGACATTTAAAAAAAATTCCTGTTCTAGATGCAAATGCATCGGAAAAGTAAATTTTGCCTTGGTATAATTGAGTATAGAAAAAGATTATTCTTGGAAAGGGGAGTAACTATTCTATTAACGCTACCCATAAGTTAAATTGTTATCAAAAATTGTTTTTTCGTTCTTCTTTAAACCGACACTTTTACCAGAAGGTGCCCGTAAAATATTGCTTTTCATTAATCTATGTACCTAAATGTTCATAATAGTAATATAAACAAACAGTGTTATACAATGAGATTATTCAAGATATCGATATTATTAGCAAGAACTTAGTCGTGCACCCAAGACGGAAGGGCTAATTCAAAAAAGGATTCTCATGACAGCTAAGGCTCTTTGTGACTAATCAAAACGAAGAATGATTACACAACTAGGCGAGAAATTGACGGATATCTTTCAAAAAAACACGCCTGATGCATTTGTTTTTGCCTTGATATTAACCTTGATAACCGCAATTGGGGCTATGGTTTGGGTCGATGTGACGCTATTGAAAGTGTTGCAATCATGGTATGACGGATTTTGGGTTTTACTAGAGTTCGGCATGCAACTGGTTTAACTGGCAATTACGGGCTATAGCATTGCCTTGTCACCATTAGTGAACAAAGGAATAGACCGACTGACAAACTTTATAAAAACCCAAAAACAGGTATATTTTTTCTCGATTATCATTGGTATTTTGTTGTCAATGGTTAGTTATGGCATTTGTTAAGTTGTACTTTTAATACTTCATCACTAACCTATTAAACTAAGATTTTAAATGCAGACAATTGGCGATTTGATAGGGTTACTGACCCTTAAAAAAATAGATAACACCATTTTTGAAGGGGAAAATTATCAAGCCCCTTGGGGTAGGGTTTTTGGGGGCCAAGTATTGGGGCAAGCCTTGCATGCGGCTTACCAGACCGTTCCAGAAGAGCGTATTGCACATTCTTTACACGGTTATTTTATTTTAGGGGGAGATTTGCAATACCCTATTCGCTATGAGGTTGATACCATTCGAAATGGAGGGAGTTTTACCACAAGAAGGGTTGTAGCAAAACAAAATGGGAAAGCTATTTTCAATATGGCGGCATCCTTTCAGGTAAAGGTTGATGGTGTTGATCATCAGATTCCGATGCCGAATTTAATCCCCCCTGAAAAATTAACCACCAGCCTTGAGCAACTGGAAGAAATAAAAGAAGCATTCCCAAGCGCATATCAAAAATTGAAAGCAATTCAACCCAAGGTGTTCAATTTCAAGCCTGTGGAGAAATTAACGACTCAGTTAGCAAAAAATGGCTCGCCTTTTTTCAATACGTGGCTTCGCACTTCCGAAAAAGCATCGGTTGATTTGAGAATGCAACATCAATTGTTGGCTTATGCTTCGGATTACAATTTATTGACCACCGCAACTTTGCCGCATCGCGAGCAACTTAACAAGGGCAAAACTTTCTATGCCAGTTTAGATCATGCCATTTGGTTTCATCGGGACTTTGATATCCAAAATTGGTTGTTGTACAGTATGGATAGTCCGAGTGCATCAAATTCTAGAGGGTTTGCCAGAGGAAGTGTATTCGATAGAAAAGGCGTTTTAGTTGCTTCTGTAGCGCAAGAAGGATTGATGCGTCAAAGTATATAACCTGACAGTTGATTTGGTCAAGAGCTTTCGAATCGATAAATTGTTGTTCTCTTTAGAAAACCGAACTTAAAACCGAATAAATGCTAAACCTAGCTGCCTTATTAGAAAATAGTGCTCAAAAATATGCCAACAAAACTGCCTTTACCTTTATGGATACAAGTCTCAGTTTTGCTCAAATCAATGGCGCTGCCAATCAAGTTGCAAATGGATTGGCCGACTTGGGAATTCAACAAGGAGACAAGGTTGCCCTCAGTTGTTTTAACCTTCCCTATTTCCCTATTATTTACAACGGAATTCTAAAAGCCGGTGCCGTCGTAGTTCCATTAAGTGTTTTGCTAAAGTCAGATGAAATCAATTATCATCTCGAAAATAGTGATGCAAAGGCCTATTTCTGTTTTACGGGAACGGAAGATTTACCCATGGGGCAGATGGGTTATGAAGGTTTTCAAAAAACAGAAGCTTGTAAGCATTTTATCATGATTATGCCCAAGGGTGATATGCCTTCCTCGATAGAAGGAACAAAAACTTTGGGAAGCCTCATGCAAAATCAATCCCCCAGTTTTGATACCGTAGCAACCAAATCTTCTGATACGGCTCTTATCATATATACTTCCGGTACTACTGGAAGACCAAAAGGCGCCGAATTAACGCATTCTAATCTATTTGCAAATACAGTTTTGAGCGCTGATTTATTCAATTGTAAATCTGAAGATATCCATCTCATTGTATTACCGCTGTTTCATATTTTTGCCATGGTCGTGATGATGAATACGGCCTTGTACAGGGGTGCTACTTCCATATTATTACCACGTTTTGATGCGGAAACAGTTTTAAACGCACTCGACAAATACAAGGTCACGGTATTCGCGGGAGTGCCGACCATGTACTGGGGACTCAACAATTACCTGGATACTAACAATTTTGATATTTCAAGCATAAAATCGAATTTAAAAAGTTGCCTATCAGGTGGGGCTTCCTTACCCGTTCCGGTGCTTAAAAAGTTCGAGGAGCGTTTTGATATTATTGTTCTAGAAGGTTATGGCATGTCTGAAGGTTCTCCGGTAGTGACATTTAATCAATTAGACATTGGTAGAAAAATAGGCTCCGTTGGTACTCCGGTTTGGGGGGTACAAGTGAAGTTGGTAAATGAGGAAGGAGAATCCGTACTCGTTGGCGAAAAAGGAGAGCTCTTGTATAAAGGGCATAATGTAATGAAGGGGTATTATAAAAATCGCGAAGCCACGGCAAAAACCATTGTAAACGGTTGGTTACATTCTGGTGATATTGCGGTACAAGATGAAGACGGTTTCTATTTTATAGTTGACCGAACGAAAGATATGATTATCCGTGGAGGACTCAATGTGTATCCGAGGGAAGTAGAACAGGTCATGATGAAACATCCTTCAGTTTCTATGGTAGCTGTGATAGGAGTTCCACATTCGAAAATGGGAGAAGAGATAAAGGCGTTTATAGTATTGAATGAAGGGAAAACTGCCACAGAAGAAGAACTAACGGAATATACCAGAACAAATATAGCGGCCTATAAGTACCCAAGAATTATGGAAATAACGGAAACACTTCCTATGAGTGCTACGGGAAAAATTCTTAAAAAAGAACTTAGAAAGGTGTAGAGTTTTGATTTGCCAAAATGAAAGAAGAAAACAATCCCAAGAAAATAGTTTCCGGAGAAGATTATATCAACTCCTTGCGAAATAGAAGCCTGAAAGTATATTTATTTGGCGAAGAAGTCAAAGATCCGGTCGATAATAAAATCATCCGTCCTTCGATAAATGCGTTGGCCAAAACATATGATTTGGCCCTAAGCAATCCTGATTTGGCTTCTGTGATTTCTCCTTTTACAGGAGAACGCGTAAGCCGATTTTTACATGTGTGTTTAAGCGCTGAAGATTTGGTAAAACAAAACAAAATGCAGCGTAAATTAGGCCAACTCACAGGCACTTGTTTTCAACGTTGTGTTGGCATGGATGCCTTCAACGCCTTGTATTCGGTCACTTTCGAAATGGATGAAGAATTAGGAACAACCTATCATTCTAGAATGAAAGATTTCTTAAAAACAATGCACACCTACAATTATGTAGTTGGGGGTGCTATGACTGATGTAAAAGGAGATAGAAGCCTTGCGCCACATCAACAAGAAGATAAAGATATGTTCGTGCATATCACAAAACGAACAGCCGAGGGGGTATACATTACGGGAGCAAAAGCGCATCAAACCGGTTGTATCAATTCACATTATATGATGGTCATGCCCACAATGCGTTTGGGTGAAAAAGACAGCGA
>CAZRIE010000059.1:0-25817 GCA_964600075.1 uncultured Flavobacteriaceae bacterium
CCAGAGGTCGCCGGTTCGAACCCGGTCTTCCACCCGATAGATTATAAAGTCCCATCTTCTTTGATGGGATTTTTGTTTTTTCGAAACTAGAAAAGCTAAGCTTTGAGGCCTTTGCCGAGGGTAGTCGAGGTAAAATGGGAACTCCATGCGAAAATTGCCCCATCGATTTCGATGGGGCAGTTTTGTTGGTCAAGTCCGGATAAAAAAACCCTATCTCGTGAGACAGGGTTTCGGAACCTATTAAATCTTTTGACTATTTCGAGGTCTTATCAACAATTACCCGTTGTTCACGATTTGCTATTTCCCAGGCGGTATAGAAAATTAATCGTGTTCGGTTTTCTAAAAGATCATAATTGATTTTATCGGGTGTGTCGCCAGGTCGATGGTAATCATCGTGCGTTCCGTTAAAATAGAAAATGATGGGAATATTATTCTTAGCAAAATTATAGTGGTCGCTACGATAGTAGAATCGGTTCGGATCGTTTTCGTCGTTAAACGTATAATCCAGTTCAATATTTGTATACTTTTCATTAACGGCTTCCGACAGTTGATGTAGATCTGTACTCAATTTATCGGAACCGATCAAATAAATATAATTGCGTTCTCCTTGGCGCTTAGGATCTATACGACCGATCATATCAATATTAAGGTCAGCCACTGTTTTTTCCAGCGGAAAAATAGGCTCAACATCCGTATAATACCGAGAGCCTAAAAGGCCTTTTTCTTCGCCCGTTACGTGTAAAAAGACAATCGACCTTTTTGGACTATGGCCCGCATCGGCGGCATTTTTAAAGGCCTGCGCTATTTCTAAAAGAGCCACAGTACCCGATCCATCATCATCTGCACCGTTATTGATTTCCCCATCCGCAGTAATGCCGATATGGTCCAAGTGCGAAGAAATGACCAAATATTCATCGGGTTTCGCGGAGCCTTTCAATATGGCCACCACGTTTTCTGATGCAACACCCTCGTCTTCACTTTGAATAGCTATTTTAATCGGAATGGATAACGTTTTGGGTTCATGCGCTGTTTCGATGTCAGGCATAAGTATTTTCGCTAAATTGCTATTGATAATCAATGTAAAAAAACTACCGGCCTTGTCTTGGCACAGTTCCATTTTGCCGCTATCATTATTTTTCATGTAGTCGAACTTACTCTTAAAACGGGGAAAATTACCTTCATCAAAATACAAAACACCTTTGGCTCCTTTAGCGGTCACCAATTCCACTCGTTTTCCGACAGATTCGGACATGTTGCTCCAAACTGATTTTTCTGTGGTACCCGATAAAATATAATTACCGTTCTTATCGATAGGTTCTCCCGCTTTGACCAAGACGACTTTACCTACAACATCTAATCCCTTGAAATCAGAATAAGCTTCTGTCTCGATACCATAACCTGCATATATGATGTTTTCAAAGCCACCTTGCGCTTTTGAAAAAGTAACGAAATCGGTGCCCAATGGAATTTTTTTTCCGTCTATGTTAATGGACCCCTTCGGTAGTTGGCTCACTTCTAATGGTACCTTTTGAAAATAATCCCCATCCTTTTTTGCGGCAGGAATGCCCATTCTCACATATTGAGCTTTTAGATATTCCACTGCTTTTTTCTGGCCCGGTTGGCCAGTTTCCCTTCCTTCATACTCATCTGACGCGTAGGTGTATAAATGCTCTTTTAATTCAGCTTCTGTAATTGTTTCTCCAAAAGCTTGCGGGTCAATTGCTACAGCAGTCTCGGTAGTTCCGGCTTGATCTGTTACCGTTTTTTGTGAAGAATTACAGGCCATGGCCAATCCGATGACCAGAATCGCTAATTTTTTCATTAATTCGTATTTAGTCGTTTCAAGGTTTTTAATAGCAAAAGGATAATTTGGTTTTTATTAATACCGTTGCAAAGTTTGTTCCAAATTTTACAGGTAACTACCGAAAGCTCTTGAATCCTATCATAGGTGGATTCATAATTTCTCAAAAATAAAGAAAACAAATAGAACGGGCTGTTAGTAGTCTTCAAATATGTTTAGTTACTTTTTGTTTTTTTGGTATCTTAACCGTCACTGAAAAAACACAGATAAATATTCTTAATCTATGAACGTCCTAAAACTCCTCTTCATCTGTCTTGTACTTAGTTTTTGTGTGATTTCCTGTAAGCAGGATAAAAAGGAAAAAATAGTTGAGACTGCCAAAGAAATTCCAACCAGCAAATTTTCTAAAACCATGGATAGTAAAAATTTTGAATCCTTTGTCGATGGCGATTCGGTACAATTGTATACCCTGGTAAATAAAAATGGTATGGAGGTCACCATGACCAATTATGGCCAACGTATCATCACTTTATATGTACCTGATAAAGATGGAAATTTTGAGGATGTCGTGCTAGGCTTCCCAAAGCTTGATGATTATATGGCAAAGAAAAATTACTACGGATCAACCATTGGCAGATATGGTAACCGTATTGCTAAAGGCCAGTTTTCCATTGAAGGGAAAATATATGACTTGGCCACTAACAATAATGGAAATCATTTGCATGGTGGTGACAAAGGTTTTGAAAGTGTAGTTTGGAATGTAGACAAAGCCACCGAAAATGAAGTCGTATTTAGCCGTACTTCGCCTGATATGGAAGAGGGTTATCCAGGGAATTTGAAGGTAAAGATAATGTACACACTAACCGATGATAATGAACTAAAAATCAATTATCAAGCCAATACGGATAAGTCAACACATGTTAATTTAACCCATCATTCTTTTTTCAATTTGAAAGGAGAGGGTAACGGTACGATTAACGACCATATTTTGATGTTGAATGCGGATAGCTTCACGCCGGTCGATGCGGGGTTGATTCCCACTGGAAAAATTGAAAAAGTTACAGGAACACCTTTTGACTTCACCGAACCAAAACCTATCGGAGCAGATTTAGAAGTAGCGCATGAACAACTAAAATTAGGAAAGGGCTACGATCACAATTTCGTGTTGAACGAAACTCCTAAAAATTCAGCAGGACTGGTTTTGGCAGCGAAAGTCATTGAGCCGAAAAGTGGTCGAACCCTCGAGGTATATACCGATGAACCGGGCGTCCAGTTTTATGGCGGCAACTTTTTAGCTGGGGCGGATATCGGTAAAAGTGGAAAGGCCTATGATTTCAGGAGCTCTTTTTGCTTGGAAACACAACATTTTCCCGATTCGCCAAATCAATCTGACTTTCCAAGTACACGCTTGAATCCGGGCGACACCTATACCTCTAACTGTACCTATAAATTTGGAGTTGAAGGGAAGTAACCAAATTTAACTTCGAATCTTAAACCTTAGCCGGGTAATGTGAAGGAACAACACCTTTTAGCTTCTTGAATTGCCTGTTAAAGTTTGAAATTGACAAAAACCCCGACCTTTCGGAGATTTCTAATATTGACAATTTGTAATCACTCCTCAGTAAAAGTTGACAGGCATGTTCGATACGAAGTTCTATTAAAAATTGAAAAAAGGTCTTATTCGTGTGCTGCTTAAAAAATCGACAGAACGCATTGGGTGTCATATGTACAAGTGCCGAAGCGGTATCTAGATCGATTTCTTTTTGAAAATTGCTAATGGTATAGTCAAAGATACTTTGCATCCGTTTTCCTTGCGAACTGCCGATCTTTTTTGGGTATAGAAATTGGGTCAGTGTCCGTTTTTCTACAGCACAAAGATTTTTCAACAACTGTAAAAATTGGATAAAACGGTCAAGTCTATCCGATTGCGAAATTTGAAATATCAATTTTTTGACTGTCTTTACTTCAGAAAGCACTTGAAAACTTTCTTTGGCCACTTCGAAGAACGGTTTTATTTCCTCTAAATCTGGCAGTTCAAAAAATGTAGAGCCAAAAGTTTTATCCGTGAAGAATAATGAAAGCATATGAGCATCTTCATTGGTTTTTTCATTGGTAAAAAGATGAGGACTATGTGGTCCTATAACAAAAAAATCACCTTCTCTGAACTGGTGTACACTGTCACCGACAATCAATTTGCCTTTTCCGTTTACGATCAAACTTAACTGTATTTCTGCATGTTGGTGCAGTTGATTGTAAAAAAAAGGCGAAATGTCTTCTTGAACAATAAGATTTTCGTGCAACGGTTTTGGAATCTGAAAAGGATAGACTTTCATATGTCAATATTAAGCGAATATGTTTTAGTTTAATTCAAAAATAATAGAATTACGGTTAATATAGTCTCAATTTTGGTTAAGATGTGATCATTCGATTAATCCACCAATTCTTAGTTTTGTAACCTAATTAAATACTACTACTATGCAGTTCGAATGGAAAGGGGTAATGCCCGCGGTTACTACAAAATTCACCGATAACGATACGCTCGACCTTAAAATGTTCGGCAAGAATATAAATGCTCAAATAGAAGCTGGTGTACACGGTATTGTACTAGGTGGTTCTTTAGGAGAGGCAAGCACCTTGACCGCCGCAGAAAAGAACATTTTGGTCAAGGAAACAGTTGAGATTGCCGATGGAAAGATTCCGATAGTGATGACCATTGCCGAGCAGGCAACAAAAGTTGCTATTGAAGCGGTACGCGATGCAGAAAAAAACGGTGCTGACGGCCTTATGATACTGCCGCCGATGCGCTACAAGTCAACAGATCGTGAAACGGTTGCCTACTTTAAGGAAATAGGGAAAAGTACGGAGCTTCCCATAATGATTTACAACAACCCTGTTGATTATAAGATAGAGGTTACGGTAGATATGTTCGCAGAGTTGATGGAGCTGGATAATATTAGGGCGGTCAAAGAATCTACCCGGGATATTATTAATATCGGAAGGCTGCGAAACCGCTTTGGTGATAGTTTAAAAATCTTGACAGGTGTAGACCCCTTGGCACTTGAAAGCCTTCTAATCGGAGCTGATGGATGGGTCGCAGGTCTAGTTTGCGCTTTTCCTGCAGAAACCGTGGCCATATACGAACTGGCAAAAGCGGGCTATGCAAAAGAAGCAACTGAAATCTATCGTTGGTTCTTACCTTTACTAGAACTTGATATTAGTCCACAATTGGTTCAGAACATCAAGTTAGCGGAGGTGGCTACCGGCATTGGAACCGAAAATGTTAGAAAACCAAGACTTCCGTTGCAAGGCGATGAACGCAAAAGGGTGCTAAAGGTCATCGAGGAAGGGCTAAGAACGCGTCCAACACTCCCAGAATATAAGAACTTAAATTTCTCGGCAAAGTTTGCATCAATTTAGTTGGCAGCAGCCGAGCACTTAAGAAATTTGATAAATTTCGAAAAAGGGAGATGTGTACAATCGCCCTTTTTTAGTTTCCATATACGCTATTATTTTTCTTTTGTTCGGTTCTTGACTTCTACGTGCAAATGTGCTAGCTTTCATGGGAATACAATAAACATCAAAATCAGGAAAAAATGATTACAGGAAAAAACTATATAGGAAACGATTTATCAGCAAAAGGAGACAATACCTACACTACCTTTGATCCTAAACTGAATATAGCCACGGAGTGGAACTTTCACGAGGCCACAAGCGAGGAAATTGATGCTGCGGCAACAAAGGCATATACTGCGTTTCAAGAGTATAAAAGTTTTTCAGGAAGTAAAAAGGCTGAATTTTTATTAGCAATTGCCGAAGAAATAGAGGCTATTGGTGACGAACTTATCGATACCTACACCAAAGAATCGGGGCTTCTCGAAGGCCGGGCCAAGGGTGAACGAGGTCGCACCATGGGGCAACTAAAAGCATTCGCGGCACTTTTAAAAGAGGGTTCTTGGGTTGAAGCTACCATCGATACTGCCCAACCAGAACGTGAACCTTTTCCGAAAGACGATGTTCGAAAAATGCTGTTTCCCATGGGACCGATAGCGGTCTTTGGCTCCAGTAATTTTCCATTGGCATTTTCGACCGCTGGTGGTGATACCGCCAGTGCCCTTGCCGCTGGTTGTCCGGTAATTGTAAAGAGTCACCCCATGCACGCCGGAACGGGGGAATTAGTGTCCTCCGCAATAATTAAGGCTGCCAAAAGAACTGGAATGCCCAATGGTGTTTTTTCAAATTTAAATAGTAGTGGTATTGAAGTGGGCCAGCAATTGGTATTGCATCCTAAAATAAAGGGAGTTGGGTTTACAGGAAGTATAAAGGGTGGAACTGCCCTCTATAAATTGGCAAACGATCGTCAAGAACCGATTCCTGTTTTTGCTGAGATGGGTAGTATAAATCCTGTTGTGGCATTGCCAGCGGCATTATCGGAAAAAGGTACCGAATGGGCCAAACAGTATGCCGGTTCCATTACTTTGGGCGCAGGACAGTTCTGTACCAATCCCGGATTGATTTTAGGCGTAAAAAGTACTTCTTTGGATGGATTTATAGACACTCTAGGAACTGAGATCGAAAAGTTGGAACCGACTTGTATGTTGCACCCCAACATACATAATAATTTTGAAAAAGGAAAGCAAGAACTCTCCCAACAAGTTGGTACCAATGTCGTTGCCTCATATGAGACCGCTGTCGATCCGAACTACGGCCAGCAAAAATTGTTGACCGTCAATGGTGCAGATTTTCTGAAAAACCCCAAATTACATCAAGAAGTATTCGGGCCTTTTTCTATCGTTGTGCAATGCACAGACGCCGATGAACTCACCGATGTACTAAATAAATTAGAAGGGCAGTTGACCGGTACAATATTAGGTAGTACCAATGAGATAAGTACTTTTGGCGAGGTGGTCGATGCCCTGCAGAGTAGGGTAGGCCGTATTATTTTTAATGGGGTACCCACAGGTGTAGAGGTTTGCCCATCAATGCAGCACGGCGGGCCTTTTCCCGCAAGTACCGATGGTCGTTTTACTTCTGTCGGCACTTCTGCCATAAAACGCTGGGTACGTCCGGTTTCCTACCAAAACTGGCCAAATGAAGCTTTACCCGATGCCTTGAAAAATGATAATCCGTTGAACATTATGCGTATAGTCGATAGTGAGCATACTAATACAAAAATCAACTAGTATTTAACGCTTACTCCTTTATGGCAAGAACTGTTTTTGACTGTATCGATGCACATACCTGCGGTAATCCGGTAAGGGTAGTTTTAAAAGGAGGGCCTGAACTCATGGGTGACACCATGAGTGAAAAGCGACAGCATTTCTTGAAGGAATACGATTGGATTCGAAGGGGATTGATGTTCGAACCCCGAGGACACGATATGATGAGCGGTAGCATCTTCTACCCCCCCAGTAATCCCGAAAACGATTTTGGAATTCTCTTTATTGAGACCAGTGGATGCCTGCCGATGTGTGGGCATGGAACCATAGGTTCAATTACTATTGGTATCGAAGAAGGTTTGTTAGTGCCAAAAACTCCGGGTAAAATTCGGATGGAAGCCCCCGCAGGCCTAGTAGAAATCGAATACCAACGAACCGGAAATAAAGTGGATTGGGTAAAACTGACCAACGTAAAATCATATCTGGCGGCTACCGACCTTACCATTGATAGTTCGCATCTTGGAGAACTGGTTTTTGACGTTTCTTATGGGGGAAATTTTTATGCCATTGTCGATCCACAAACTAATTTTTCGGGAATACAGGATTTTTCAGCCAGCAAGCTGATTCAATTTAGCCAGGAAATCCGCGATAAGATAAATTTGAGGTACCCTGATAGATTCATCCATCCCGAAAATGATACCATTCGCGGTGTAAGCCATGTCTTATGGGCGGGAGAAACCATTTCTCCTCAAGCAACGGCTCGTAATGCCGTTTTTTATGGGAATAAGGCGATTGACCGTTCCCCATGCGGTACGGGCACTTCGGCTAGAATGGCACAGTGGTATGCCAAGGGAAAATTAAAGATCGGAGAAGATTTTGTACACGAAAGCTTTATTGGTTCACAATTTATTGGTAGGGTGGAGGAGGAGACTAAACTTAAGGGAAATCAAGCCATTTATCCCAGTATACAAGGGTGGGCGAAGGTTTATGGCCATAACACTATTACGATAGACGACGATGACCCTTACGCACACGGATTTCAGGTTATTTAAAGAAACGAAGAGACATTGAGTAAAAAAATCATCATCATCGGAGGTGGAATAGTGGGTTTAAGTTCTGCCTACTATCTTCAGAAAGAAGGGCATCAGGTTATCGTTATCGATAAATCGGATATTACTTCGGGTGCTTCCTTTGTAAATGCCGGATATATCTCACCAAGCCATATTATTCCAATGGCCTCGCCTGGTATGATTGCCCAAGGCATCAAAATGATGTTCAATTCCGCTAGTCCCTTTTACATGAAACCCCGTTGGGATACGGATTTTTTCAAGTGGGCTTGGTATTTTCATAAATCCTCGACGAAAGAAAAGGTAGAGAAGGCCATTCCTGTAATTAAGGATATCAATATTTTTAGTAGGGAACTGTTTACCGATATAAGGAATTCTGGTGATTTGGGGGACTTTCAACTAGAACGAAAAGGACTACTGATGCTCTATAAAACCGATGCTTCCTATGAGCACGAAATGGAGGTGGCACGAAAAGCCAGTTTTTTAGGTTTGGAAGTATCCGAACTTGACCAAAAACAATTAAAAATCATGGAGCCTAATGTCAAAATCGACGCGAAGGGTGCAATCCATTATGAATGCGATGCTCATACTACGCCTACCGAATTTATGCCGAAAATGGTAAACTTTCTAAAAGGAAAAGGCGTTGAGATAAAAACCAATGAAGAGGTGCTGGATATTTCGACCAATGGAATGAGTATTACGGATATCAAAACTACGAAGGGAATCCTTTCTGGCGACGAGATAATTTTGGCGGCAGGTTCGTGGAGCGGAAACCTTTCTAAGAAGTTGGGTATAAAACTACCGTTAGAGGCAGGAAAGGGTTATCGAATAAATGTAGAGCGGGAGACAGGTATTTCAATACCTGCCATACTTATGGAAGCAAAAATGGCGGTGACACCTATGAATGGTTTTACCCGTTTCGCGGGTACGATGGAATTTTCAGGAATTAACGATACTATTAGAAAAGAAAGGGTAGAGGCCATCGCAGTGGGGGCAAAAAGTTTTTACCCAGAATTGGAAATAGAAAGTCAAGAAATGGAGCATGCAAAAACCGGACTCAGGCCTGTATCTCCTGATGGTCTTCCGTATATTGGAAAATCTTCGAAATTCAAAAATTTAACGTTTGCCACCGGCCACGCCATGATGGGTTGGAGCTTGGGCCCTGCTACAGGTAAATTGGTTTCTGAAATTATTGATGACAACAAAACAGCAATGGATATTTCTGCATTTTCGCCCAATCGAAAGTTTTAAGAAGAGTGGATTAAATCCCAAAGGTTGCCGTAAAGGTCTTTAAAAACAGCTAATATTCCATAAGCTTCCTTTTTTGGTTGTCTCGTAAATTCCACTCCTTTAGTGTTATTGTCTTATAGCCCCTATAAAAATCATCCGTATTCAAAAACAAAAACACACGACCACCAGTCTGATTTCTTATAGCATTTCTTTGATTTTTATTTACGGCCTTGGCCAGCAGCAATGAAAATCCGTTGGAGTTTTTGGGCCAAACGGTTACCCATCGTTTGTTTTTATCTAATCGGGTATCTTCGACGAGCTCAAAATTTAGTTTTTGGGTGTAGAATTGTATAGCTTCATTATACTCTTCTACGACTGGGGTAACCAGAGCAATGGAACTTTTCATATAAACTCTTTGAAATGTGCTGTTTTAATGATGTTCCATTCTTCCTTTAAAATACCATAGCAACAGGTATTTCGCTTAAAACCATCTAGCAAGTAAACATTTTTTAGCAAGATGCCTTCTAAGGTTGCGCCCAATTTCTCCACCGCTTTTCGAGATTGTATGTTTCGCTCATCGATACGGAATTCGACTTTTTCGAATCCCATTTTAGTGAATGCATGCCTTAGCATCAAAAATTTCATATTGTTATTTAATCCGCTTCCGTGAAATTCCTTGCCGATCCAGGTGGCGCCGATATGTAGTACTTTGTTTTTCCAATCGATGTTCATGTAACGTGTAGAACCAGCGTAATTTTTCTTGGTCTTGTCATAGATGATGAAAGGTATACTGCTTTTTTGCTGCTGTTGTTCCAATGCGATTTCAACATAGTTCTTCAGAGACTTAGGAGTTTCGATATCGGATGGTGAAAATTGCACCAACTTTTTTTGGGAAGCTACTGTTATTAGATGTTGGTGATTTTCTAAAGTAAGAGGCGAGAGTTTTACAATGTCGTTCTCTAATGTGAATGTCGGAATCATTTTACCAAATCGTTTATCAGCTCTTTTTTAACTTCGTGTCCACCTTCAAAAATGATTTGGTTCGCTAAACCTCCGAACAACTTTTCAATTTTTATAGTTTCTGTTTTTTGTCGTTCTTCGGTGAGGTATTCATCTTTATCGCCAACCATTATTGTTACTTTAGTTCTATTTTTTAGTAAGAATTCAAAATCAACTTGTTCCAGTTCGTTGGGAATTCCCCCAGCGTACAAAACCAAATGATTGCATTTTAACTTCCTTTTTGCGACCCACCGTGTCGCAATAGAAACTCCTTGTGAAAACCCGAAAACGATTAAGTTACATTTATCTGGAATGTTCTCTTTATCGAACACCGCATCTAAATAGTCAATAATATTTTGAGTTTCGCGGACGGTTTCCTCTTTGGTCAGCCAACTAGCGCCCACATGTCGATATTCGTTGTTTAAATAGTATTTCGAAGGTGCCTGTGGCGCTATGACGTAATTTTCAGCCCAAGGCAATGCGTCAAAATATTTCAGAAAATAGCGACTGAGATAACCGATGCCATGTAAAACTATCCAGACGTTTTTAGTTTTGTCTGTTAACGGGTTCAGTGTCGAATAGGAGTTTGTAGTGGTGTAAACGACAGTTTTTTTCGAATTATCCATAACATGAGAATCTGTTTAAGGGTATTGGTACTAATTGGTGGGGTAATGCTTAATTTTGTCAAAAATAGGTGATATGGACGATTACAAGGAAAAAATACTGAAAGTTTGCAACAAGTCATCTAAGAATACAATGATGGAGACTTTGGATATTGAATACATAGATGTTGGTACAGATTTTCTAGTGGCAAAAATGCCTGTAAATTCAAAAGTGCATCAGCCCGATGGCGTTCTGCATGGTGGCGCTATGGTCACTTTGGCGGAAAGTGTGGGCAGTATGGCTTCCTATATTTTTCTTGATGCACAAAAATTTGCTATCAGGGGCATTGAGATATCTGCCAATCATGTAAGGAGCGTTCGAGATGGCGAAGTTTTTGCCAAAGCCATCATGCTGCATAAAGGT
This sequence comes from uncultured Flavobacteriaceae bacterium, assembly GCA_964600075.1. GTDB lineage: Bacteria > Bacteroidota > Bacteroidia > Flavobacteriales > Flavobacteriaceae > CAZRIE01. Next base: position 11,280 of record CAZRIE010000059.1, read on the forward strand.
CGTACTACCCAAGTATGGGATATACGAATTACGAATGCTGAAGACCAACTTGTTTCCATTTGTAAATTGACCACCATCGCTTTGCCCAAGTAGATATGACGCAGTTAGATTTCTTTGAAAAAATCGATACCCAATTGGCTAAGGAACTTCCTTTTGTAGTTTACAAAAAACCGAAGAGTCATAAAGTTCAAGTCATTTTTCAGAAAAGTGACTGTTTACATTTTTTAGATAATTACGAGGAGGTAGGTTTTGTTTTTGCCCCTTTCCAATCTGAAAATTCTTCGATTCTACTGAAAATGGATGAAGCATTCGAGCTTTCCGATTTTCAGCCTGAAAGTTTCGAGAAGAACATGACAAATTCATTCGAAGAAGGGCAAGAAGAAAGGAACTTCCATTTAAATCTTGTAAGAAAGGGCATAGCTGGAATCGAAGCGGGAAACTTTGATAAAGTTGTGCTTTCTCGTTGCATAAAAGTATCTTGTCACGAATCTCCTTTTGCTTTATTTCAAAAACTTTTGTCCACGTATAGTAATGCCTTTTGCTATCTATGGTATCACCCAAAAGTTGGTCTTTGGCTGGGGGCCACTCCTGAGATATTATTAATGGTTCGAAATCAACAGTTGACCACGATGTCATTGGCAGGTACTCAACCCTATGTGGGAGTAGATGATCCGGTCTGGGGAAATAAGGAGATTGAAGAGCAAGAACTGGTGACGGACTATATTACCGATGCCCTTAATAACAAAATTAATAGCTTGAGTCGAACAAGTGTAGAAACGGTTCGGGCTGGTAACTTGATGCATTTGCGAACTAAGATATCTGGAAGTATTAAAAAAGATGGTTTAGTAGCTATCATTAAATCTTTGCACCCAACCCCGGCAGTATGTGGCCTGCCTAAAGATATTACTCAAGAATTTATTCTAAAAAGTGAAAATTATAACCGAGAGTTTTATACCGGTTATTTAGGAGAGCTAAATTTCAAGTCTGAACGACAACGGAATTCGAGAAGCGCGAATCAGGAAAACCAAGTTTACAAGTCTATCTCAAATACGACCACCCTGTTTGTAAACCTTCGCTGTATGCAATTAAAAAATGGAGCGGCCCATATTTATGTAGGCGGTGGAATTACCAAAGACTCCGATCCTGAAATGGAATGGGAAGAGACCGTTTCAAAAAGTAAAACGATGTTGCGTATTTTGTATGTATTAGGATTGGGTTAACTAATGTCAGCGTTGTATTTTTGTAATTCATGAGACACTCCAGCATACCCTCGGCCCAATTGGTTGTACAGCACTGTAAGGCCAAGAAAGTCAAAAATATTGTTATTTCACCGGGTTCTAGAAATGCCCCACTTACCATTGATTTTACAGAAGATCCTTTTTTTTCTTGTTTTAGTATTGTAGATGAGCGCAGCGCGGCTTTTTTTGCACTGGGTATCGCCCAACAATTGCGAGAGCCCGTTGCCGTTGTCTGTACCTCAGGAAGTGCCTTATTGAATTATTACCCAGCCATTGCAGAAGCCTTTTATAGCGGTATTCCGTTGGTGGTGATTTCGGCAGATCGGCCAATTTATAAAGTTGATGTCGGTGATGGTCAGACTATACGGCAAGATGATGTTTTTCATAGGCATATAGGGTACTCAGCCAATCTGAAACAAGATGTAATACATGCGTTTGAAGAAGTGAAAAAGTATGTTCCGGAATGGCTAACAAACGAAACTCTCGAATCGGTTCAAATACAAATAAAAAAACATAACGATGCAGAATTGAACAAAGCTTTAAATATTGCTGTCAAAGTTAAGTTGCCTGTTCATATTAATATTCCTTTTGAAGAGCCACTTTACGGCACGATTACGAAACCGTCTACATCCGCATTTATAACAGCTTCCGAAAAAAGTAATGATTTCGAAATAGTGGGTTTTGAGAATTTTGTAAATATCTGGAATGCTTCCTCTCGAAAAATGGTATTGGTAGGCGTCAACCCACCAAATACGGTTGAGCAGCATTTTTTAGATAAACTAGCGACAGACCCTTCGGTAATCGTCCTTACCGAAACGACTTCGAATCTGCATCATCCGAATTTTTTCCCGAGTATTGACAGTATTGTGGCGCCAATAGAGAAATCTAACCCCCGTGAGACACTTTTTGAAAAGTTACGACCGCAAGTTCTTTTGACCTTTGGCGGACTTATTGTATCGAAAAAAGTCAAGGCGTTTCTCCGGGAATTCAAACCAAAACACCACTGGCACATTGATGAGCTGAAGGCCTATGATACTTTTTTTGCATTGTCACATCATTTTAAAATGGATGCCAATCATTTCTTTCAAGAATTTATTCCTACTGTGAAAAATGTGGACAGTGTTTACTTTCAATATTGGAACGATATAAAAAGGGGTTACGAGGTGAACAGAAAAAAGTATCTTCAACAAATTCCGTTTTCAGACATGTTAGCTTTTAAGCATCTTGCGAAAACAATACCGAATGGTTATCAAGTGCAATTGGCCAATAGCTCTACCGTGCGCTATGCTCAATTATTCGATATGGACGAATCACTTCGAATATTCTGTAATCGAGGTACTAGTGGAATAGACGGTAGTACTTCTACGGCGGTGGGTGCTTCGGTCTTGAGTGAAGAAGCGACGGTATTGATTACAGGCGACCTTAGTTTTTTCTATGATAGTAACGGGCTTTGGAACGATCACATTCGACCCGATTTCAGGATTATCTTGATCAATAATAAGGGAGGTGGAATTTTCAGAATTTTACCTGGACAAGAGGATACCGAAAATTTTGAAAGGTTTTTTGAGACCAGTCATCAAATGAATGCTGAACAATTAAGTAAACAATATGGCTTAGATTACCAATTAGTTAGCGATGAAGAATATCTTAAGAACAGTCTCGAAACTTTCTATAAGCAATCAACATCTCCAAAAATACTTGAAATCGCTACACCGAGATTAATAAACAGCAAAATTTTGCTTGGTTATTTTGATTTTATATCTTCCCCTTAATTATTAACCGTTAACTATTAAAACACTAACTATTATGAGTAAAAGAGATGATTTAATTGCCAAGTACGCATCTGACGTTAAAGAAAAATTTGGAGAAAGTCCTGATATGGATTTATTGACAAAGGTGGCGGTAGGCCTTGGCCCGGCGATTTACAATTTAGATGCATCAAAGGTATCCGGTTCAGATGAAAAAGAACTTGAAACCGTGAAGAACAACTATCTAGTAAAAAAATTAGGTATGAAAGACGAGCCACAACTTATGGATGCCGTCAAGAGCGTTGTCGAAAAATACGGTTCTGCCAACAAGAACAAGCACAGAGCTGTAGTATACTATATGTTGTGCAAACATTTTAAGAAAGCATCCGTTTACAAGTAAGATTTTAAAATGATTGAAGACCGTCCGCCAAAAAGCGGGCGGTTTTTTTATACGCAAATATTAAGGCTTACTTTTGCATTATGATAGAACTGGGAAATTACAACGAACTCGAAGTGCTAAGAGATACGAGTGTAGGCTTATTCTTGGGAAGTAAGACGGGCACTGAAATTCTATTGCCGAACAAGTACGTTCCAAAAGCTATAGAAATCGGTGACCAATTGTTGGTGTTCTGTTATTTAGACCATGAGGAAAGACCTATTGCCACCACCTTGAAACCTACTGTAATTAGAAATAAATTTGGATTTTTACAAGTAGCCGAGGTGAACAAAATAGGCGCTTTTATGGACTGGGGCCTTGAAAAGCATCTTTTGGTTCCTTTTAGCGAACAACGCGATAAAATGAAAGAGGGGCAATGGTACGTGGTACATTGTTATATGGATGATATTTCTTTCCGTTTGGTCGCTTCGAACAAAATCGACAAGTTCTTGAATAATGAAAACCTTAAGGTAAGGGAAAGAGAAGAAGTAGATTTACTATTTACAAGATTGACCGACTTGGGTTGGGAAGCGATTATCAACGATGTTCATAAGGGGTTGGTGTATTCCAATGAGATTTTTAAAAGAGTCGCAGTCGGCGACCGTACAAAAGGATATGTTAAGAATATAAGACCTGATAATAAACTAGATATTTCCCTTCAAGCAATTGGTGAAAAAGTTCTAGAACCAGCTGCCAATGCTATTTATGAGAGGCTTAAGTCGCACGGTGGCTTTCTTCCACTTCATGATAAATCAGACCCTTTACAGATTAAACAAGAACTTCAGATGAGCAAAAAAACTTTTAAAAAAGGTATAGGAACGTTATACAAAGCCCGTAAGATTGAAATCAAAGAAGATGGTATTCATGCCCTTTAATTTCTAATAAACTATCTCCGTTTATCGGTAATTACATGAAAATCAAGAGGCTACTATTATTTAACAACATATATCCCTGCATAGACCACATAAAAGGCCATTTTTGCAACATTCCGAAGGTGTATTTCATCGATCTTTCAGTATTTTGGTTAACTTTAACATGAAACCCCGTAAAACTGAGTAATATATGCCATTTATTGAAGAAAGCGATCTTTTAGAATTGCACAAAGATATAGATAAGGCGCAGATTATTAATGAACGTCTTCTCGACCAAATAAAATTCAAGAATAAAGAGATTCGGAAGAATAAATTACAACGTAATATACTTGGAGGTATAACAGGACTCTTCTTGATAGGTGCCGTGATAGTTTTTTCATTTACTGCGGGCCGAAGTGTTTCCAACAACTTTGAAAGCCCCAGTAATCTATTGGTTTCCATAGATAGTTTAGACGCCATTAAATCAAGAATAAATAACTTAAAACAACAAAATGAAGAGCTGAGTTTAGTGAGGGAGTTTTATCTTGCGAAAGAGTTTTTAGAAAAAGAAAAGATATATTCCGTTCAAGTGAAATCTTTTGTAGACAATAATATGACCCTTGCCTCTGAGGCCCTGACCAACACAATGTTCGTAAAAACGAATCCTTTCTATTCGTATTCATTAGGTAATTTTGAAACTTTAGAAGAAGCCCAGAACTTTAGAAAACAACTGGTCGACATTGGCTTTTCAGATGCGTTTGTGGCATCTTATAAAGAAGGAAAACGAATTCAGATAGAAGATCCCAATTAATTTGACGAAAATCAATTCCTGGTTAAATGCGGCCAGGCTAAGAACACTTCCGCTTTCTGTATCCGGGGTACTGGTAGGCACGGCACTTGCTAATTATTATGGTAAAAGTGATATTTCAATATTTATGCTTGCAATGTTTACTACAATAGGTTTTCAAATTACCTCAAACTTTGCCAATGATTATGGTGATGGGGTTAGGGGTACCGACAACGAAGATAGAATTGGCCCGAAGCGGGCATTGCAAAGCGGTATTCTTACCAGAAAACATTTAAAACATGGTATCATTATTTCAATAGGAATTAATGTTATACTGGTAATTGCTTTGGTGTATTTCGCATTTGGAATTGAAAATATATTTTATCCGATTTTGTTTTTGATACTAGGGGCTGCCAGTATTTGGGCGGCCATTACCTATACCGTTGGCAAATCGGCCTATGGTTATAGGGGTCTTGGAGATGTTTTTGTATTTCTTTTTTTCGGACTGTTGGCCGTAATGGGTTCTATGTTTCTATACACAAAATTTTTAACCATTATGGCCGTATTCCCAGCAATTGCCATTGGCCTGCTTAGTGTGGGGGTACTAAATCTAAACAATCTACGGGACCATGACTCTGACAAGAAAGCACGAAAGAACACCTTCGTAGTAATTATAGGTTTCGCCATGGGAAAAATTTATCATTATGTGCTGTTGCTTTTAGCATTTTTGAGTATTCTCGTATTTACTGTCTTAAGCTTCAGAGGATGGCTGACGATGTTGCCGCTATTGGCATTTACACCTATTTTCTTTCATTTAAAAAGAATATATCATACAAATAAACCAGATTTAATCGACCCTGAGCTAAAGAAACTTGCCTTAAGTACGTTTCTTTTGGCCTTACTGATTTACATCAGTTGTAATATTTTTTTGTAATTTTAAAAATAAACCTACTAAATGGCACCCAACTTAGAACAACCAATCAGAATTCTTATTGTAGAAGACAACGTTATTATTGCCGATGATATGCAATCAATGCTCGAAGAGATCGGGTACGAAATCGTTGACAATGTCATTGTCTATGAACAAGCCGTAGAAGTGTTGAAAAACCAACACGTAGACCTTGTTCTGATTGATATTATTTTGGCATCTGACAAAACCGGTATCGACTTGGGCAAGCATATTCGAGAGAATTATGATATGCCCTTCATATTTGTCACTTCGAACTCTGATAGGGCAACAGTTGAAAATGCAAAAACCGTAAAACCTAACGGCTATTTGGTAAAGCCTTTTGAGCAACAAGATTTATATACATCTATTGAAATTGCACTTTCGAATTTTACCCGTTCTGATAAATCAGCCGGTATAACAGAAAGTAACGATGATGTCCCTATGTCTAATAAAGTCTTAAAAGACTCTATTTTTGTAAAAAAACAGCACCTTTATTACCGAATACAATTCAGTGATATTCGATTCATCAAGGCCGACAATGTATATTTAGAGGTGAATACCGTAGATAAAAAGTTTTTGGTACGTTCTCCTCTCAAAGACTATTTAGAAAAATTACCAAAAAATAAGTTCTATAGGGCCCATAAATCGTACATCGTAAATGTCGATCATATCGACGCCATTAATTCCAAGGACATTATGATTAAAGATACCTTAATACCTATTTCAAAGGATTTTAAGGAATTTATCATTTCAGCTATGAACTCATAAACTGAAATATATGCAATAGAAAAGGGGGGGGCAAATGCATCCCCTTTTCTATTGCATATATCAGAATTAACATACTTTACTACAAGTTTAGCGTGATTCACAACAATATTTTCGTATTTGCCCTTTATTAAGGTAGTTTAGGCGAGTAATATTGATAAGGGTATTACAACAAAAATGTCAATAATTTTTCATTTTCATATAGTGTTCTCATAAAAGAGCCTTTTCGTAAAAGATAGGGCTCTTTTTAGTTTGTAATTTGACCGCCGAAAAAAGGAATGAGATCATTTTCAAAAATTGGCACGGTTAAACGTTCCACAAGAGTTTTAACAACATAAAACCGCAATTACACAACAATATTCGCTCAAGGTAGTTTTACATGTTATATTTTTGAATTACACTGAGTTATGCTTGCAGGGAGACGGTTGGGCCGTTTTAGAAAAACTGTGGTACGCGCCTTGTAGCTCCCTTCCATTTGAAAATCTTAGGATGGTCGATAAGGGATAGGCAAACAACGAAAAAAGAACCTAATGAGAACTCTAAATATTGCGAAACAACTTTATAGTTTTCTTATTATTTAAGCCAAACAAGTACATGGACTCTAGCAAAAGTTTAGTAAGATATTGATTTTTAATATACTTTTGGATTTAGTTCCTTTCCCCGACATGAAAAAATTTAGCAAGAACGCTTTATTACTTTTAATAGGTTTTTTAATTACGACTTCTGCAATCGCGCAAGAAGAGGAAGCCGATGATCAGAGTCTGTTTAGCAAATTTCAAGATTTGGAATCTGCCGATGATCAGCTTAATTTCTTTTTTAACGCTACCGACCTTTATCGCGAAACATCCACTTACGATTGGCTTGATCTGATAAAAATAAAATATCTTAATCCAGCTATAAAAAATGAGGATGCCTCAAAAGTAGAAAAGTACAAACTCATTCAATCGAGAATTTATTATGATCTAGGTGATTACGACAAAAGCCTTGCGATATCAAAAGAACTCTATTCTAACATTGAAAATCTAGAAATATACATAACATCAAAATTGTTGGACCTCATGGACGACAATTACGGTCAATTGACCATGTACCCAGAACAGATAGATATTCGTAAGGAAAAAAGGGAGTTAGGTATCACCAATAATGTTGCTTTTTATGATATTTACGCCAACTTGGGTATGTACCGAAAAGCTTGGCAAGATTATATAGATAATGTAAAAAAGACAATCGAAGACGATGACTATCAGGCACAGGCCGTCTACTATAATAATTTAGGAAACTATCTGCGTATGGACGGTTCGGTGGCTACCGCGTTAAGCAACTGCAAAAAGGCTAGATCATTCGCAGAGGTATATTTAGCAGATGTGACCAGAAAAAAATTGGATGAGGACATTTGGGAAGCCAAATTACTTATAGGTGTTATCCAAGGTAATATTGGCAAATGTCATGTACAACTCAAACAATATGAAGAGGCTATAAGCCATTTGGAAGAATCCATAAAGACGATTAAAGAAATTGATAGGGGAGTATACGCCTCTGAAATCACTGAAAATAGCTTAGCGATTTCTGAATGTTATTTGCAATTGGAAAACTACGCGAAGGCGACCGATTATCTAAGTGACAATCTACAGACAAAATCCACCGAAAACATTCTTCGCAAAAACAGGTTATTGGCGTTATACTATGATAAAACGGCTGATTTTAAAAATGCGGTATTCTATTTAAAACGAAATATTAATGTTCGAGATTCAGTAGACAAAAAAGACTCCGAGTTGCGTAAACAGCAATTGGCAGCGGTAATGGGGCAAAACTTAGATTATTCGAACGACATGTTAGCCGAACAGCGAGAGGCGCTGGAAGCGTCAAAACGTGATATGTTAGCAGCGGATAAGAGAAACAGTCTTGTTCTGATTTCTTTGTTGTTTACACTTTTAGGTTTTGCAGGTCTGGTTTACGCATATCTGAAAAGTATAAAGAACCAAAGACTTATCGCCGAGCAGAAGTATATTATCGAAAACTCGCTGGTTGAAAAAGATTCCCTACTCAAGGAAATTCATCATAGGGTAAAAAACAATCTGCAAATGGTATCTAGCTTATTGAGCCTTCAAACTAAAAATACGAGAAGCAAAGCTGCAATAGAGGCCTTGGAAGAAGGTAAGAGTAGGGTAAAGGCAATGGCGCTCATACATCAGAAACTATATCAGAACGAAGATCTTTCCGTAATCGAAATGCAGAGCTACATCGAGAGCTTGATTAATAGTGTGCAATCGGTCTACAAAAAAGGCGGTCATAACATCAATATAACAATCGATGCCGAAGGTGTAGAATTGGATATTGATAGGGCCATACCCTTTGGACTAATACTCAACGAACTGGTTTCTAATTCTTTTAAGTATGCCTTTCCGGACGATGATGAAAACGGCAAAATATATATCCATATTAGAAAAATCGATGAAAAAGATGGTTATTTCGAGTACTCCGATAATGGTATTGGTCTACCTGAAGACACCGAAGAACGTGCGAGTTCATCAATGGGCATTAGGCTTATGAATCGTTTGGCCAATCAATTGCAGACCACATTGAATATTGATAAGAATGCGAATGATGGCGTTCGATATTGGTTCAATTTTAAATAAATACCCTTCAAATTAATAAAATGAGTTGCTTAAATTTGAAGTGAACCGTAAACTTCAAAAAATGCAAATTCAATTTTTAGGCCACGCATCTTTCTATATTGAAACCAATAAGGCCAAACTACTTATAGACCCTTTCATTTCGGGTAATGAAAAAGCCACTGGTATAATCGATTTAGCCGCTTTGAAACCAGATTATATATTGGTGACCCATGCACACCAAGACCATACTTTAGATGTTGAAGAAATCGCAAAAAGGTCTGGGGCGACTATTATTAGCAACTACGAAATCACCAATCATTTTGGGGCAAAAGAACTAAAAGTACACCCTATGAATCACGGTGGCAACTGGAAATTCAATTTTGGAAACGTAAAATATGTGAACGCCATCCATACCTCTTCTTTTTCCGACGGATCTTATGGCGGCCAACCAGGTGGGTTCGTTATTTCTGCCGATGACAAGAATATTTACATTGCAGGCGATACGGCTTTAACAATGGATATGAAATTAATACCTATGAGTACTAAGCTCGATTTAGCTATTTTACCGATCGGCGATAATTTTACCATGGGAATCGACGACGCTATTATCGCTTCCGATTTTGTAGAATGCGACAACGTACTAGGTTGTCATTATGATACTTTCGGTTATATCGAGATTGACCATATTGAAGCAGTTGGTAAATTTGAAAAGGAAAGTAAGACATTGCATCTGCTGGCTATCGGGGAGTCTCTTACTATGTGACCTCACTCTTGAGCACCACACGGTGTAGCAACTTTGGAAATAGTCGTTTTAGGTATATCGCAAAGGTTTCCTTTCCACCGAGGTAGACTTCGAAATTTCTTTTTTCTATGGCACGTATTATTTTATGGGAGAGAATTTTAGTGCTCATGCCGTTCGCGGTTGCACTATCTTCTTGATTTTGCGAAGTTCCATCACCTGTGAGGGCATTCTTGGCAATGTTTGTCTGAACAAAGCCTGGACAGATTAACGTAACTGCGACGCCATCTTTTTCATGTTCCATTCGTAATACATCGAAAAAGCCATGTAGCGCATGTTTGGCACCACAATATCCGGAACGCAATGGGGAACCGAATTTCCCCATAAGACTGGTAACGGTTACAAAGTGGCCGTTCTGTTGCATTATAAAATGAGGAAGTAGGGCTTTTGTCAAGGCTACGGTACCTAAATAATTGACATCCATTAATTTCTTGTAGACTTCAAAATCGGTATCCACAATATAAGAGCGTTGGCTGATTCCCGCGTTATTGATCAAGATTTCTATGGTCCCGAAGCTAGCAATTGCTTCTTTTACTTTTACGGCCATGGCTCCATAATTTTCAAGGTCTAAAGGGATTACCTTTACAAAATCGGAATTATGACATTTGTTCTTGACCTCTTGCAAAGCTGCTTCGTTTCGAGATGAAATAATCAACTTGCAACGCATATTGTTAAGTTCGTAAGTCAATGCCTCCCCAATTCCAGAAGAAGCTCCTGTAATCCATATCGTTTTTTTAGCGATGCTTTCCATTTCGATGATTTATGCCCAAAATATAGCTAAATTTGGTTTCATTGTATGCAGGCCAACTATAAAAAATACGTTTTAGACTTCAAACACCCCAGCGGTACGTCTCGTGGAGTGCTTACCCAAAAAGATACTTGGTTCTTGATTTTACAGAAAAATGGGAGATATGGTATCGGGGAATGTGGACTTCTAAAAGGATTAAGCTTTGATAACATTTTCGAATATGAGGCAAAACTAAAATGGACCTGCGACAATATTCAACTGGGTAAAAACACACTTTGGGATGCACTTCAGGAATTTCCTAGTATACAATTCGGTGTTGAACAGGCCTTTTTATCGTTAGAAGCTGAAAAACCTTTCGAACTTTTCTCATCCGATTTTGTCGAAAAAGAAAGTCCAATACTCATCAACGGATTGATTTGGATGGGTGACGAAGGTTTTATGCATGAACAGATAGCCCAAAAGTTAGCCGAGGGCTTCGGTTGTATTAAAATGAAGATTGGTGCAATAGACTTTGATTCCGAAATATCTTTGTTGGAATCCATCAGAAAGAAATATGACAAATTCGAAATTGAACTTCGAGTAGATGCAAACGGAGCTTTTGATCCTAAGAGAGCTTTAGATAAACTACGTACTTTATCCCAATACGATTTGCATTCCATTGAACAGCCTATTGAACGGGGCAATACCCTAGAAATGAAAAGGCTATGTAAAAATACGCCTCTACCTATCGCTTTGGATGAAGAATTGATAGGCATTTTCGATGTAACGAAAAAGAGAGAATTGCTACTAACCATTCGACCTCAGCACATTATTATCAAGCCAAGTCTGGTAGGTGGTTACAAAGGCAGTACTGAATGGATAGAATTGGCCAAGCAACTAAATATCGGTTGGTGGGTAACAAGTGCTCTTGAAAGCAATATCGGCCTCAACGCCATTGCACAGTGGACGTACACCTTAGAAAACAGCATGCCCCAGGGGCTGGGAACAGGTGAGCTTTACGCGAATAATTTTGAAAGCCCACTCACTGTATCAAACGGACAACTGTTTTGTAGGAAAGATAAAAACTGGAAAACTGACTTAATACAAGAATTATGTACATAGAGCAAGGTTATAAAGGAGATATAGGGCTTTGGAAATATTGGATTATTCCCTTGGGCTTCATTGGCTTAATGATTTTTAATTATATATCGACTTTGATGTCCCCTATACCAATAGAGGAAATGATGCAGGGCTTGATCGAACAATTAGGTTTGAACATCGTACTGATTATTCTTCTTGCGCCTTTGGCCGTTGGTCTATTCATGGTATTAGGTTGGACTAAATTAGTTCATTCGCAATCGATAACCTCACTCACTACCGCCAGACCGAAAATCGACTGGAAACGTATTTTCTTCGCATTTTTTTTATGGGGTTTCGTAACCGTAGTCATGACACTGGTGTTGATATATTCATCCCCAGAAGATTTTGTGTTCAATTTTAAACTACAGCCTTTTTTGATATTAGTGTTAATTGGTATTATTTTAATACCGCTTCAAACGAGTTTTGAAGAGTATCTTTTTCGGGGCTATATGATGCAGGGCATAGGTCTCATGGCAAAAAATCGTTGGTTGCCTTTGGTGATAACCTCAGTGCTTTTTGGGGTCATGCATTTGGGTAATCCAGAAGTAGGCAAGTTAGGGTACGGCGTTATGGTCTATTATATTGGCACCGGATTTTTTCTGGGAGTTATTACACTCATGGACGACGGTTTGGAGTTGGCCTTGGGCTTTCATGCCGCGAACAACTTAATCATCGCTCTTTTGGTAACAACCGACTGGGCCTCATTTCAAACTAATTCCATTTACAGGGATATTTCTGAGCCTACCATGGACTGGTGGGATATATTGATTCCTGTAGTCGTCATATTCCCCATTCTTCTTCTCATATTCGCTAAAAAGTATCGATGGACGAACTGGAAGGAACGCCTAACCGGAAAAGTAATTGAACAAGAAGCCTTTTTGGCACAACAAACCGATTCAATTGACGTACAAGAGCATTCATAGAGACTTTCGCCTAAACGGAATTCATTATTCCCGAGAAGAATTGAAGGAAGTGGCCTATAGGCTTGCAAAGGAAGGTGAAACTTTCGAAAAATCGATTGGTGATTTTTTATTAGATTGGCTTAGTCAAAACCTCACCGTTCAGGTGCAAACTTCCGGTTCAACAGGGAAGCCGAAAAAAATTGAACTTCAAAAGCGCCATATGGTGAATTCTGCCGAGGCTACTGGAGCGTTTTTCGGGTTGGCAACTAGTAGTTCCGCTTTACTTTGCCTGCCAACTGACTTCATAGCTGGAAAAATGATGTTGGTCAGGGCCATGGTTCTGGGCCTAGAACTAGATTATATATCACCTTCTTTGAATCCTTTGCAAGACAATATCAAGCCTTACGATTTTTCTGCTATGGTGCCTTTGCAAGTCGAAAATTCTTTAAAAGAATTGGACCTGATAAAAACATTAATTGTTGGCGGTGCCCCGGTCTCAAATACTTTAAAGGAAATATTCAATGAAAGAGTAAAGAATACCGACATTTACGAAACCTACGGTATGACGGAAACCATCACGCATATTGCCGCAAAAAAAATTCACCCCCTCGAATCCGAAAAGCAAAATTTCATGACGCTACCCAAGGTAAAAATATCCGTTGATGATAAGAATTGTTTGGTCATTGATGCACCAAAAATTAGTGAGGACCCAATTACCACCAACGATGTAGTCAATCTTATTTCAGATAACGAATTCGGTTGGTTGGGCCGATTGGATAATGTCATAAATTCCGGAGGGGTCAAGCTATTTCCGGAGCAGATTGAGACAAAGTTCACTTCCCTAATAAAATCGCGTTTCTTTGTTGCTGGACTTCCCGATGAAATATTAGGGCAAAAATTGGTTTTGATTGTGGAAAGTGAAACAATCATTGATGATCTACCAAAAAAAATAGCTGAACTTCCATCTTTGGGGAACTACGAAACCCCTAAAGCTATCTATTCTCTTCCGGCTTTTCTCGAGACGGAAACAGGTAAAATCCGTAGAAAACAAACTTTAGGTCTTCTTAGAAGTTAGCTTCCCTCATTCAAAAGGCAAGTTCGCTCATTTTCCATTTCGGTTGACCCCAATATGCTCTAGGTTTATGGTAAATTTAAAAATCTAAGAGATGAAAAACTCAATCGTATTAATCGCTTCTATAGTAATGACTTTATCAAGTCATGCTCAAGCAATGAAAATCACTGGTAATGTTTCAGACGCTAATGGCCCACTTCCAGGGACCATTATTGTTGTCAAGGGATCGGAAAAAGGTACCAAAACAGATTTTGACGGCAATTTTTACATTTATGCTAAAAAGGGTGAAAGCCTTGTTTTTTCCTATTTGGGCTTTAGAACAAAAACCATAAAAATAAAGAGTAATGAAAAGCAACTAGTTGAAATGAGGGAAGATGCAACCATATGCTTTCCTCCTTTAGACTATAACCTTCCTTTTAAAATACACGAACTGAAAGGTTATGATGAGAATTGGCAAACAACTCAGGATATCTGTACTTCACTATCTGAAATACCAAGTGTTCAGCTAA
>CAZRIE010000060.1:0-24932 GCA_964600075.1 uncultured Flavobacteriaceae bacterium
TTGATCTTCCATACTACTTTACGGCTCATAACTTAAAGTTACGATCCCTTGACTTCAAATAAAAAAAAGAAGCTACCTTTTTAGACAGCCTCTTTTTTTTTGTAAAGTATAACAATTCTATTTGCTAATCTGCACTTCATGTGGATAAGGAATTTCAATACCTGCTTTATCCAAGGCTTCCTTGCTTCCTTCAATCGTAGCAAAATAAACATCCCAATAGTCTTCTGGCTTACAGAAGGGTCTTACCGCCATATTAACGGAACTATCGGCCAATTCTTCAACATTTACGGATGGTGCGGGGTCTTGTAAAACTTTAGGATTTGCTATCAACATTGCCAGCAACACTTCTTTAGTCTTTTTGATATCAGAGCCATAATCTACTCCCACGGTAGTATCTACACGCATTTTTCCCTCAGCGGTATAGTTGATAATGTTACCGTTGGCCATTGAACCATTCGGCACGATGGCCAGCTTGTTTTGAGGCGTAATCAGCTTTGTGGTGAAAATCTCTATTTCCTTAACCGAACCTAATACACCCTGGGCTTCTATCAAATCTCCGATTTTATAAGGCTTGAAGATGATAATCAAAACACCACCCGCAAAATTGGAGAGTGAGCCTTGCAAAGCTAAACCTATAGCCAAACCTGCTGCTGCAATAATCGCTGCAAAACTTGTAGTCTCTACCCCTAAAGTAGAAATAACCGTGATAATCAAGAAAATCGTCAAGGCCCATTTGACCAAACTCAACAAGAATTTTTGTAATGATTTATCGTACTCTTGACTGGTCATTCCTTTTCTAACGACCGCGACTATCCTCTTGATAACCCAAGAACCGATAACATAAATTACAAAAGCCCCCAAAACCTTTGGGCCGTATTCAACAATAAAATTAATTCCTTTTTCCATCCATAATTCTGCGTTTTCCATAATAATTTTAAATTTTTAGGTTAGTACTTATTTTATAGTTAGCCGCTAATATAATGAGAAGGTCACACTTTTTATTAACTTTTATTCTAAATTTTGGTCATTAAAAAACCCGTTCAGGAAAATGATTCCTGAACGGATTGTATACTTTTTAGATAACGCTATCTTTAAAAGAGCTCTGCTATCTTTTCTAGGCCCTCGCCCTTATAATTTGATTTTTCTAAAGCTTGCAAGAACTGAATCATTCTTGCAGGGTTCATGTCATCGCCAAGAACCCTTACCAAAAGAAAACCTTTATCATCGTTATCTCCATAAATAATCACCTCATCTATAGCGTCGTCATCTCCGAGGTACTTTATGGTCGCTTTTCCGTAGCTAGTATTCATCTTCATGAGTTCGGTAAACTTGTCGCTCTTTAAAATAGCCTGTACGTTTGACTTTTCCGTTTGGAAATCGGCGCTGTTCGCATCAGTCTTCTTAAATGCCAAAACATTGAGCTTACTAAGCGACTCTAGAGCAAGCTGTTGATCTTCGCTTAAATCGGCCTTGTTCATATTCAAAAGGCTTACCGGAAGGTCAATCGACAGAAAATTCGGGTTCTCAGAATTATCAACGTAGTATTCCTGTAAGCTAGGAGGCGAAGAGCAGGCATTGAGTGCCAATACAAACATTAGGCAAATACTGAATCTAATCGTTTTCATAATTGTGTTTTTGTTTTCTTGTAAAAGTTGGCAGTTGCTGTTGGCAATAATTTATATACTGTATACTACCACTGCAAACTGCATACTCATTATTTACCCGCTTTGTTCAATTCATTAGGAAGGTTCATTTTCTTTGTCAAAGCCCCTATTTTGTTTAAATCGATATCACCGGTCATTGAGACCAATACACTTTCAAACTTCCTATTTTTGACACCAAACCCATTATGTTCAATATCCGATACGAATAGTAATATTTCACTTACATGGTCTTCATCCTTGCCTTGTCTTATATAGAACTTTACGTTGACATCTTTATCTTTGACCCGCATCAGTTCTTCCAATTTTGAGGATTTCAAATACTTTTTTACCGTTTTTGCCATATCTTTTGAGATGCCTACATCTTCGGTAACAAAGACCTTTATACCATCAAGACCTCGTGATATTTCAGCAAAATCTTGTGCTTCTTGGTCATCTTCATCGAAAGCTGCAATATTGCCAGCAAGTCGAATCAGGCTTTTATTGACGGTTACTGAGCCCACTTCGTCCATATCTTCATACTTATCAAAAATCGATTGTGAAATACCGAATAAAGGCAAAAGAGCTACTACTAAAAATACTTTTAATTTTCTCATGATTGCTGATTTTTAATGATTGATGAAATTGAATAAATTATTGATTGTTGATTACAAATTATTGGTTACTTAATACTGCCTAGCGCCCCCTATTTTTGCCCGCTTCGTTCAATTCTTCCGGAAGATTCATTTTCCTGGTCAACGAACCTATTTTGTTCAGGTCTATGTCTCCAGTAAGAGAAAGTAGCACTGTTTCGAATTTTCTACCGTTTACATCTACATCGATATTCTTCATTCCGGTAACGAACATCAAAAGCTCGCTGACGTGATCATCGTCTTTACCACTACGTATGTAGAATTTGATATTGGTATCTTTGTCTTTTACCCGCATCAATTCTTCCAATTTGGCCGATTTCAGGTATTTGTTGACCGATGCTTTCATATCTGCAGAAATCGATTCGTCTTCGGTGATAAAAACTTTTAGGTTATTGAGACTTTTGGCGATATCCATAAAATCTTGTGCCTCGGGATCATCGACCTCGACATCAATTTTACTGAGCAGGTTGAACATACTTCTATTCACTACCACTGCGCTTACGTCATCGAGGTCTTCGTATTTATCGAATAAGGACTGTGAGAACCCCATAGCCGGCAAAACTGCCGCCACTATTACAATTAGTATTTTTTTCATGTGTTGATTTTTAAATTAATTTTTATTGTAAATTTTTTCTTTTGCTTCTACGAATTCGTTGAGATAGGCTACTTTCTCAGTACCACGCCCAAAATTTTCAGCTAACATATCTAATGCTTTTTTTGTTTCATTATAAGCGTATTCGGCCTGCTGTCTTTGCAATTGCTGCTCATCTTGATAACTCTTTCCGAAATAGATACCGACCATCAGCATTGCTACCGCTGCAACGGACAGCCACCTATAAAAGTTCTTTCGAGAACCAATGTCTTTTTGGGCCAACGGTACTTGTTTAGTGAACCTTTCTTCTTTGGCGTTAGAAAAATAGTTGAATATAGAGGTATACCGCTCAAGGTGTGTTGCCACCTTTTCTTGTGAGAAATAGTCTCTTAAAGTTTCTTCTTCTTCAATTGTGGTCGTGGCCTCGAAATATTTTTCCAATAACTTTTCTATCCTATCCAATTCCATAACTATGTTTTTGCATTAATTTTTCCCTTACCGTTTTTCTTGCCCTCGACAGTGCTACTCGTACGGCCGTAGGTTTCATTTCCAACATTTCCGAGATCTCGTCGTAATCGTATTCTTCAACGTCACGTAGTTGCAAGACCATTTTCTGTTGTTCGGGCAACTCTTCCATTATTTTCTGTACCCATGAGACACTATCATTGGCCTCTAACTTTTTCTGTAATGAACTACCGGTCTCATGATAGTTACTATGCACCAGTGTCAAATTACCTGCCTGCTTTGATTTCAACCGGTCGAGACAGAAATTTTTGGTCATGGTCATGGCAAAAGCTTCCACATTATTGTACGTGCCCATAGTTGTGTTCTTTGACCAAAGTTTTAACAGTATTTCTTGCGTTGCATCTTCGGCCTCCTCCCTAGAGACCAACAAACGTTTGGCCAAGCGGTAGAGCTTATCTTGAAACGGTGTCACAATTTTTAAAAAATCAGACTGCTGCATTTTTTGATCGGGATGTTTTCGTACACGTTCTAATCGTCTACACAAGCAAGACGAAGTACAACTAATTTTGTTACAATTAATTTTTTATTCCTTGTAATGTAAGTAATTTTGCAAACCGTTTACTAATTCATTACATATAGTACCTTGTAACCAAAGTTGTAAAACCCCGATGAATCATCTGCTCACTTTGGAACGGTAATTGCTTCTGTAACAAGTATTCCTTTAAAAAAGACTATGAAAAAGTATATACTGATGTTCCTTGCTATGGGACTTTTTTTTACGAACTGTTCTTCCGACGATAACATACTTCCTGATACGGGACCAGAACAGGAAGATCCAAAAACGGTAGCTGATTATCCGACACAGGATTTTATGTGGCTCGCCATGAACACCTATTATTTTTGGCAAGCCGACGTGCCCAGCTTAGCAGATAATATATTTACCGGCGAAAACGATCCGGATTACATTACTTTTTTAGCTTCTGAAGCCAACCCAACAGATTTTTTCTATAGAAATCTTTGTAACGACCATGTTCGAGCCGTAGGCGAAACAGCAGCAGTAGATAGATTTAGTAGTATTGCTGATAATTATAAAGACTTGGTGAATTCATTACAAGGTATCTCAAGCAGTAACGGCGTCGAATTTGACCTCTATGCAGCTGATAATGATTTTGATATTTACGGCATTGTCAACTACATAT
Source organism: uncultured Flavobacteriaceae bacterium (assembly GCA_964600075.1). Classification (GTDB taxonomy): domain Bacteria; phylum Bacteroidota; class Bacteroidia; order Flavobacteriales; family Flavobacteriaceae; genus CAZRIE01. The sequence continues at coordinate 4,550 of CAZRIE010000060.1, forward strand.
TACCTGATTCCGATGCTTCCGGAAAGGACATCAAAAGAGGCGATATTTTTAACGGGGTCAATGGACAACTCCTAAACCGAGATACTTATATCGATTTACTTTTTGGTGATGAGGCGACCTATACCTTAAACTTAGCCGATATCGACAATGATGACGTGATAGGTAATGGCAAGGAGGTATCATTGACAAAGGTGGAGAATTTTTCGGAAAATCCCATTCATATAAGTAAGGTACTAGAACAAAACGGAAAGAAGATAGGCTATCTGCTGTATAATAGGTTTGTGGCTGCGTTCGACGATGATCTGAACGATGCCTTTGGCCGGTTCAAAGCAGAGAACATCGAAGAGTTAATATTAGACTTTCGATACAACCCCGGAGGCAGGGTTTCCTCTGCAATACAAATAGCAAGCTCGGTTTATGGTGCAGAGACCGACGAAGTATTCCTAACACCACGTTTTAATAATAAATTGCAACAACAGGCCGGACAACCCGATAACTTCACCGATAAAACATTGGATAGTAAAATCCCGCTGAATGTACTTGGCCTAAAAAGAGTTTTTGTTATTACTTCGCCAAGTACTGCCTCGGCCAGTGAATTGGTCATAAACGGACTTGAACCATATGTTGATGTAGTTCAAATTGGCACCAAAACGGTTGGAAAAAACGAATTCTCAAATACTTTTGTGGATGATCCTGAAAATGGGTATTTCTATAGCCCGAACAGGGAAAATGAAATCAACCCTAATAATCAATGGGCTATACAGCCCCTACTCGGCAGAAATGAAAATGCGGATGGCTTTTCAGATTATACCGGTGGGCTAATTCCCGATTATGAATTACGGGAGGATATTGAAAACCCAGGTGTTCTAGGTGAGGAAGATGAACCGCTGCTCGCGCTAACACTATCGGTAATTTCAGGGGCTACGGCCAAAAGAAGTTTTCAACCTGTTTTTCCTGCAAATTATTTGACAAATTCCAAAATGTTCGAGCCTACCAGGGATAATATGTTTATGGATGGATTACTTAAACCATTTAATACATCGGAATAAAAATAAGATCGATTTTTTTACGTTGTAGGATAAGGAAGATATAATTTTCCTCCTTATCACTTTTGTATCCATTTTCAACCCCAATGATGAAAAAATTAAGAACGGGATTTTTCCTCTCCCTTTTACTGGTGCTATCCTGTAGCAAAGATGATGATATTAGCATTCCCAATACCGTTAATCCAGACCCATCTGCTGGAGTACATGTTCAAGATTTTATGTGGAGGGCCATGAATTTCTGGTATTTCTGGCAGGCCGACGTGGAAAATCTTGCAGATACAAAATTCCCCAATACAGATCAAGGTTCCGTAGCGTACACCGCATTTCTAGCTTCGGAAAGCGATCCTGGAAAATTTTTCGATGACAAACTACTTTATACTGAAGATAGATTTAGCTTTTATTCAGACGATTACGTAGAATTGACACAGTCTTTGTCCGGTATTTCAAAAAGTAATGGACTCATGTTCGGTTTGGTTCGTATACAGGGGGGTAACGAGCTTTTCGGTTACGTACAATACATTGTGCCTAATTCCGATGCATCAAAAAAAAATATTGAACGTGGCGATTTGTTCACAATGGTAAACGGCACTACCTTGACGGACGCCAATTACGTTTCACTGCTATTTGGAGAAAAAGACACCTACACCCTAAACATGGCTTCTATTGTCGAAGGTGAGATTGAACCGCATACTAACGAAGTCGTTTTGACCAAAGAGGTCGGCCTACAAGAAGACCCCATTTTTCTTGATGAAATTATCGAAACCGATGGAAAGAAAATAGGCTATTTGGTATATAATGGATTTACCAACGAATATGATGAAGAGCTGAATGCCGTATTCGGGCGTTTCAAATCAGGTGGTGTAACAGACTTGGTCTTAGATTTACGTTATAATCCCGGAGGTTCCGTTAACACAGCGGTACTGCTTTCTAGTATGATATACGATACGAATACCAAAGACGTATTCTTAAAAGCCCGCTACAATACAAAATATCAGAAAATCTTAGAAGATAGAGATACCGATCTGAGGCGATTCTTTGCGGACAAGACCGGCAAGGGCGCAGCAATAAATTCATTGAAACTCAAAAAAGTATATGTCTTAACAACTACCGGCAGTGCCTCGGCCAGCGAACTCCTTATTAATGGCCTTACACCGTATATTGACGTGGTTCAAATCGGGGAAACCACAAGGGGAAAGAACGAGTTTTCGGTGACTATGGTAGATGATAGGGATAATAATTACATATATAGCCCAGAGCGAGTCGGTAAAATAAGCACCACAAATCGATGGGCCATTCAACCTTTATTGGGTCGAAATGAAAATGCCGATGGATTTTCCGATTATACAGCCGGGCTTGTACCTGATGTTGAGCTTCAAGAAGATTTGGCAAATCTAGGTGTTCTTGGAGACTTGAGCGAGCCATTGCTGGCTAGGGCATTGGGCCAAATTACCGGTATAGCTGCAAAAAGGGATTTCAGCGTAAAAATGCCTGCCACCACAATGACCAGTTCAAAAATGTATACTCCGATAAAAGACAATATGTACGTAACTGATATACCCGTAATATGGTAGACGGTAGGTACATATATAATTGTAGCTTTTCAAAATCTTAAAAATAGGTTTCCTGACGGTAATACTTTTGAAATTTGGATTTCAAATCCTCAGGTGTAGCAATGATTTCAGGATGAAAAAGACTGGCCAACAATTCGATACCACTTACTAAAGTATCTGCCGAAGACTGCGTGAACAAATCAAAATCCGTGATAAATACGCTATGGTTACGAACTGCTTGTAACGAATTCCAGCCTTTTTTTCTGGTCAGTAGGTGCATTTCTTCCATCGTTCTTTCTTTTGTGAACCCGCAAGGAGCAATAACCAAAATCTCAGGGTCGTATTTTACAATTTTATCCCAATATGTAACGATACTATCCCCCGATGGGTTCGACATCATATCGATTCCTCCTGCATATCCGATTTGGTGGGGTATCCAATGTCCGCAATTATAAATAGGCTCTAGCCACTCCATAAGCATCACCCTTTTTGGTAGTACCCTGGCTGCCCGTAGTGTGTCGACTATCAAATCGATTCGTTTGTTCAAAGTATCCAAATAGGTATGTGCGACTTCTTCTTTTCCCAATGCTCTGGCGATGGTAATGGCGTTATCAAAAACATCTGTGAGCGACGCTGGGCTGATTGAAATCAACTCGGGCTTTATGGGTAAGTTGGCCACTGCCGCCGCGGTACATTCCGTATCGATTTGGCACACATCGCACATATCTTGGATAAAGATGATATCTGGTGCGATTTCAGCAAGCAATTCTTCATCGACGTAGTAGAGTTTTTTACCTTCCTTCTTGCTGTCGGAGAAAAAAGTATCAATTTCGGCACTTGAGTAGTCCTTTCCTTCCAAAACACAACGCACAACTGGGCTTTTCTCCTTAAGCGCCTGTTCGGGGCATTCGAAGGTAATTCCAAATAACTGGTCGTGCAGACCCATATCATATATCATCTGGGTAACTGCTGGAAGGAATGAACATACCCGCTTCATCAGCCTATCAATTAAAATAAATACCTCCTGGAATAATTCCTACAGGTATTGTGTTTTCCTTTTCTTTACTGGCCAAATCATAAATTAGAAGGTCTCCTTTACTTGCAAAGTCTTTTGCATCGGTGCCGTAAAGCTTTCCATCATTTAAAGCCATAGTGTAAAATGAAACTCCGTCTATAAAAGGTTCCGTTGGCAATGTATTCGCACCGGTTTGAAAAGCGTAAACGGCATTATCCAAACCAAAATAGAGCATATCATTTTCGATACTTAAATCTCCGGGATGTTGCGTAGTTTCAAAATCAAAGGTCTTAGCTACCGTATTTTCAGATGTTTCAATTTGTGAAAGTGTTCCCTGCGTTTCCGTTCCTGTATAATCCGGAGCTCCTCCACTTAAAACCCATAGATTGCCAGAAGCATCCCACTGCATTGAGTTTGGAAAATCGCCAACGGTAAGAGTCTTCATTACGGTATCAGCAGTAACGTCGATTACCGATACCTGATTGTTCTGACCAAAAGCGCCTTGATGCGCCACATAAACAAAGTTGCCATTCGTCGTAATGGCCTCTGGTCCTAAAACGACCGGTATAGTACTAGTTACGCTATTCGAACTCAAATCAACTACCGCTACAAAGTCATCAGTTTCGTCTGCCGTATCGCCCCAATTTGTCACGTAGCCCTTACCGTTCGCTATTGTAAAATACCTAGGGTTATCGAGACCGTCGGCAATCAGGTCAATACTTTTGAAAGTAAACCGATCTACTACATGTATCTTATGCGAATTATTTACTACGACATAGGCCAATTCAGCATCAAAGCCTACCGATTGTACAATATTCCCTAAATCTTCTTGATTTTCTTTCTTAAAAATAGCATCCTCGACTGAAGCGTTGTCATCCGATATAAAAGTAATTGTTCCACTACCATTATTAAAAGGCCCTTCGTTAGATACTAATATGCCGTTTTCATAAGCGCCTTGAGGCACTTCGGTTATCGGCGTATCATCATCATTTGTGCAGCCTACCGCAAAAAGTATACTAGATGCAGCAAAGACTACTTGTTTTTTGATTTTCATTTTGATCTGATTTTAAAGTTTGAGTATTAATTGAACGTTTATATTTCTATTGGGCATGGGCCGAAAGGCCACATTTTGGTAATTCTTATTAAATAGGTTATTGATTTGTATCAAGGCATCAATGCTTAATTTGCTTTTAAGCTTAAAATTTCTTCCCAAACCAAGATTTGAAACTGTATATGCGGGCAATGATTCTGAATTATCGGTGGTTATAAAAACGCCTCCATTATGAAACAGTTGATAGAAAAAACTCCAGCTCCCGTAGCCATATATTAGATTTGATGTTATTTTATGATCGGGCACATAAAGCAGCGTTTCATTAGTTTCATCATCAATAGCCCTGATATAAGAGTAGCCGTTTTTCCAATCCAAACGATGTAATCCCCATTGTTCGGCCAAATCGAAGGAAACTTCCAAACCATAATTTGAAGTATCACTAATATTAGCAGGCGACCAAATACCTTGTGCATCAGGGCGCCACTGAATCAAATCTTCTGACGAAATGTAGTAAATGGTCCACTCTAGCGCGTACTTTCCCTTTTTATATGCCTGCCCAAACTCAGCTTGCCAAGAAGATTCCGGTCGAATATCCGCATTACCACTGGCGCCCGCACCTATCCAATAGATTTCGTTGAATGTGGGTATTCTATAGTTTTTGGAGGCATTGAAATACAAATTATAACGGTCACTAAAATTGTATTTGGCATTCAGGGCATATACAAACGGACTTTTATAATCGTCTACAAATTCTTTTCTAAGGTGCGCACCATAGGTAAATCGATCACCAACATTGTGTGTGAACAACAAAGTCGTCGCCAAAGTATTTCGGGTAGCGTCATCAATTGAACTACCTCTGGCGGTGATATTAGAATAATCTGCAATAGCATTTAATATGCTATTCTTGAATTGTTTTTTAAAATCATAGTTGGTAATAAGGGTATTAGTGTTTCCGAAAGAAAAATCGTCTCGTTCTTTATTGTCGAAAAATTTATATTTTTCATAGAGGTAAGCAACCTTAAGACGGTGGATGCGCCCTTCATTAAAATGGTTCCATTCTAAAAGGTTACGTGAATTGATATCTTGGTAATTCGAATTCGAAGGTGCTGTAAGGGTACCGGAAAAGTCGCGATCGCCCAAAAACGTATTGTGGTAGAGTTTTAACAGCCCCTTATCGGAGAGTCGGTACCCGAAATGCGCATTTAGGTTTATATTCTCGAAAGCACCATTTTCATTACGTTTATCCGTTCCTAGATACTTATAATCGTTTTCAGACGCCGCGTAATTCACTCCCAAGCCAAAAGCTACTTTTTCCGACCCTTTTGAAATGCTGTAGTTTATGTTTTTGGTATCAAAACTTCCATAGCGAATTGCTAATTCGTGCTCTAAACTATTCTCGAAACGGAATACATCGTTTAAGTGCACACTACCACCGATGGCCCCGCTACCAAACTGTACACTTCCTCCACCACTTCGAACACTTACCGAGCCATAGTTACGTGGTACTATAGTATTGAAATCTATTTGCCCTGTAAGTTGTGAGTTGATATTTATCCCATTCCAAACTACAGCGGTCTGTGATGCATTGGTTCCACGAAAAGATGGAGAAGAAAGCATACCTGATCCATTTTCTTTAAAATAAATCGCAGTATTGAACTGTAAAAGGTCGGTGAGCGAGGTGCCGTTTCGTACCAATACAGAATCGGTCAGTACCTCTACTTTATTTCCGTTGGAAAAATGCAAAAGCCTGACATCGGTCAGAACAACCTCATCGAGTACGGTAACGCTATCTTTTTGCGCCTTTAGGGACGCAAAAGTCAAACTTACCAATAGAAATACTATTGATTTAAAACAGTCCATTTCGCTTAAAGGCATTTTACCCGAACGCCTTTTTATCGAGTTATGAACTTGGCAGGTCTCCTGACTTACGTATTACCATCGACCTTCCCGCCTGCGCTGAACTTTTTTCAGCTCCTGTTTTTTCAAAGCTCGGGGCTTCAATTCAACCAGATACCGAAATGTATTCGGCACAAGCAGTGGTATTCGAAGAAAATGGTAACCGTCACGATAACAATCGGGACAAAGCTTACAGTTGCGGGAACAGTTCCAGATTTATTCGATTTACATTTTCAGAATTCGTCTATTATCGATTACTAAATCGACAATTGTAAATCAAATTCACTGGATTCCCTTTTAATCCAATCACTTAAAAACAGTAACAGGAACCAAAATTCACAGCAAAAATAAACATTTTGTTTAATCTTTCGAGACAAAGTTTAAATAATACTACTTTTGAGAACATCAAAATTTCTGGTTTGAACAAAACACCATTTATTCTCATTCTCATCTTTTTTATTTCCTGTAAAACGGAGAAGAAGGAAGTTTTCCCAACTGAAAGTAAGAGCAAAATTTCAGAAATCGATTACGCCAAAGGGTTTACTATTGAAAAATCGACTTCGGGCCTCACAACTATAAAAATTAGCTCGCCTTGGCCAGATGCCGAGACTGCTTTTACCTATGCTCTGGTACCGAAAGACAAGATGGCATCGATGACCCTTAATAAAGATACTTATGATGCAATAGTCGCCGTTCCAGTCGAAAAGTTGGTCGTGACCTCGACAACCCATATACCATCTTTGGAGGCGTTAGGAGTAGCAGACAGACTAGTTGGCTTTCCCAACACTGACTTGATTTCCTCAGAGAATACGCGCAAACGAATCGACGAAGGGTCTGTAAAAGAATTGGGCAACAACGAATCGCTTAACACCGAAATTGTTATCGGCATCAATCCCGAATTGGTGGTGGGCTTTGGTATCAATAATCAAAATAAAGCCTATGAGACCTTAAAACGATCTAACATTCCCGTTGTCTATAATGGTGATTGGACGGAAGAATCCCCATTAGGAAAAGCAGAATGGGTGAAATTTTTTGCTCCTTTTTTTCAGTTGGAGATCAAGGCAGATAGTATTTTTAAATCGACTGAAACCTCATATAATGAAGCGAAAACCTTAGCAGAAAAAGCGACTGAAAAACCGACTGTTCTCACCGGCGGACTTTATAAAGATGTATGGCACGTAGCTGGTGGAAAAAGCTGGATGGCACAATTTCTCAAGGATGCAAAGGCAGATTACCTTTGGGCAACTAATAATGAAACAGGTGGTCTCGCCCTAAGTTTAGAATCCGTTTTGGAAACTTCAGAGAAAGCAGATTATTGGCTAAACCCCTCGATGTTGACCTCCTATCAAGAAATGGAAAAGTCGAACCGGCATTATACTCAATTCGCGGCATTTGACAACAAGAAAGTATATTCGAACACAATTGCCAAGGGCACTACAGGTGGACTATTATTTTACGAGCTGGCGCCAAATAGGCCTGACTTGGTGCTCAAAGACTTAATACATATTTTTCATCCCGAATTAATGCCCAATCATCAACTTTTCTTTTTCAAGCCGTTTAAATAATTGAAAAACCCGAAAACATATCGCACCTCTTTTTTTCTCTTGCTTATCGCATTGGGGGTTTGTTTCGGATTGAATATTAGTTTGGGATCGGTCTCCATTCCTTTCTCGGAAACCTTAAGTTCCCTATTTGGAAATCAACTAGAAAATTCCTCGTGGGAATACATCATCTGGAATTACAGGATACCCAAAGCCTTTACCGCAGTACTTGTAGGTAGTGGATTAGCCTTGAGCGGACTGTTGATGCAGACCCTTTTCAGAAACCCCTTAGCGGGCCCATTTGTTTTGGGAGTCAGTTCTGGCGCAAGCTTGGGCGCGGCGATCCTCATCATGGGTTCGGCTGTTTTTTCCGGAGTTCTAGCTTTTGGTATCGTAAACGATGTTTCACTGGCGATCGCTTCAAGTATCGGAAGCTTTTTGGTATTATTAGCGGTCATGGTCGTCGCCTCTAAAGTAAAGGATACCATGGCACTGTTGATTATCGGCTTAATGTTCGGTAGTATTACCGCCGCCATTGTCAGCATACTCTCTTATTTCACCGATGCCGAAAAACTGCAGCAATTCGTGTATTGGTCTTTTGGCAGTGTGGGCAATTTGTCATCGTCACAATTAGTATTGCTATCGGGCATCATACTAATCGGCGTATTGCTCAGCATACGCTCTATAAAACCATTGAACGCTTTTTTACTGGGTGAAAACTATGCCCGAAGTCTGGGCGTAAACCTTAAACAAACGCGATATTTAGTTATTATTGCTACAGGGTTATTAGCGGGCGGAGTGACTGCATTTGCTGGCCCTATTGCCTTTATCGGCTTAGCAGTACCCCATTTGACAAGGCAAATTTTCAACACTACCGAACATCGTGTTCTCGTACCCGCAGTATTGATTTACGGTGCCATTTTGATGTTACTTTGCGATACGGTAGCGCAACTTCCAAATTCGGTAAATGTGCTACCTATCAATGCGATTACCAGTATTTTCGGGGCACCTGTGGTAATTTGGTTATTGGTGCGAAAACGTAAAATGGTATTTTAATTGACCATTTGGATTGGAACGACAACGATATTCAGGATGCTTTGCATTCTAAAATGAAGATTTGTAAAATTCTAAGAAATGGTAAATTGCAATAAAATTCAAAATAGGTAGAACAATGGTAATTGAGAATAGCACCATCGAAGATATAGATGAAATTTTTAGACTCTATGGACTAGCAAAGGACTATCAAAAGTTCAGTGGTGCGGTGCTTTGGCCCGAATTTGATAGAGATTTGATAACAACGGAAATTCTAGGTAGTCGTCAATGGAAAATTACTAAAAGTGGGAAAATCACATGCGTTTGGGCAACCACTTTCGATGACCCACATATCTGGAAGGATAAGAACAATGACCCATCGGTCTATATTCACCGAATTGCTACCAACCCAAAATTTAGGGGACGCAACCTTGTCGAAAAAATTGTATCATGGAGTAAAATTTATGCCAAAGAAAACGGTAAAGAGTTTATTCGTTTAGACACGGTCGGAGAAAACAAGAAATTGATTGCCCATTACAAAAAAAACGGATTTGAGTTTTTAGGATTGTTCTCTTTGGAAAATTCAAAAGCACTTCCCGCCCATTATCATAATGCCACGGTCAGTCTTTTCGAACTACGTTTAAAAAAATAAAATCATCATCAACGAAAACCAACAAAGTGTGCTTTCGGTAAAAAATCTAGCCATAGGCTACCAAAACAAAGTAAAGGACACAGTAGTGGCAGAACCTATTGAATTTTTCCTAAGCTCTGGTGAACTAACCGCAATAGTAGGCATCAACGGTATTGGTAAATCTACTTTGCTGCGTACACTTGGCAATGCCCAACCCAGACTATCGGGAAGCATTACCATAAATCAAAGAACTTTAGAAAATTACCGGCCACTAGAACTATCTACTAAAATCAGCATGGTCTTGACCGAACCCATTGCCTCAAAAAATATGACGGTTTTGGAATTGGTTGCATTAGGTAGACAACCATACACCAGTTGGATCGGTGCTTTGTCAAAAGTGGACAAATTAAAAATCAAGGAAGCCATTCACTTATTGGAACTTGAAGACTTACAACATAAAAAATGCTATGAACTTAGCGATGGGCAATTGCAACGAGCTATGATAGCAAGGGCTTTGGCCCAAGACACATCCATTATGTTATTAGATGAACCGACAACCCATCTAGACCTATATCATAAAGTAAACATTTTAAAATTGCTGAAATCCATCGCGCACCAAACACAAAAAATCATTTTATTCACTACCCATGAAATCGAAATGGCAATTCAACTTTGCGATAAAATGTTGTTGCTAGATGGAGAAAAGAATCCTTTTGGGCAGCCCTGCGAACTAATTGAACAAAAAGCATTTGAATCACTGTTTCCTGCGGATACGGTTTCTTTTGATGCCAAGACAGGTACTTTTCGGATTGAAAAGTAACCCCAGAGGTATTATCCGGTTTTGACGCCAATCTTGTATCTTTACTTCGAACATCTTTGAAAACGAATGAACGAATATCTCATATACCTCATAATCGGATTGATTTGCCTTGCAATAGGCTATTTATTAGGGAATTACATCCAAAGCCTCAAGACCAAATCGAGCCAAAGTGCCTTAGAAGAACGCGAGCAACAACTACATGCTAATGTATCGGTATTGGAGCAGCGATTGCGAGATACTGAGGAGTATAAAATACACCTGCAATCGGAAAAAGAGCAGTTGGGCAACGAAATTGTAAGGTATCAAGCCGATTTGGAAAATCTTGATTTAAAGAACAGAGAGCAAAAGCAGGAAGTCGAAAAACTACAGGAAAAATTTACCAAAGAGTTTGAAAATCTTGCCAACAAAATTTTAGAGGAGAAAAGCCTAAAATTCACGGAACGAAACGAAAAAAACATTAGGAATATCTTGACTCCGCTAAACGAGAAAATTCAGCTCTTTGAGAAAAAGGTAGATGAGAGCAGAAAGGAGAATTATGGTATTCACCAAGCCTTAAAAGAGCAATTACTCAACCTCCAGACCCAAAACCTTAAGATTACCCAAGAGGCAGAAAACCTTACCAAGGCCTTAAAGGGAGACAGTAAAATGCAGGGTAACTGGGGCGAATTGGTCTTGGAGCGCGTTTTGGAAAAATCAGGTTTGGAGAAAGACCGAGAATATACCGTACAGCAGAGTTTTACCTTGGAAGATGGAACACGGGTGCTTCCCGATGTAATCATACACCTGCCCGATGGAAAGAAGATGATCGTAGATTCAAAAGTTTCGCTTACCGACTATGAGCGTTTTGTAAATGCCGAGGATGATTTAAGGGATAAATATTTGAAAGATCATATCAATTCCCTCCGAAAACATGTTGACCAACTATCCGCCAAAAAATATGAGGACCTTTATGAAATGGAAAGTCCTGATTTTGTTTTGATGTTCGTGCCTATAGAGCCTGCATTTGCAATTGCGATAAATAATGATAGCTCACTGTATAACAAAGCTTTTGAACAGAACATTATAATTGTTACTCCATCTACTTTATTAGCAACTTTACGCACTATAGACAGTATGTGGAACAATGAAAAGCAACAACGAAACGCCATTGAAATCGCCCGTCAAGCAGGTGCATTATACGACAAATTTGAAGGCTTTGTAGGCGACCTGACGAAAGTGGGCAAGAAAATGGACGATGCCAAAACGGAATACAGGGGTGCGATGAACAAACTTGTTGATGGACGTGGCAACATCATTACCAGTATTGAAAAACTGAAGAAAATGGGTGCCAAAGCGAAGAAGTCCATTCCCGAACCCATTTTAAAACGTGCCCAAGAAGATGACCTAGAAGAGATTGAAAGTAAGCCGTAACCGAAAGTATCTTTTTGCGTTTAAATTTGACATTTGTATTTCAATTTTTTCTATTAACTTATGTAACCTTTTTTTGAACTTGACACTTAAATTATGAAAAAAGCATTATTTATAACCTTAGGCATTATCGTAGCCGTATTCGCCTTGATCTATGCCTTTATCTATTTCGTACCCTACAGCGATGGTATAAGATCGGGTGAACTTATTAAAATAAGTCATAAGGGGGTACTAGTCAAAACTTGGGAAGGTGAAATCAGTCAAGGTATTTCGGGAGCACAGATATTCTCATTTTCGGTATTGGACAAAGACCAAGAGGTTATCGACAAACTTCAAGAATATCAAGGGCAATACGTTAAACTGGACTACGTTGAGCGTTTCTCAACCTTTTTCTGGCTGGGTGACTCAAAATATTTTATTACTAAGGTTGAGCAAGAACAGTCCCCACATTTCAGAAACTAATGGAAAAATTTAAAAGCGCCAAGGAATCACGAATTTCGATTACGGAACTTATGCTACCCTCCCACTCCAATTTCGGAGGGAAAATACATGGCGGCCATATTCTGAACCTAATGGACCAAATCGCTTTTGCGTGTGCCTCTAAACATTCGCGGCAATATTGTGTAACGGCATCGGTAAATCGAGTCGATTTTTTACATCCAGTAGAAGTCGGGGAATTGCTGACGCTTCGTGCCTCCATTAACTACACCGGAAGAACCTCTATGGTTGTTGGCGTTCGCGTCGAATCTGAAAATATTATCACAGGCACAAGGCAGCACTGCAATTCCTCTTATTTCACGATGGTTGCAAAAGGCGCTAACGGAAAAAGTATTCCCGTACCCGGACTAATTCTGGAAAACGAGCAGAGTGTACGAAGGTATGCGAGAAGTAAGCAACGAAAGAAAGAGGCCTTTTCAAGAAATATCCAGTTCGAAAGTTCGCAATTTAAAATTGAACAACATCTAGAAAACTTGCGTCATGAAAACGTCAAGATATCTTTGTAGTGATTTTCGTAGCGGCAACCTCATCTAAAAACCAAAGTAAATTTTCCGTGTTCGGAGAAACTAAACTAGCTGGGTAGTTTTTAAAATTCCCTTTTTTATCAATAATCTCCGCTACTTTAGCGGCCTTACTTTCTCCTGTTACCAAAAAGGCAACGGTTGCCGCATGATTAATTATTTTTCCGGTAATCGTTATTCTTTTTTGACCACTTTCAGGGTGCTCGGCCACCTCACATAACTTTTCGGAATGCCATAACACCATCTCACTGGGGAAAATAGATGCCGTATGTCCATCATCGCCCATTCCTAAAATAACAAGGTCAAATCGAGGATTTCCGTTCATTTTTGGCAATTTCTTTTCCAATATTTCCGCATAGCGTTCCGCTTCATATTCCGGTATGTTCTCACCCTTTATGCGATGGATATTTTCTTCGGGAATATCGATTTTCGACACCAAATGTTCTACTGTCATTTTATAATTGCTCTCATCGTCATCGGGAAGGACACAGCGTTCGTCTCCCCAATACAAATGGACTTTCCTCCAATTCTTTTCTGGAATATTTCGAGAAGCCAGTTCGTCAAAAACGATTTTAGGAGTACTTCCGCCTGAAAGTGCGATGTGCATAGATGCGTTAATCTCCATCAAATCGACTAGATAGTCCGAGAAGTTTTGAGCTACTTGTTGTTTTGTTTTTGAGACTTTTAGGTGCATAAGTAAAGGGGTTGAACTTGATACTTGAGCTTGAACTTCATTCAGCAAATCACACAAAACCCCGGGTCATCCGCTAAGTTTTCACTAGGATTACGCCACATGCCTAAGCCTTCGAGCAGCTCGTCGGCATTTTCAGGACCCCACGCCCCAGCTGAGTAACCGTATACCTTCTCGTCAGAATTCTTCCAATATTCTAGAATAGGGTCGACGAATGTCCAAGCGGCTTCGACTTCGTCAGCTCGGGCATATAAGGTCGCATCGCCCTGCATAGCGTCTAAAAGTAATCGTTCGTAGGCTTTCATCACATTGTTTTCGACCAAGCTTGAATAATAAAAATCTAAATTGGCACGCTCTACCTTAAAGCCCTGCCCGGGTACTTTCACCCCGAATTTTATCAAAACACCCTCATCGGGCTGAATACGGATAATCAGTTTATTATCCTTATTGCTCATTCCTGAGTCTTTAAAAATTTGATGGTGAGGGGTCTTGAAATGAATAACGACCTCTGTAACCTTGGTAGGCATACGTTTAGCAGTTCTTACATAAAAAGGCACATCCGCCCAACGCCAATTATCCACGAAAAATTTCAGGGCAGCATAGGTTTCTGTCTTGGAATCTGGATCTACATTGTCTTCCTGGCGATATCCTTTTACCTTTTCACCGTCAATAGTTGAGGCAATGTACTGCGCCCGAATAGTATTTTCATGTAAAGTTTTGGCATCCGTCATAACACGCAACGACTTCAGGGCTTTTAGTTTTTCGTTTCGAATTTCTTCTGCATTGGCGCTTAAGGGTGATTCCATAATGACCAAGGCAACGATTTGCAATAAATGACTTTGGAACATATCTCGCAAAGCGCCGGACTTATCGTAATAACCGCCACGTTTTTCAACACCGCCACTTTCGGCGTTCGTAATCTCGACATGGTGAATATAGTTCCGGTTCCAAAGCGGCTCAAAAATGCTATTTGCAAAACGGGTTACTAATAAATTCTGAACCGTTTCCTTACCCAAATAATGGTCAATTCTATAGATTTGTAACTCTCTAAAATACCGTTGCAAAGCATTATTCAATTTTTTTGCAGTCTCCAAACTATAACCAAAAGGTTTTTCTACAATTAGACGTCTCCACCCATCGGTCTCTTTGTGAAGTCCCTGTTCATATAGGTTTTTAGCAATAGGTTCATAGGCGGAAGGTGGCGTAGATAGGTAGAAAATATAGTTGCCATCGGTATTATGTGCTTGGTTGAGTTCATCAATACGCCTTTTCAGGGGTACGTAATCTGAATCTTGATCACCACTAAGTTCGTGGTAGAAAAGTTGACTTGCGAATTTTTTAATAATTTTTTGCTGTTCATCACTAAGTTCATCTTTTAGGTATTTGCTTTCGGTAACGACATTTTTTCTGAATTCCTCATGCGTCCAAGAACTGCGACTAGCCCCTAAGACCACAAAGTTTTTTGGTAGATGACCGTCTTTGGCCAAATTGAAAATTGCAGGAATCAATTTGCGGGCCGTAAGGTCTCCGGAAGCCCCGAAAATAACCAACATCTGGTTTTCTGTTTTAGTCATAGTATATGGGTAAAATTCTAAACTCTAAATGTATCGAAAAGAAAAAGCAATCGCAACGAGTTTACCCTAACTTAATCTTACTTCTCATATATTTCGTTTATTTTTGAGAGTAAGGCTTCGACATAGTTATTTCAAAACAGAGCAGGTAATTTTAAAAATATAGAATGGAAGGAAAATATGATTTCGGATTGGTAGGTCTCGGTGTTATGGGGCGTAATTTTATATTGAATGTAGCGGATAACAGTTTTTCGGCTTTCGGGTACGATCTTGATACGGAAAAAGTGAATGCTTTAAAGGAGGAAGGTGGTAATGAGGCCAAAGTAAGTGCCTCTACCGATATAAAGACTTTTGTGGAAGCCTTAAAACAACCAAGAAAAATAATGCTTTTGGTACCGGCAGGCAAAATTGTCGATGCGGTTATAGAAAGTCTTTTGCCATATATCGACCGAGGTGATATCATTATCGACGGCGGAAACTCCTTCTTTACCGATACTGACCGTCGCGAAGAATATCTTCAAGAAAAGGCCATCAATTTCTTCGGTGCCGGTGTTTCTGGTGGGGCGAAAGGTGCACGACTGGGGCCAAGCATTATGCCAGGAGGTTCAAAATCAGCCTATGCGCACATCAAACCTATTTTTGAGGCAGTAGCGGCAAAGTACAAAGGTGAGCCCTGTGTAGCATATCTTGGACCGAAATCCTCAGGTAATTATGTAAAAATGGTACACAACGGTATCGAATACGGTCTCATGCAATTGACCTCCGAAATCTACGATGTACTAAAAAAATCAGGCGGTTTTGACAATGATGAACTGCATGAAACTTTTAAAAGCTGGAACGAGGGCCGCTTACAGTCTTTTCTTGTTGAAATTACTTCTGAAATCTTTGAACAGGAAGACGATTTGACCAATGGTCGTCTGGTGGATCAAATTTTGGATAAGGCCAAACAAAAGGGAACCGGTAAATGGACAAGCCAAAATGCTATGGATTTAGGAATTCCAGTACCTTCCATCGATATCGCCGTTAGTATGCGCGAAATTTCCGCTTTGAAAAACGAGCGTATTAAGGCCGATAAATTATACGACCGCCCTAAGATAGAGGGTTTGCCAAAAGAAGAAATCAAAAAAATGGCCGAGGAGGCCCTCTATTTTTCATTCATTGTTACGTACGCTCAAGGTCTTCATCAATTAGCGGATGCCTCGAAAGCATACAATTACAATCTCGATATCGCGACTATTGCTAAAATCTGGCGGGCAGGCTGCATTATTCGTGCTGGTCTATTGGCCGATATTACTGAGTCATTTCAAACTGATGCTTCAATATCCAATTTATTGCTTTCTCCCAACTTTGTGAAAAAAGTACAAAGTACGGTCGGTTCGGCGAGAACATTAGTGGCACATGCGGCCAAAAATGGTATTCCCCTACCAGGACTCTCCAATTCACTGACCTATTTCGATTCTTATACATCGACAAGATTACCATTAAATCTGATACAGGCGCAACGTGATTATTTTGGTTCACATACCTATGAACGACTGGATAGGGAAGGAATTTTTCATACAGAATGGGAATAATAAAAATTAAAAGTATTGGTTTCTAGTGAAAAAAATTAAGAATAAAAAGTCTAAGTATGAATAGCTATAAAACTTTGAGCTTTGCTATTTTTTTTAAGTAAACCATCTTTTTGTTGGCCTGGCTATCGCTTTTTTCCTTCTTTACGGTTTCATGTAAGCAGCTAAAAGCGAACGATCGGCCCGTAGAGATTTTAGATAACCACGCGTTGGACAGAAGGGTCAATGAAGCCTTGGCGGATTCGCTCATGCGCGAAGTGTATGTTCCCATTTATCCGATATCTACAATCAAGACCCGCGACTCCCCGAACTCCATTGACGGCTACCTTAAGTATTCGTAATACCTGCATTGGAGATAGCCTTTTTATTAGTAAAATCAATTACAACAACACCGAAGGTGATTTGGTTTGGAGTTACCTTGACCAAACGATTTATCTCCGAACGATGGAATCTATTGACTACCTGATAGAACAGCAAGATACTTCCAGCGGTAGTGGAGCCAATTTCCTTATCGACTGGTATTCCAAGGGACCATTGCATCCTCTTTTTCAAGCGGTTATGGTAGGTGGACTTGGGGCGCAAGCCTTTTCGTTCACGACGGAAGGAGTTGAAGTTAGTGGCAACTAATATTGATTTCGTCTGCGCAGAGATAACTCCGGACTTTTAAACTAAATTGAGCATAGTATATTTTTATTTGTAGTATAACTAGTACTAACTAGTAACTATTTAACCTATAGATACTAAAAGAGCATAAAGCAAATGATTATCTTAGCTCGGTAAGAAAGCACTATAACTGCTCTTCAATTACGCCTAATAGATAAAATGAACGTTAAAAGACCATTTCTTTTACTTTTTTTTCTTTTCAACCTACTTAATGCAACAGCTCAAAATGTTGTTGACAGTAAAATATATACCCTAGAGTTACTTATCGACAAGTCGAACGATGCTTATGAAGTATACAATTATAAGGATGCCCTTAAATATGCTTCACTTGTTATTGATAAAGCGAAACAATACGATCAAGATTACTACAGTTTTCTAGGTTATGACATGTTAGGGGGTATCTATTCTGAAACTGACGATAGCATACAAGGAAGAATTTATTCGGAAAAAGCTTTGGAAATTGCAAGGGCTTCAAAAAAAGATAGCCTTATTGCTTGGGGAACCTTAAATCTCGGGATTCTTTATTCCGAAAATAAAAGAACATACGACAAGGCAATACGGTATTTTGAAGAAAGTATTGCAATTAATGAAAAAAATGACCAATTAGGCCATGTTTATCTTACTTACATCAGTTTAGCATGGACTTACTTAGATAATAATCAACTAGATAGCGCTTATGCCATATTAAATAAAGCTAAGGCAATTTCTAAAAAGAAAAAAGTAGACTATCTGAATAACCTATACATTGAACTATTGTTCGGCAGATATTACCAAGCTAAAAAAAACTATGGTCGTGCTATTGGTCAGCTAGAACTCATCGCAAGAAAAGCAGATAAAGACTCGCTAACAGATTTGGCATTGGAAGTATACAAGCCTTTGGCGGCAAGCTATCACGAAACAAATGATTTTAAAAACGCCTTTTCAAGTCTTCAGAAGTACAATCATTACAAACAAAAAGCATACACTTTAAATAAAGTACAGGAAACGGAAAAAGCTAGAGCACAATTTGACTTGAAGCAAGCTCAGAACGATTTGAAAATCGCAATAAGGGAAAAGAACTATGCTGATGAAATCACTTCTAAATCAAAGTCGCTAACTGCTATTTTTATTGGAGCCACGCTTATTCTGATTGCAGCTTTGGTAAGTTTGTTCCTTTTTTTTAAGACAAGGAAAAAATTTATCGATGAACTGAAAAATAAAAATAAAGAGTTGATCGCCGCTAAAGAAAAAGCTGAAAGACTCTCTAAAATAAAAACCAATTTCCTTTCAACCGTCAGCCATGAATTACGCACCCCTCTTTATGGAGTAATCGGTATATCTACCCTACTTAAAGAGGATAATAACCTAAAGGCTTATGAAGAGGACCTAGAATCCCTGAAATTTTCTGCAGATTATTTACTGGCATTGATCAATGATGTGCTATTGCTCAGCAAGATGGATGCAGAGGCCGTTAAATTGTCTCAAACACCTTATGAACTAGATAACTTGATTCATAGTATCATAAAATCCTTTGAATTTGGTTTGCAACAAAATGACAACAAATTACACTTAGAAATAGACAAAAAAATACCTAATTTATTAATCGGTGACCCCATGAGAATCTCTCAAATTTTAATGAATCTAGTCGGGAATGCGGTGAAATTTAACAAAGGAGGTAATATATGGTTGAAAATTGCTCTTATTGAATTTTCTGATGATGGTTTTTGCAAAACACAATTCACTATTAAAGATGATGGTATAGGTATCCCCTTAGATAAACAGAAAATAATTTTCAACGAATTCACACAGGTAGAAAACAAAAACTACAGTTATAAAGGAACGGGATTGGGCCTAACCATTGTAAAAAAACTGTTGAATCTTTACAATAGCGAAATTAACCTAAAAAGCAAACCAGGACAGGGTTCAACCTTCAGTTTTTCATTGCTTCTAGAGAAAAACACATCTAAAATCACTCAAAAAAAAGGTAAAAGTATCTTAACCCAAGATCTTGAACAAACTATTAAAAATGGAAATAAACACGTTCTAATTGCAGATGATAACGGAATAAATCAAAAAGTAACACAGAAAATATTAAAAAAGTATAATATCAAATCAAGTCTTGCCAATAATGGGAAACAAGCGGTAGACATGAGTATGAAAAATACTTACGATTTGATTTTGATGGATATTAACATGCCCGAAACAAATGGAATAGAAGCCGCAATTCTAATACGGAAATTCGACAAAAATATTCCAATTATTGCATTGACTGCTGTTGAACTCGATGAAATACGCGAGGAAATAATAAATTCTGGTATAGACGATATTATTCATAAGCCGTATGATATGTACGAATTCGTGGAAATCATTCTTAAAAACCTGTCAAATGAAAAAATTGATGTTTCTAACTCAGGTTAGGTATTTCCGTTGATTTTTTTTGTCAATAGTTCAATAAACATATGCAGAAACGCCAGTATTATATCTACGTTGTCGAGTTATCAAAACGCGTATTTTCGGAAAACAGGCGATTTCGAGAGGCAAATCCACAATTCAATGGTGTGCTAGAATGTCTCTATGTAGGCATGACCAGTAAGACCCCGAAAGAGCGTTTCGAGCAACACAAATCGGGTTATATCAACGCCAAAGGCTATAACCTTTCTTCTTCCATCGTAAAAAAATATGGTTCTTACCTCCGCCCTAGCCTATACAACCATATCAAACCTTTGAAAACCCGAGTAAAGGCCCTTAAAATGGAAGAAACTTTGGCTCTTGAATTACGGCGAAAACGTTATGCGGTCTGGTTTAATTGAACCCAGTTCATTATTCTCGATTTAACGGAATAAAGTTTTAATCATTAGAATTCCTCGAGGCTCTGCCTCGGGGTAGCGTACTGACATGTA
>CAZRIE010000061.1:0-24901 GCA_964600075.1 uncultured Flavobacteriaceae bacterium
TAAACTTCTTTATATCGTTTGGTATAGACCATTATCTAAATTAAATGCCCATTATGGGCTTTCATAGTTACAAATAATCGCCATATGCTTGGAAATATGAACACAATAAAGCTACTACAGCTAGTTTTTTACCTCCTAATTCCTGGCTTGGTAGTGGGTATGCAGATTACTGAAAAGGAACAAAAGGAAGGTAAACCGAATATCTTGTTCATCTTTACCGATGATCAAGGCTATCACGATGTTTCGTATTATGGTACTCAAGATATTCGAACTCCTAATATTGACAACATCGCTTCCTCGGGAATGCGGTTCGATAATTTTTACGCCAACTCTACGGTCTGTTCGCCTACGCGGGCGGCACTCTTAACAGGTAGATATCAAGATCGTGTTGGGGTGCCCGGAGTTATTCGCACCTATCCGGATAATAACTGGGGATATCTAGACCCAAAGGCAACACTGTTGCCCGAGGAGCTAAAAACCGCAGGATACCACACGGCTATAATCGGAAAATGGCATTTGGGCCTTGAGTCTCCAAATACCCCTACAGAAAGGGGATTCAACTTTTTTCACGGATGGTTGGGCGATATGATGGATGACTATTGGACACACCGTCGCCACGACATCAACTATATGCGACGCAATGAAGAAATCATCGATCCAGAGGGCCACGCCACTGACCTTTTTACCGATTGGTCCATCGACTACATAAAAGATCAAGCCAATGATGAGAAACCTTTTTTTCTGTATTTGGCTTATAATGCCCCACACTTTCCGGTGCAACCGCCCCAAGATTGGTTGGAAAAGGTCATGGAAAGGGAAGAAGGTATAGATCTCTCACGGGCCAAACTTGTAGCCTTCATAGAACATATGGATGATGGTATCGGTAAGGTCGTACAAGCCTTAAAAGATAGCGGGCAATACGACAATACGGTAATCGTGTTTAGTAGTGATAATGGTGGTCACCTGCCGAGCAAAGCAAATAATGGCCCATTACGCGATGGTAAACAAAGCATGTATGAAGGCGGATTGAAAGTGCCTACCTGTATCAGCTGGCCCGGGAAAATAAAGCAAAAGACTAGTACTGCGAAGTCATTTTTAACTATGGATATTTACCCTACTCTTTTAGAGATTGCAGGGTCAAAACCAAAAAACACCATCGAAGGCCAAAGCTTTTATCCCCATCTTTTCGACAGCACGCTACCTTACAATGCTAACGACCGTTCTTTTTATTTTGTCCGAAGGGAAGGCGGTACCCGTTATGGTGGCCAACCCATTTATGCGATTCGAAAGGGCGATTGGAAGTTGTTGCAAAACAGTCCGTATGAGGCCTACGAACTTTATAACTTGAGCAAGGATCCGCTCGAGCAAAACAATCTGATTAAAGAAGCTCCTGAAAAATATAAGGAATTGAATACGATTCTGATGGAGCATATTCAAGTCGGCGGTCAAACCCCATGGCAAAAAGGGAAGTAGTCACATTATTAAACAAACAACAAAAATGAAATATTGCTACCTACTGATAGTGCTCGGTTTTTTAAGTTGTACCTCTGAAATAAAACCTGAGGGCGATTTCGAACGCTGGCAGACGCTGGCCGAAAATGTGACCATTATTCGTGATGATTTTGGCGTGCCTCATATCTATGGCAAAACTGATGCCGATGCTGTATTTGGATTGCTCTATGCCCAATGCGAAGACGATTTCAATCGCGTAGAGCAAAACTATATTTGGGCTACAGGGCGTTTGGCAGAAGTTGAGGGCGAAGATGCACTGTATAGCGATTTACGAGCCAAACTTTTTATGACCGAAGATGAGGCAAAGGCGAATTACGAGAAAAGTCCCGAATGGCTAAAAAAGCTTTGCGAAGCTTTTGCAGATGGTATCAATTTCTATTTGCACACCCATCCGGAAGTGAAGCCGAAACTGTTGACCCATTTTGAACCGTGGATGCCGATGTATTTTAGTGAAGGCTCTATTGGGGGAGATATCGAGCGTATTTCTACTGAAAAGCTAAAAGCTTTGTACGAAAGTGGAATGCCTAATAAAACTCATGATTTTCTGCGAGAGCAAAAGGAAAATCATAAAAATAAAGAAGTATTGGAAGAACCTCAAGGCTCGAACGGCATTGCTATTTCCGGAAAACTGACGAAATCGGGAAGTCCGATATTACTTATCAATCCGCATACCTCGTTTTATTTTCGTGGCGAAGTACATGTCGTAAGTGAAGAAGGTCTGAATGCCTATGGAGCCGTAACTTGGGGCCAGTTTTTCGTTTACCAAGGCTTCAACGAAAAAACGGGCTGGATGCATACTTCCACCTATACTGATGTCATGGATGAGTTCATTGAAAAAACCATGGTTGCTGAAGGAGATGATAAGGTTTTTTATCAGTATGGGGAAGAACTAAGGTCTATTGAAACTTCGGAAATTGTTTTAAATTATAAAGAAGGCGACAGCACCAAGGAGAAAATTTTTCCGGCCTATCGAACTCACCATGGTCCCATAACGCATTTGGAAAAAGGCCAATGGACAGCTTCTGCCATGATGTGGGAACCCGTTAAAGCCTTGGAGCAGTCTTTTATTCGTACAAAACAAGAGGGGTATAAAGGTTTTCGTGAGATGATGGACATACGTACCAACTCATCGAACAATACGGTTTATGCCGATACCGAGGGAAACATAGCCTATTTCCATGGAAATTTTATTCCGAAACGAGATACGATTTTTAATTATTCGAAGCCTGTTGACGGTAGTAACCCCAAGACCGATTGGCAAGGTTTGCATACCGTCGATGAGAATATTCTATTGCGCAACCCTGAGAACGGTTGGTTGCAGAATTGCAATTCTACACCTTATACGGCCGCATTGGAATTTAGTCCAAAGAAAGATAATTATCCGAACTATATGTCCATCGACCGAGAGAACTTTCGGGGGGTTCATGCTATAGAATTATTGACTGACCGAGAGGGTTATACCATTGATAGTTTGATTCAATTGGCACACGACTCCTACTTGCCGGCATTTAAAGCATTAATTCCAGGACTGGTTTCGGCCTATTATGCCCATCATGATAGAAATCCGAAACTGCAAGGTGCGATGGATATTTTGGCGGAATGGGATTTTAATACCAGCAAGGAATCTATTGCCATGACCTTGGCCCATTTCTACGGGACGCGATATTATGCCCAAGGAAAATATCCCGAAGGAATGACTCCTATGCAACGTGTTGCATATTGGGGCAACGAATCTTCAGTTGGTGAGCGTATTAAAATTTTTGAAGAGACCTTCGATCAATTGGTTACCGATTTCGGTTCTTGGGAAACACCGTGGGGCGAGGTGAACCGCTACCAACGTTTGAACGGCGATATCCGGCAAAATTTTGATGATGCAAAACCGAGTATGCCCATCGGCTTTGCCTCTGGCCGTTGGGGTGCTTTAGCCGCTTATGGCACTAGCTATGATAACAATACCAAAAAAATATACGGTACCCGGGGAAACAGTTTCGCAGCTGTGGTAGAATTCGGGGAGAAGGTGAAAGCCAAAAGCATTTTGGCAGGAGGTCAAAACGGAAACCCAAAATCCTCTCATTTTGATGACCAGACAAAAAAGTATGCTGATATGGAGTGGAAGGATGTTCCCTATTATAAAGAGGATGTTCTAAAAAGAGCGAAAGAAACCTATCGACCAGGACAAAGGAATCCCTGATTTAGCAATGGCATAATATAAAAATTGACTGATTAGAAATCGGCTCTGGAGCGCGTTCCCGCTTTTGAACTTGTTTACTCTTTAGTAATAATCAAAGTAGCCTTCGATCCCGTAGACAATAACCATTTGTTGGCATAAATCAACTCGCCTTTATCGTCATAGACGTTTATTTGGGCAGTATTTGGTGGCGAAGAACCCACGTTCAACGCTTCAAATTCGATACGATTAAACCCTTTTTTCAAATCTACGTTGACGCCTTTAAAAGAGCCTGTAAGTAGAATATTCGGATCGGCAAGTTTTTCGTTGACATAGATTTTAACACGGTCGCCATCGACGAATTCATGATCGCGACAAACAATACCCACAAATGTACCATTGCTCTTAACATCACCCAGATACATATCGGCAAAATGTTGTTTTGAACCTTCTTTTGGTGCCCTAGGACCTGCTTTCGGGTCAATTTTCATACCTGTGCCCGCTTGTACAAGTTCTCGGTCATCTATCATTTTGACTGGATTTCTCTTTGTCATATCGATGCCGACCTCAGGGTTGTTGTTGACCACTGAGGGTATTCTTAAAGAAGTGCCTTGGTTAGGTTGTTTGGTGTTGTCTATTTTGTTGGCCGCATCGATTTTTAAAGACTTCCTAGTAGGAATATCGGTCTGTGCCATCCCCGAAAGGGAAAACAGTAGAAATGCGAACGATAGTATCAAATAGTCTTTGTACATGAATCTATAAAATCGGAATAAAGATAGCAAATACCCTGCCATGCGGACTTAACGCTATGTTAAAACGTTAAATTTCCGAAAATCGTATCGGCAATCAATTGGTGTCCCTTTTGATTCGGATGAATGGGATCTTTGTCATAACATTCCTCTTGATTCTCTAGCAATGGCGAATGGATATCTATTTCCGCCTTTGCAAAAGGGTGTTGCATTTCTAAGATAATGCGTTTGAATTCCAGTAAGACCTCGGTATCGTATTTCGGATAAGGATTTTTGTAGCCATACGCTAAATCACCACTTAAATTCGACAAAGGTGCCGCCTCCAAAGCCAATGGTGGTGGGGTTAACAAAATGGCGCCAATATCACGTTGACGCATTTTTTCCAAAAAAGAATATACGCCGATTTTGAAGCTATTAAAAAGTTTTTCGGAAGGTTTGCCATAAATTCCATCATTAATTCCATAACAGAAGAGGGCCATATCAATGGGAGTTTCATCTAGAAGGTCGTCCAGGCGTTCGAAGAGATAAGGTCGAGGACCGGGGTGGTCTTTTTCGGTCAGTCCCGAAACTGTCTCGCTACTTTTCCCGTAGTTCAAGAACTTAAGGTTCAGGTCGGAGCGGTCTTGGTCGAATTTAGCTTGGAGCATTTCTACATAACCGTTTCCACCCGCGAATGTGATACTATCACCGAAGCACCCGACCACCTTGTTCTTTTGAATCTTTGATTTATTTCCATCCAAACATGCTACCAAACTGCTTCCTGCCAAGGCGATTGCCGAACGGTTGATAAATTGTCTCCTATTCATGTAATTAACTTAACGCTAATCAAAACTTATAGCGAAACGAAAATACATAAATATCGGTACCTGCTGAAAAACTAAAGTCAAAATACCCTATTTATAGTCGTGTTGAGAAAAACGATTCTTAGTCCCAAGTCTTTTGTAGAAACCGTATAAGATTGCGATGCATAATATTTGTAATTTCTTTTTCGGAATAACCTCTTCTTTCTAGTAGTACAGGAATTTTTTGCAAATCGGCAATCGTATCCAAATCCATTGGCGATTGTTCGGTTCCAAAACCGCCGTCGAGATCCGTTCCAATACCGACATGAAATGAATTTCCGGCGATTTGACAAATGCGGTCGATATTGTTTAGCATCTGTTCCAATGAACAGTTCATTCCCTTTAGGGTTAATTTTCCGCGCACCCAATTTGGCACCATCATCCAAGCATCCAAGCATCCAAGGCTATACCGATCACGGCATTTCGGTTGAGGAGTTCTTTGATCTGCTCATCGGAAAATTGACGGTTGTGGTCTACTAGGGCCCTGCAATTGTTATAGCTTGCCCAAACAGGTCCTTCATAGACTTTCATCATTTCCCAGAAACTCTGATCGCACAAATGGGTGGCATCGAGAATGAGATTCAGCCGTTCGATTTCTTTCAGTAGTTCTTTGCCTTTTCTGCCGATACCGCCGGTTGAGTCAGTGCCAAAGGCATAAGTACCGGGACCATAATGCGCAGGGCCGATTGCCCGGAGCCCCTGTTCATGTGATTTTTCAAGGTGGTCTAAAGTAACGATGGAATCGGCACCTTCGAGGCTAAGAATATAGCCGATCGGTTTCTTTTTTTCTTTTGTTTCCCAAAGATTCAAATGGGTTTTAAGCTCTTCATTGCTACGGATCTGTACCAGTTCGCCAATTTCCTCCATGGCGCGGTACCATGCCAATTGACCTTGGGTCTGTGCCCATGCCTGATGCGGTGAGTTCCATCCCGGTAAGGGATTTTCCTTTTTTACGTACCGTGCAATTTGGGTGGCCATGCAAAGACCGATATCCCCTTTGCGCATGGCGTCGAACGAAACCGTATTTTGCCCACGGTCGGGTTTTTCGGTCATTCCGGATTCGCTTTTTCGGATTTCGTTTACGGACCAAGTCAGGTCACGGTTCCATTCCAAGGCATTCATGGCAAGGTCTAGATGGGCATCGAAAATAAACATCGCTATATCGTTATGCTTTGGTTACGCGCGGCAACTTTCCACGAAGTGCTAATTTTCCCCTCGGATACTACTTGAAGATTTTCGTATTTCGCGACGGTTGGGCAAATATGAATGGGTATAGCATAGACAACATCGCCCACGTGGTACTTTTCGGAGTTTTCACATTCCAAAACCAAATGTTCCTCACTTTGCCCTTTTTGGGTACAGTCTTCCATTCCGAAGAATTTTACCCTTGGAAAGGGCATTTCAGGGGCAATGGATTTGTGCCCTAAATCCAAACAAAGTATATTTTTTTCCGGTTTACTGATAATTCGGGTCAGTAGTACGGCAGCGGGTAGAAAATTCATTTCGGGGAACATCCCACCATAGCCGGCATCCCAAAGTATGGTTGTTCCGGGGCTTGCTTCAACACCATCACGTTTGGCATGAAACGGAAAGGATGGAGATCCCCCGGCAATAATACTTTTTATGGTAATTCCTTTAGATGCAATCTTGTTTTTTAGCCCAGTTATCGATTTAAAAGCTTTGTCACAGGCTTTTTCCCGTTCTGCAGCATCGGTATTTCGAATGTGCCCGTCGTAGGCGTGTAAGCCTTTCGCTTCGAGGTACGGGTTTTCATCCATCTGTTGATAAAGGTCAACAGCTTTTTCATTGGGGAGTATTCCGGTGCGATGCATCCCGTTATTGATATCCATCCAAAGGGAAACAACTACCGATTTTGACTCGGCCATCTCCGCCATGGCTTTTAGAATATGAGGGGTATCGACTAGAGCCGAAAACTTCGATTCGGGATAGGTTTCCTCCAATTTAAAAAAACGTTCAATATTGGCGCCAACAGGCTGCATAGCCAAAAGTATATCGGGAGCTTTACAAAGAGCCAATAGTTCGGCTTCGGCTATAGTGGCACATTTAAATTTATAGATGCCCAGTTCTAGCTGCATTTTGATAATTTCTGCTGTTTTATGGGTTTTGATATGGGGTCTGAGAAAATCGGTTCCGCCCGCCATTTTAAGCATAGTGCTCATATTGTCGAGAATACGATCAGGATACACCAACAAAGAGGGTGTCAAAAGGGTTTCGGTATCCTTTATTTCGTACCAGTTTTGATTTTCCATCGGCGATCAGTGTAATTCGAACATAGCCTCGATTTCGACCGAGATACCTCCGGGAAGTATCATGCCCACCGCACTTCGAACGCCAACGCCATTGTCAGGCCCGAAAATTTCGGCCATAAGTTCACTAAACCCATTGATGACCAACGGTTGGTCGCCAAAATCAGGGGCTGAATTCACCATACCCAAGGTCTTTATGATTCTTTTAATCTTATCGACGGACCCAAAATGGGTCTGTATGGTCGAAAGCATTGTTAAACCCACTTGGCGCGCGCTCAACTTGGCCTGTTCAAGATTTATGTCATCGCCTGCTCGGCCTTTCATCAGACTTCCATCGGATAACATCGGGCCTTGGCCCGAAACATACAGGAAATTATCGATGACCATGACGGGTTTGTATAATCCGGCCGGTGGCGGCGCAGGGGGTAGTTGCAGACCCAAAGTTTTTATAATTTCAGAAGGTAAATTGCTCATAATATTTGAATTAAATGAAAGTGTCTAAAATAAGTACGCCTATCAGGCCCATGATGCCGACGGTCGTTTCCATGACCGTCCATGTGCGTAAGGTGTCCTTTATCGAAAGGTTGAAATATTCTTTGTAGAGCCAAAAACCACCATCGTTTACATGTGAAAGCATCAAACTGCCCGATCCGATGGCCAAAACCATCAGTTCAGCACTGACCCCTGAATCGGCCACTAAGGGCAAAGCAATACCAGCCGCTGTAAGCCCAGCAACGGTTGCCGAACCCACACATACACGAATTACGGTGGCGATGAGCCAAGCCAAAACCAAAGGTGAAATTGTGGAGTCTTTGAGCATTTCGCCAATGTATTCGCTCACTCCGCTGTCGATCAGTACTTGTTTTAAGGCACCTGCGCCGGCGATAATCAAAAGTACCATCGTGATTCCCGAAACGGCACTCGCCACGGAATTCATCACTTCTTTCATTTTTTTACCACGGGCAAGTCCTAAGGTATAGATAGCGACCAATACGGAAATCAACATGGCAATGACCGGGTCACCCAAAATATCGGTGGTTTTTCTAAGGATATTTTCTTCGGGAAGTAGCAAGGCCATAACTGACGCCAGTCCAATCAAAATAACGGGAAGCAAGGCGGTAAGTATGCTAGTCATCGTACTCGGCATTTCGTCGTCGGTCAAGATTCTGGGGTTCAAAAATTCTTTGAGAGGAGTAGCTTCAATGTTCTTTATGGTACGCGAAAACAGAGGCCCCGCTACAATAATGGCTGGAATTGCCACCATGATACCATACAATAAGGTTTTTCCGATATCGGCATCGAACATTACCGCGATTCCCGTAGGCGCAGGGTGGGGCGGTAGGTACCCGTGTGTAACCGATAAGGATGCGAGCATAGGTAAACCCACATAGATCAAAGGAAGCCCGGTAGCTGCAGCAACCGTAAAGACCAAAGGAATCAATATCACAAAGCCCACGGTATAGAACATCGGAATACCGACGATAAATCCGGTCAAAACTACGGCCCATTGAATATTTTTTACGCCGAATTTTGCAATGAGTTGTGTGGTAATTTTTTGGGCAGCCCCGCTATCGGCCACCAATTTACCAAGCATGGCACCGAGGCCAAGAATCAAAATTAGGTAGCCCAACGTATTTCCGATTCCTGTTTCAATCGATTTGGTGACCGCGGCGAAATCCATTCCTTCTGCAACCCCTACCAAAAGGGAAACGATTATAAAAGAGATAAAGGCATTAAGCTTGAAACGGGCAATTAGAATGAACAGGAGGATAATTCCTGCAATAACAATGGCTAGTGGCATGGGTATGTTTTAAATGCTATTCGCTAAATATACAATTTTGGCAGAATTTTTTATGGATTATATCTTTAGAGGGATAAAATATACGAACTTCTGAATATCGTATCTAAAACTTATAAAAATAGAAAAATCTGTGTTATCTTGTTTACGTATTTTACAAAAGCAGTTAGTATGGAAAAACGACAGTTTCTAAAACAAATGGGGCAGGCAGCAATGAGTCTTCCGCTTTTATCTTTTGGTCTAAATGACGCCTATTCAATCCCTACAGAAGGCTATGAGATTGAGGATGATGAAGCGTTCTGGGCCAGGATCCGTCAAGATTATTTTCTTAAACCAGATTATATAAATCTTGAAAACGGCTACTACAATCTTATTCCCCAACCGATCATGAAAAAGTATCAAAAGCATATTGAGACCGTCAATTATGAGGCGAGCCATTATATGCGTACGGTACAATGGGATAATAAGGCGCGGGTTGCTGCACGTTTGGCACAATTGGTCAACGCCACACCCGAAACTACCGTTATCACTCGAAATACTACTGAATCTTTAGATTTGGTTATTGGTGGCTTTCCTTGGAAAAAAGGGGATGAGGCTATTTACGCCAAGCAAGACTATGGATCCATGCAAGTACAGTTCGAAATGGTCGCCAAACGGTTTGCGATTGTCAATAATGTAGTTTCCATACCGAATTACCCCAAAGACGATGCTGAAATCGTGTCAATTTACGAGTCCAAGATTACGGATAAGACCAAACTGATTATGGTCAGCCAAATGATAAATATTACCGGTCATATCCTGCCGGTGCGGAAAATTTGCGATATGGCACATGGTTACGGTGTAGATGTTATGGTCGATGGAGCACATTGTGTCGGCCATATAAAAACCGATATCATGGCGATGGACTGTGATTATTACGGTTCTAGTCTACATAAATGGTTGAGCGCTCCGTTAGGGGCAGGTCTCTTGGTGGTGAAAAAGGAAAAAATTTCCAAGATTTGGCCCCTTTTAGCCGATCACAATAGGGAACCAGATGATATTGGAAGGTTGAACCATATCGGAACGCATCCTGTTGCCACTGATTTGGCCATAGGGGATGCCATCGATTATTTGAATATTATCGGCCTTGGGCGAAAAGAAAAAAGAATGCGGTATTTGCAACGTTACTGGAGTACGAAGTTGCGCGATTTACCCAAAATCGTTATCAATACACCGATTGATGAACACCGCAGTTGCGGCATTGCCAATATAGGAATCGGTGACATGCCTCCGAAGGAATTGGCCAAAACCTTATTGGATGAATTCAATATATTCACGGTAGGTGTCGATTATGCCAATGTGAAAGGTTGCCGAATTACGCCTAATGTGTACACGACTACCGCCGAATTGGATACTTTTATCGATGCCATGAAAACACTGGCCGCCAGGGGCTGAACCTATCTATGGTTTGGACTTATGCTATTGTCTATTCAACGTAGCGATTTTTGCAGTAGTATTCCTCTTTGACGATGAACGTTAATAAACGTATTTTTTTAGGAAACTGACCGAAATATCGTACTTCCAGTACATCGAAATTGGGTATCAGTACACTTTGATTGGCTTTTCCCATTCTTCGGTCATAGTATAGGGTAATCGGTACACGTTGCCATCAAAATCTCCGAAAAAAAGTTCGGAAATACTCAGTTTATCAGGATTGCCATTTGCCCAGAAAAATGAAAACGGCGCTTTTGACTGCAAAGGCCTGCGAACGTAAGCGTTGTTTAAGGTACTGTTCTTTGTAATGACCTTTTCCTTTTCCCAATCCTTTCCTGAGTTCTTAGAAACCCAAACGGCAATTTCTCCTCCGACACCATATTTCTGGGGACCGCTTTCAGTCGGGCCAACAATTTTCCATTCGTCATCCGCTATAAAAATACTGCCCATGTCGTAATTATGATCAGAGGCACATACGATTTTGGTTGTCCACTCAATGCCATTCCAAAAGGTAACGCGCCATTCATAGGGTGCATTTTCAGGCCCTGGTTCGTGTCCTCCACTGGTGATATAAAGGCATACAGGCTTGCCCTCCCTGTCAAAACCCATATCTTTCATGTAGACGTTCTTGTTTTGACTATGGTAATCAATGACCCGGGTCGCACTCTCGATATTATCAATAGGGATAGAAATTTGTTTTCCGTCAACGGTGGTCCATGATGTTCCGTGATTGCGGGTCTGTACATAGTAGAGGTCACTTCTTGTATCGACATCCCCATTCGTGTGCCGGTTAAAAAAAGTACCCAATATTTCTCCATTTGCAAATTGGTTGCTGACTTGGTAATGACCACTCCTGTTATCTTTTCCAGAGGGTATTCCAGCTAATTTTTGAACGGGCTGCCAGATTTGTTGATCAAGACTAGATTCAAAATACAGTTCGCGTACTCCCGTATACTTTGTAAAGAAATGGAAAAAACCTTTATCCGTATTCCAGATTTGTGGGTAGGTAAATTCAGATTTCTCCATAATCTCAAAACTATCGGTAGAAAATGGCCGATCGCTTTTAAGTTTTATTCCCTCTCGCTTTTTGCTCCTTCCGCTGACGAATATCCAAAGATATCCCTCATCGTCTATAAGAATTGTAGGATTGTCGTGCGGATCATTAACTTGCTGTTTGTCATAGGCAACTGTGGGTTTTGAAACCAGACCAGTGGCATGGTCATAAGAACCGACCATGCAGAGCAAGTGCCGCTCGTCTTTTTGGGTCGTACCGCCATAGACGAAAAATGTCTTATTCGCTTCAGGGGAATAGATGGCTAAGGGAATGTGCTTAGCCGTATACGTGCCCAAAGCCCCTGAATATTTATCGCCGTAAGGAAATTTTTGGTTCAGCTCGAACCAAATGCCCCGATAGCCATCGACTTTTTGGTTACGCATATCGTTGCCACTTTGGGCACTTCCCAAGTGAAGACCAATTATATATGTTAGAATAAGAAGTCTTATTTTCATGATACTGCCCCTTCTAAAAAATTATTCAATGAGTATTTGAGGTAATTCAGTGAGATACCCAAGGGACTGTAAAAACAGATCTGCCTCAGCAACCGTTTGTTTATAATTTTTTAGGTTCGGATAGTTGAAAAAACCATGTTGTCCGCCCTCATAGATTTTTAATTCGCATCTACTACCGACCTTTTCCATAACCGTTTTGTAATATTCGGCAGTAGCTATGGGGATGAGTTTGTCTTTCGTACCCAAGAATAAAATCGTGGGGGGAGCTCCTTTTTTAATATTGTGTAAGGGGGAATAGTCTTTGTAAGCATCACCGATCCGTTCATAACCATAACCACCAGGGCCATTATCGATTACGGGATTAAAAAGCACTAAGGCATTGGGAATGCAACTTATCGACAGTTCGTCTGTAGCATCGTCGTACTTTTTTGTGAAGGTAGCAGCGGCGGCAAGATGACCCCCGGCCGAACCCCCGGCCGCAATGATTTTGGTCGGGTCGATACCAAATTCTCCAGCATTTTTTCGAAGGTATCGTATGGCCGATTTCGCATCTTTTAGCGCTTCGAAGGGAGTCGTGCCGTGTTTGGTTTCCGTTCGGTAGTCGGCAAGAAAACAGATTAGCCCCCTTTTGGCAAAATATTTAGCATGGTTGATAAAATGAGAACGGTCACCACCTTTCCAGCCTCCTCCAAAAAAGAAAACCATTGCCGGGTAATTTCTCGTCGAATCTAAATGCTCAGGGGTATGGATTTCCAAAAATAATTTAGTGGTGTCTACTTGCTTGTATAGCACTTTTTTTTGGGCAAATGCTATAGCGGGAAACAAAAAAAGAAGTGCTACCGAAGTTTTTAAAGTCATAGTTCATTATACCTGTTAGTCCTTAGTAAATATAAGGCTTTACATGGTAAAATAGCTAAAGGATATTCTTGCCGAAAACAAGGTTAGTTCGGCCTCTTAGTGGGTTATTGTTCAAATAACCTGTATTGCCCCTTAAGCCTTAGTGTTACGTTCACCGTCTCTTTACTTTCATTGCGGAAATACCAACCGTGTTTTCCTTCAAAGGGCGTTGTAAAGGTACCAGCCATATTATTGGAATACGCTAACGTATAACTTTCATAAAATACGTTTTTGGGTGGATTCTCTTGATATACTTCTCCATGAAAATCGATATAAACGATGGTGTCGTCGTCTGTGGCCCATTCATATTTCACGCTCGCATATTTTAACGCCTTGAACTTATACTCGATGCCCTTTCCGGCAGGAATTACAACCATGATGGTGTCATTACGTTCTTCAAACTGTTCAGCGGGTGCAGGGTTGTCTGCTTCCTCGGGTCTTGAAACACTGGGTGGAGAACCCAATTTTTCTAATTTTAATTTTTTGAACGTTTTTGTACTGCCCTTATCGGTGTTGACTTCTATGGTTTCCTCCGGGGCTTCATCCACATAAAGTTTATCGAACCCGAACAGTTTTCCCGTACCTAATGGATCTCTGTCGAATTCGGCGGGCAAAACGGCGACCACAAAGACGAGAATACCTGCAAAAAGCGCTAGCAATACGGATTTTGCCAATTGTTTTTTGGTCATCGTAGGTTTTTCCTCTACTTCCATATTTTAATTTTTATCGATGAAATATCCAGTTAGCTGAAAACTTAACAACAAAAAGCCTGCGGCCATCAAAACGATGTTAGTGGCATTCGAAAATTTTAGATAACTGTTGTATTGTCGCCAGATGACCAAAATGAGCAACACTAGGCCCAGCGCCAAAAATTGACCGATTTCTACGCCGAGGTTAAACCCCAATAAGTTTATTAAAAGTCCTTCTTTGTCGAATTCAAATTCCTGTAATTTTGTGGCCAGCCCAAAACCATGGAACAGACCGAATACCAATACCGCAATCTGCGTATTGGGCTGCTTACCAAAGAATTTTTTGAATCCCCCCAAATTATCAAATCCTTTATAAACAATAGACAGGGCGATTATGGCGTCGATGAGGTAAGCGTTGACATTTATGTCGGCCATGACACCCAATAGCAAGGTAAGACTATGGCCTAGGGTAAAAAAACTGACATAAATCAATATTTGTTTCGGGTGATACAGAAAAAAAATGACACCGACTAAGAAAAGCAAATGATCGTACCCAGTGATCATATGTTTGGCCCCGATATATAAAAAAGGACCGAAAGCGATACCTTTGTTGCTGGATAAAAAAGACTGGGTAGCCCCATCGACCCCATGTGCAAGCGCAGTTGCAGAAATGCAAAACAGCATTAAAAATAATAGGAAAGGATTTATTTTTCTTAACATCCCCAAAAATCAGTGTGCGTGCCCGTGTTCTTTGACCTGACGTAGACTATCTTGCGTCATGCTGTCTTTTCGAATGTCCTCTAAATGAATTTGTTGCAGGCTGTCTTCGGTTTTTTTCAGCACCTCGGCCAATTTTTCTTTTTCGATTTCCAGTGACTCGGCCGTATTTTCTTGAGCTTCCTTGTTTTTATCACCACAAGATGCCAAGAGTGTTAAAGAAAAAAAGAAGTATAGTAATAAACCTTTGAATTTCATGATTGTTATATTTAGTTTTTGACTATGGAACTAGTTCCATTTTCACCTGTTCGCAGCGAAGTGTTTATCAAAAACAAAGTTAGTATCCAAATTTGAAAAGTCCATTATAAATTCGTTGAAAAACGTTGTACGGCTGTCAAAAAATAAGGCTGTAATAAAAAAGGCCACTGATTTCGATTTGGAAATCAATTGCCTCTTTTATCTAATTTATTTCAAAAACTCTTACCTGTTAGTCGTGCAATGGTAAGGTGTCAAATGCTTTCTTTTTATTTTCGAACCAATCTTTCATTCCGTCTGGCGATTTCATTAGTTCTTGCATTTCGTTCATTGCCGCCAAATGTGCCTTATTGCCCTTTTGGAACATTTCCAAGCCGTGAGCTTTGCTCATTTCGGCAATTTCTTCAAAGGTATCGGCATGGAATTCTTGGTCACATGCTCCGCCCAATTGTTTACAGGTCATTGTTTTCATAATCGTTTTATTTGTTATTGATTGTGTTACATGTGTTTAAGAAGTTTGCCAAGCCTATCGAATACAGAACCCCATCCGTTCATTATTCCCATTTTCTCTTGTTGTATTTTGTATTCTTCGGTTGGATGAACGACATTAAAGGTAAAATTGGTCTTGTTTCCATTTGCAGAGAACAGTGCTTGTATTTCAACACCTTCCGTCATAGGCTTAAAGTTTGCCGAAGAAATAATTTTTTCAAATTCGACGATTTCTAGGTATTTGCCCTCGGCAATAAACTCTTGTCCGTTGGGCATAGGCATGCTATATTTCCATTTACCACCAACTTTAAATTCATGCTCAATAACTTTTGTTTCTACTCCCTTGGGGCTCCACCATTGAGCAATGTGTCCGGATTGTGTCCAAGCCTCCCAGACTAAATTTATGGGGGCGTTAAAAGTCCGTTTTAAGGTTATAGTACGATTGTCAATCTCGTGAGCGTTCTTCATCTAAATTGGTTTTGGATTGTAATTTGGTTAAATAGTTGTCGAAAGCGTCTAGCTTGTCATCCCATAGTTTTCGATATTGTTCGATCCACATAAACGCGGGAATCAGATTTTTGGGTCTAATGAAACACAACCGCTCCCTGCCCAGTTTTTTATAATCTATTATTTCGCACTCCTTTAAGATTTTTAGGTGTTTGGAAATTGCAGGTCGACTGATTTCAAATTTTTCTGCTATTGCGTTTACTGTAAGCTGCTCATCTGCTAAAAGCTGGATAATATCACGTCTGACCGGGTCGGCAATGGCCTGAAAAACATCTCTTCGCATAATTATAAGTAACTAATCGGTTACGAATATAAATGTAATCGTTCGGTTACGCAAATATTTTTAGAAATAGTTACTGTTTCGGCCGAATTCTGTAGAATGGAAAAGGTTATTTCGAACTTGTTAATAGTGGCCCTTTTATACTGCTATTCGACTAAAAACTAATATAATAAGTGCTTTTTAGAACTATGTTATCTACTCTTCCCCCCACTCCGTAATTTTCTTCTCGTCGAGTTTCTTACGGCCACATTGAGTTCTTGAATAATACCGTCGAAACGGCCTTCAATACTTTTCATCTGGTCGTTTATATTGTCAAAGGAGTTTAATGCAGCGGCTACTTCGAGGGCTTTGATTCCCTCTTCTACATCGCCGTAGACCTTGGTGAATTCCTTGTCCTAATTTTTGGAATCCTACAAGGCTCTTTTCAGCTCATTTATGGTTTCTACGCCCTTTGTAACATTTTTGTTGGCAGTTTCCTTCTTCTTTTCAAATGAGGCTCCGGTCGACTTGAATTTATTCTTGAGTTGAATAAGGTCTTCCGGGCTTTTATCCTTCCCACAGGAAATAAAAAAGAGTGAAACTAAGGCAATACAAACTGATTTTTTAAACATACAGACTGTTTTACAATGTTAATGGTTGCGATTCACTATACAATGAAGTCATTTAAACTTGGTGGATGAAATGAAGATTTCGAGCCGTTCTCTTTTCACATGATGTCAACATGATATTTATCATATGAAGAACGGATTTCAGTCAATAACTTTAGTTCGCAAAATTCCCCTTAAAATAAATTGTAGGCTACCGTATTTCAAAACTAGGTTTTGAAATAGTGGAACTTTCCGCATAATTAAATCGAAAATGACTAAAACCGATTCGTATGGAAATATCTAAAAAAAAGTGGGAACTCAAAGACACTATCGTGCTTTTGCGACTCTTCATAGGATGGCACTTTTTATATGAAGGCGTCATTAAGCTTTACAATCCCGATTGGACTTCGTTGGGTTATTTGGCTTCGGCACAGGGGCCATTGCAACCGCTTTTTACTTCGTTAACAGGGGTTGCCATACTCCCATGGGTAGATGCCCTCAACTGGATTGCACTTATTGTAGTGGGCATTACACTTTTATTAGGTGTTTTTGAAAAAGTTGGGGCCTTGGTCGGTATTGGGCTATTGTCTCTTTACTATTTGGCCCACCCTTCTTTTCCGTGGTTGGATCAGGTGAATGTAGAGGGCAGCTATTGGTTCGTGAACAAGAACCTTATCGAGTTGGTTGCCTGCATCGTAATTTTTCAGTTTCCCACGGGACATTATTTTGGATTGGCCCGCTTACTGAATAAAAACAAAACACAAACTAAAACCGAAGTATTATGAGTTTTACAAGAAGAGACGCGCTTAAAGGTCTAGGAGGAATACCCATTCTTGGTGCTGTATGGTGGGCCGGGGCTTCGAGCACTGTAGCGCAAAAAAGAAAGCGTGCCGAGATACTGGAGCAACTGAACATTCGGCCCACGCTACCTTCAGCAGTACAGGCCATAGGAGGGGAACCCATCAGGGTTGGTATTATCGGTTTTGGCATACGTGGAAAGCAATTGTGCAAATCTTTGGGTTTTGCTACCAAACAATGGTTGAAGGATATGAAGGACGCCGCTGAAAAGGACCCTCAGCATACGGCGTTAAAAGACTTTTTGGCCCAAGAAAAACTTAACGTCAAATTAGTAGCCATATGCGATGTCTTTGATGTCAGGGCCGAAGAAGCCATTGCTTCTTTTTCGACTGAAGATCACAAGATAAAAAGGTTCGGTACGCATCAAGAAATGATACGTAGCGGCGAGGTTGATGCGGTTATTATTGCAACGCCCGATCACTGGCATGCGCCTATGGCCATCGATGCTTTGGAAAACAATATAAATGTGTATCTGGAAAAACCGATGTCCCATACGGTTTCGGAAACCTATACATTGAGGGAAGCTGCACAGAAATCGAAAGCAGTGTTGCAGGTCGGTCACCAGCATAGGCAAACCTTAAGTTTTCAGACAGCGCAGGATATCATACAAAAAGGGGTAGTGGGCCACGTATCATTGGTGCAGACCAATACCAATAGAAATGACGATAACGGTGCCTGGAACTATCATATTCACGAGATGGCCAATGAGCAGACCATAGATTGGAATCTGTTTCTGGGTTCGGCACCCAAAATACCCTTTAATAAACACCACTTTTTTAGGTGGAGAAAATGGTGGGCTTATGGATCTGGCCTTTCTGGAGACTTGTTAACCCACGATTATGACCGCCTGAATTGCGTATTGAATATGGGCATACCTAGCTCCGTAACGGCCTCGGGGGGTATTTATACACATAACGATGGGCGTAATGTACCCGATGTACTTCAAGTAAATATGGAGTTCCCCGATTTCAGTACCGGAGGCAGCCAGCCCAAGGGAAAGGAAAAGGGAATGACCTTTTTGTATAGTGCGACCCTGGGCAATGGCTTTAATCGCCCGACCCTACTAATGGGACACGATGCCACTATGGAACTGGGCAATCAACTGACTATATGGCCAGATTCGCGTTCGACCAAGTACGCCGATATGATCGAGGCAGAAAAAATGAACGATATAACTCCGATTTATCATTACAATCCTGGTGCTAATGCAGTCGATGGGGTGGCTTCTGCAACCTCGAAGTACTTCGCCGATAAAGGGCTTATGTGGACCTACATCGACGGAAAAAGGGTTGATTCTACCTATTTGCACCTTCGCGAATGGTTGAGCAGTATCAGAAATGGCGGAAAACTAAGCTGTGGTATCAATGAAGGTTTTGACGAGGCAATCAGTGCCCACATGGCAGGACTTTCTTGGAAACTCGGAAGAAGAATCGATTGGGATGTAGCCAACCAACAGCTCAAACATATTGAAGGTATCGATTTTGACCAAGTACTGATTTCCAATAGTTGGGATACTATCGGTGTCGACACCGACAAAGCTGTCGTAGGAGCTTAGTAAGTAAAAATGGATGATTGCCCTGTAATTTAAGGGTCTGATATATTGTAAAAAGTTGAAAATTATCGGCTAAACTGATAAAAGTCATATTTATAAAAGTAAAACAGGAGTATTTTTAAATAACCAATTAATTTTTATTGTCATGCAAGTCAAGAAAAACCCAAAAGCAGACCTAAATCGTAACAGCGGCCTTTTTTTTGTAATCGGCCTCACTATTGTTCTTTTCATCACATGGAGGGCATTGGAATATAAGAGCTATGAGAATAATGATTTCATTTTAGAAGCAATGAACGTAATGGAAGAAATAAAGGAAGATGTGCCTGTTACGGAACAAATTAAGACACCACCGCCCCCACCACCTCCGTCTGCACCTGAAATTATCGAGGTTGTTGAAGACACCGAAGAAATTGAGGAAACCATAATCGAGAGTACTGAAATGAGTCAAGAAACAGTTATCGATGCACCTATGGAAGTCGACGATGTCGTTGCCGCTGAAGAAGAGGAAGAAATCTCGGTACCTTTCTCGGTCATAGAGAATGTGCCAATTTTTCCGGGCTGTGAGGATAAAAAAAGCAATGACGAACGCAGGACTTGTTTTCAGAAAAAGATACAGGAGCATGTTGCCAATGAATTCAAGTATCCGGATGCGGCGCTAGAAATGGGAATACAGGGTCGCGTATTCGTGCAATTTGCCATAGACAATAAAGGGTATATTACGAATATTAGGCTAAGGGGCCCCGATAAAAATCTGGAAAAAGAAGCCAGACGCATTGTCGCGGCAATACCTCAAATGACGCCGGGAATGCAAAGAGGTAGGGCCGTAAAGGTGCCTTATAGTATTCCGATTACGTTCAAGTTGGAATAATTGTTGACGGGTCGCAAAGCTTTATTATAGTGAACAGCAATTAAAGCAAAACATGAGAGATTTCATGAGGCTGAGCCTACGTCAAATGATGAAGTTATAAATTGATTACGGTTAGTTGTTGGGCTTTTTGTAATCGATAAGTTTCTGTGGCCCCTCTAGTAAAATGCGTACCACCCGTAGGGTACCGTCTTCGGTAGTCGCAATCTGCCATTTGATAAGGGATATTTTTCCTTTCTCGATTTCTATGCCCGTAATACTTCTTGGGTGTACGCAGCTACCATCGTTAAAAAACGGGATATCGCCGGGTTCAGGAAAGCGCGGCCGATGCGTGTGGCCCACAACGGTAATCAAGAGATCTTTCTGCAGAATCCATTTTTTGATTCTGCGTTCCACCTTAATGAGCTCCTTATAATTTTTGGCAGGGCTTGTAGGGTCGGCAATACCCCAGATTTGCAGGGGTTTCCAGAGCACCCTGACTAAAAAACGGCTCCAGCGCCAAAAGGTATAGTTCCACCAATCACCTTGATGGCCGTGGGTCAAAAAGATTTCCTGTTGTGTTTCGGTGTGTTTTAAGACTATCCCCTCATGGTATGTAATATCTTCGAACAGTTCTTTTGATTGTCCGTCAATAGGTTCAAAATAGCTGCTGAGATTTTCTCTTACATATTCTTGGTCTTTGTAGACCATGTCGTGGTTACCCCATATCATATGTAATTTACCATCTAAATGAAACTGTCGTAATAATTTAAAAACATTTTTATGGGCCTCGAAAATTGACTCAAAATTGATATTTTCCCAAAGTTCGTCCCCATCGCCCAATTCACAATATTGAAAACCTTTCTTGTAATAGAAGCTCAGGGCGTGAAAGTAAATGTTCCGGTTATTGGCAAAATCATCGGCGAAGCTGTTATCGCCCCTATGGCAATCACTGAAAAGAACAAATTTCGAATCATCATCAAAAGTCACTTTTTTGGCAGTTTCATATGCTCGCGATAACCTAAAGTTCGATGACATTTTTTTACGGGTTGAATTTTGATTACTAAGTTACTCAGTTATTTACAGTATTGAAATCGCATTCAGTACCACTTTTCTTTTAATCCAATCGGTTCGATGAACGCGAACAATGTATGAGAACGGATTGCATGAAATTCGACCAAGAGCCTAGAGCGCCTGCTATGGAGGGTTTCCTTTAACAGTAGGGCGTGGTTTTCTTTTGTAACTTTACCGCTATTAGTACGACTAATTTTGTCTATGAAAGGTAAAAGCGGAAAAGAATCCCCATTAGTGCAGCTCATAAGTTTCAACAAATTGTTGGAGCACTACGATGTTATGGCCCAAAGCGATGATGCTTTTTTTGCAAAAAAAGCGCAACGCATCCTAGATGCACAGGTCTCCTACCCAGAGTTACGTGCTGGTTTTACAGATCCTGCACTTTTGGATAAGTATAAAGAGGTGATTCAGATTTTGTTGCACGATATCTTTTCAGAGGTATTGACCAAAAACGAGATAAAGACAGCATCACTGCCCTATGATAATGTCATTTTTAATTCTTCGAAGCGTTTTCAAAATATATTAGAAAGTGCAGGGGGTAAAGATTTTGTTCCCGAGATGCGCAATTTACCAGATGAACAGATGTACGTGGTGGCCTGTACGGTCATTCTTAATGTTTACTACGGGTATCGGTTTGACTTTAAAAGACCGTTCTTTTATGATATTCCCGATGCCAATGGGGTGATGCGGCATTATCGAATTCTGTACAACGCCGACTTTATGGAAATACTTCCGAAGGGTAAGGTGAAAGAATTGACACAAGAAGATGTTGACGAGTTGTTGGATAATTTTGAAAATTTAGACCTGTGGAAGAAAAAAATTCCACCGAACAGTTTCATATCCAAGGG
The DNA here is from genome assembly GCA_964600075.1 of uncultured Flavobacteriaceae bacterium. Lineage (GTDB taxonomy): Bacteria > Bacteroidota > Bacteroidia > Flavobacteriales > Flavobacteriaceae > CAZRIE01. The sequence goes on from CAZRIE010000061.1 coordinate 21,915, forward strand.
CTTCGTTATTTCGAATATGTTCGACGTTACTGCAGAACATTCCATCTCCGAAATAAAATCGAGCCTTATCTCCAACGATAAAAGGGGCAATGATAACTTTATGGAAGACCTGCAGGTGACCTTCCGTTCTTTTTTTAACTTGGCAAACCTAAATGCAGGTTTTATTAGCTACAATGAAAAGGTAGACAGTTTCGAGCGCGTTTATGGTAAGGATATGGATAGTTTTATTCTCGGCGATAGCGATGTGCAGACATGTAAAGAGGCTCTTTGCGAGGGTTCGTATCATAAATTGCTTAGGGAAAACACCTATTTCACCATATCTGATGTGGACCGGTATTTCAAAATGTCAGGTGGTATTCCTCCCTATAAAAACCTCAAGGAGCAGGGGATTAAAAGTGCCATTTTCGCTCCGATTGCCGATAATGGCAAGTTATTGGGTGTTTTAGAATTGGTTTCTACCGAGCTGAATGCCTTGAATAGTGTTAATGCCAACAAGCTCGAAGACATAATGCCCTTTATCGTGTCAGCCGTATTACGCTCAAAAATAGAGGAAGAAAACCTCATTGACGCCGTAATTCAGCACGAATGTACTTCGGTACACGAATCTGTCTATTGGCGATTTCAAGAAGAAGCCAAGCACTTTATCAAAGATGACATCGAAGGTGCCCAACCTACGTTCAAAGAGATTGTTTTTAAGGATGTTTACCCCCTATACGGACAAGTCGATATCAAGAATTCGTCAAATGCGCGAAATACGGCCATTCAACGCGATCTGATGATTCAATTGTCTACTATAAATAAAGTATTGGCAGCATCATTGGAAAAAAATAAACTCCCGATTAATGAAGAATTGATGTTTAGGGTCGACAATCTTATGGATAGTATCAAAGAAAGTTTACATACCAATAGTGAGCAATCGATTTTCAATTTTGTTACGGATGAGATACACCCGGTATTCGCACATCTTAAAAAGTCGGATGACAAATTAAGAAACCTTATCGTTTCTTACGAGTCGTCAATCGATATGGGAACCGATTCATACTACGACCATCGAAAGAATTACGATAAAAGCGTGATGCTCATCAATAAGAAGATGGCGACCTTGATCGACAAAAAACAGCAAGAGGCGCAAGACATGTTTCCCCACTTTTTCGAGCGGTACAAGACTGACGGGGTAGAGCATAATATGTACATCGGTGATTCTATTGTTGGAGATAGGGATTTTGATCCAATTTATCTGAACAATCTACGCTTATGGCAATTACAGGTTATGTGCGAGATGGAGAATGCGCACTATAAGCTGAAACCTGAGCTACCTGTGCCATTAGATGTGGCCTCGCTGATTTTGGTGTATAACACCTCGCTATCGATCCGTTTTCGAATGGACGAGAAGCGTTTCGACGTAGATGGCACCTATAATGCCCGCTATGAGGTTATTAAGAAGCGTATCGATAAATCGTATATCAAAGGTACGAACGAGCGTTTGACCCAACCTGGCAAAATGGTCATTGTCTATTCGCAGAAAAAAGATGAGCTAGAGTATCTACGGTACGTAACGTTCTTGAAATCGAAGAGCCATTTTACAGGAAAAATAGAAATCGTAGAATTAGAAGGCCTTCAGGGCGTATCTGGCCTCAAAGCCATTCGTGCCGATATTCTCTATAAAACGGCTGACAAGACTTCTGAGAAAACCTATACCTACGAGGACCTTATAGAAGAGCTAAAAGCCTAAAAAATTTCTAAACAGTATTGCTTGAAAATTGAAAAGCTCAAAAGAGAGCTTATATACCTGCCTGCGTGTGAGGCAGGTATATCGGTTTGTATGTGTACAAGTTTGGTTTTTCGTCTAGTATCTATTATAACTATCTTAGCAAGGTGAACCTACAATCTGAATTAAATAAAGCTTCTCTCTTTCAAAATCTAGAACTTTTGGCCGGCCAGGTAGTCGAAGGTTTTATTAGCGGAATTCATAAAAGTCCTTTTCATGGCTTTTCAGCCGAATTTGCCGAACATAAGATTTATAATACAGGGGAAAGTACCAAACATATCGATTGGAAACTTTTTGGCAAGACCGATAAGTTGTACACCAAAAGATATGAGGAAGAGACCAATTTGAGGTGCCACATGATTTTGGACAGTTCGGCCTCGATGTACTACCCTGAAGTACAGAATTTGACAATAGAGCGTCTAAACAAAATCGGTTTCGGTGTTTTGGCCATAGCTTCTTTAATGAATATATTAAAGCGACAACGTGATGCGGTAGGTCTCAGTGTTTATTCTGATGCGTACAACTACTATTCCTCCGAAAAGGGTAGTGAGCGCCACCATCAAATGCTGTTGGCCAAACTCAGTGAGATCAGTCTGGATAAAAAACCGGCGAAACATACTGAAATCTATACCTATTTGCATTTGATTGCCGAAAAAATAAAACGACGCAGCCTCATTTTTTTATTTACCGATATGTTTCAGACGGCAACAGATGATGAAAAATTATTCGACGCATTACGGCATTTAAAGTATAATAAACATGAAGTCGTGTTGTTTCATTTGATGGATAGGTCGACCGAGTACCACTTCGATTTTGAAAATACCCCGAAACGTTTTTTAGATGTAGAGACAGGTGAACATATCGACCTCTATTCCGATACCATAAAGGAGGCTTATGAGAAAAGTGTCGAAAGCTATTTCGGGAACTTAAAACTGAGGTGCGCCCAATACCGAATCAAATACGTTGATGTAGACATCAAAGCTGATTTCTCAAGGGTGTTGAATACCTATTTGGTAGAACGGCAGAAATTTTTGTAGGCACACCCTATTTTTAAACAAAATTGTTTGTGCAATTGAATAAGCAATGTATATTTGCACACGCTTTGCAAAAAGCATTTGAACAAGATTTGAATCCCGCTGTAGCGGGAGTCCTCCTTAAGTTGGGTAAAATCATTGGTCTGGTAGTTCAGTTGGTTAGAATACCTGCCTGTCACGCAGGG
>CAZRIE010000062.1:0-24666 GCA_964600075.1 uncultured Flavobacteriaceae bacterium
GTATGGTATTTCTTTGAATCTTGTATATGATTTTAGGCGAACATACATAAGTGCTTGTTGTTGTCATTTCCCCCACCAATTTTTTTTATTTTATCGTATGCATTATGATCTATAAAGCATTGTCTTTCATTGAAGATCAGACCAATCTTTATTTTCAGGGGTTGATAGGTCCATCTACGCAAAAATATGTAGAACTGGGAAATATAGCTAAGATAGTAGATAGCGGGGATCCCACGGATTCGGGAGGCAACTCTGAAATAATAATTACCCTTGTTAATATTGAAGAGGACAGGATTTCAAAAAACCCCAATGGAATTTATAGAAAAGTGGACAGGGTAATCAAGGCCAACCCAAAAATATTGATCAACTTATATGTATTGTTTTCGGCCCAATCAAGTGACTACCCGGAAGATTTAAGCAGGATTTCCAAGGTGATTCAATGTTTTCAAAGCACTAATTTTTTTACGCAGCCCAGTTTTGCGTCCCTCGATCCCGGCATAGAGAAATTACACTTAGAGTTGTATACCATGAATTTCGAACAGGTCAATCACCTATGGAGTACCCTGGGTGGGAAGTATTTGCCTTCTGTTTTGTATAAAATGCGAATGGTGGTCATTGCCGATGAAGCCAACCAAAGTGGCGGTGGTTTGATTACAGAAATCCAAACGAAAAAGAATGCCATTGCAGGCACCTTAAATTAATTGTAATGCGATACACACCTGTATTTACAATAGAATTGGAACACGATTATTTTTCTGTTTCAACACCAGAAGTGCTCCGCATCGTACCAACCTCCGCAACGCAAAAAGTATTACGAGGAGCGGGCCTGATCGCAAAGTTCTTTCAAAACAAACTTTACATTCTAGTGAAGCATCTGGAAGACACTACCCCTTTGCTCAAATTGGACAACGATTTTGTCCTTCAGTTTTTTCTGGAAGTCAGCGGCTTTGAATTTTCGAGCATTACCAATTATGTTTCATCAGATCCCTATAATATCAAATTGTATTTCAGTAATGCAAATTCTATTGTGGATAGTAATGATAAATCAATTGACGACATCCTGTACCTCAACGAAAAATTGCCCCTGTTTGATTCCACAAAGGCCTACAAATACAATGATTTGGCAAGAAGTGGCTCGGATATCGCCCATGAATGCCTTCAAAAAATAGATGCCAATACTGGGGACCTCACCGATAGATCTCAATTCAGGGAACTGGAAAAAATAAGTTATGTGTCGCCCACGACCAGTTTGCTGTTTACCGGGCCTGAAAAAGTAGTGGCACTGACCACACCGGCAGCAGAGGTGGAAATTAGTTACCTGAAATACAATCCGGCTACCAAGATTTTTGATATACAGGTGAAGGAGACCGAGATTGGACCTGAAGAAAATCCAACTGGAGCTATGATGGACAATGTTCTCCTCAATTTTTATACGGAAGATAACATCCCATTTGCCGAAGGCATGTATAAGGTGGTCCTCAACACCACCCAGGAAGAATTGCTCTATTTCCGTTTAGAGAATGACTGGGTACCTTATATAGGCCTCATCAATATACACAATGATGCTTTGGCCACTGAGGAAAAGTATCGATTCTTAAAAGAGGACGGTTCGTTCTTCACCATTCTGCCAGAGAACAAGGAAATCGAGACCCGTAATTACAAAATCCGATTTTCGCCATCGCAATACCTCCTAAAATATGTCTGTAAAACAAACAAGGTGACCGACATCACGGATACTGACGGCACCATAGAATTTGATAATCTAGGTGGCAACATATTTCGTAGCAAACTCCCCGTAAGGATGAACGAAAAAGCCATTGACACCATATCGGTCACCTATACAGGTTCTGATGCATTGCTAAAAACCAAGGTACCGGGACATAGGGATTTATCTATTCTTGATGACGATAATAAGTATATAGTTAGTGAAACATTTTTGAATTTATAAAAACAATTAAAATCACACGTTATGGCCACAGTTTACAAAACACCGGGTGTTTATATTGAAGAAATACCAAAGCTACCGCCCTCCGTTGCACAAGTAGAAACGGCAATTCCGGCCTTTATTGGTTACACGGAGAAAGCAGAAAAAAGGGGAGAATCCCTGGTCCTTAAACCCACCCGCATATCTTCCCTGCTCGAATACCGGGAGTACTACGGTGGTGATAATCCTATTGACGCCATAAACGTAGTGGTGGATCAGAATAATAATTTTGCAGTAAGCAGTATAAGCATTGATAATGACAAACGTTTTTTAATGTATGACAGCTTAAGATTATTCTTTGACAACGGCGGGGGAGACTGTTATATCGTATCCGTAGGATTATATGGGGATACAGATGTCATGGATGACTTTGGCGACGAAAATGCAACTACACCCTATGGTTTGAGGGCTGGCGTAAAGGTTTTGGAAAAGTATGACGAGCCGACTATAATTTTATTTCCGGATGCCATCAATGTGGATAGCGATTCGAATCAGACCAATGATGAAGGCGGCTTTTATAGCTTGCAGCAAATGGCATTGCAGCAATGTGCTAAACTTCAGGACAGGGTGGCACTCTTCGATTTAAAAGAAAATATCGCAGGAGATCTGGATGACGCCATTTCCAATTATAGAAACAATATTGGTATAAACGATTTAAAATATGGAGCTGCATACACTCCTTATGTTGTAGCAACCTATCCGAGAGACATAGATTTAAGCACATTTCAGGCTACCATAGATAATTTGGTAGTCGCAGATGTCTCCCTCCAAGATCTTTCCTCCGACAGTGAGCATTTGGCATTGATAGACAGCTATCAGGTAGCAGCTGATGAGATGGTCGCTGTAGAATCGCACTTGACCCTGATTAAATCTGCTAACACCGCAGATGGCCTATTAGGTACGGGCACAGAGGCCTCTTCTATAAAGGTGAAATACTTGGAATTTAAAAAGATTATTGATGAATCCGCCGATGGTCCAGCAGTGTTGCTTGTATTTCCCAATTTATTCGCTTTTTGCAGGAGCGCGATAATGGAATTTCAGGATTTGTACAACGGACTGGATACTTCTACCAGTCAGATTGCAAACGACGTAAACACCTACGCCAAGGCAACTAGTATGTGGAGGGGTGCAGCAAGGGGAATTATTGCTATTGATAAGAATACGGCAACGAAAAATTTAAACGGTGGATTAACAGATCCCCTCGTTCACGCCGAATATGTGGATAGTGATTCGACTACCGCAAGTTCCGATTGGTTGGACAGCACAGTTCCGCAGGTTTTGGCTACAAATAAGGCCTATGGGGATGCCAACAATGTCGCACTGCAATTATCAATAGCCAAACAAATATCCAATGACGTCCTAGGCGAGTTCGAAAAGCTCATTGCCTATGCCGATGCCATTCTGAAAGCAGCGGAAGGATATCAAAAAGCAGCCCAAGACGCCCTATATGCCGGTCATCCGGTCGTTGGTAATATTGTAAAACACATTACAAAGAGTATCAATACGCTGCCACCTAGCGGCGCCGTTGCCGGAATTTATGCCAAAGTAGATAATACACGGGGGGTATGGAAGGCTCCTGCTAATGTAAGTATCAACTCGGTCAGCGAGCCGTCGGTTATGATTGGCCACGATGAACAGGCCAACATCAATGTAGACGCAGTGGCAGGAAAATCAATCAATGCCATCCGAACTTTTATTGGGAAAGGCACACTGGTCTGGGGGGCCAGAACACTGGCAGGCAATGACAATGAATGGCGATACATCAGTGTTAGGCGTTTTTTCAATATGGTGGAAGAAAGTTGTAAAAAATCTACGGAGCCTTTTGTATTCGAACCCAACAATGCCAATACCTGGGTCAAGGTACAGACCATGATAGAGAATTTTTTGACCCTCCAATGGCGGCAAGGTGCCCTACAAGGTGCCAAGCCGGAACATGCATTTTATGTCGCGGTCGGTTTGGGAAAAACAATGACCGCGCAAGATATTTTGGAAGGCCGGATGATAGTGGAAATCGGAATGGCCGTGGTAAGACCTGCGGAGTTCATTATCCTTCAATTCTCTCATAAATTGGCAGAATCTTAGTCAAAAATAACGATTGGAAACATATAATAATTCATAACTAAAAAGAGTATCATGGAGACATATCCGCTAACAAAATTTCACTTCAGAGTTGATTGGAATGGCAATAAAATTGGTTTCACAGAGGTCACCGGTCTCGATTTTCAAGTAGAGCCCATAGAGTATCGCGAGGGAAGCAGTCCGGAATACCATAAAATAAAAATGCCCGGCATGCACAAGTTCAGTAACGTTACCTTAAAACGGGGCACATTTAGTGGGGATATTGATTTTTACAATTGGATGAAAACCATCAATCTTACCACTGTAGAGCGAAGGGATATTACCATCAGCCTGTTGAACGAGGAACATGAGCCGGTAATGACCTGGGGGATTAAAAACGCCTTTCCCATAAAAGTGCAGGCCAGCGATTTTAAGGCCGACGGAAATGAAATTGCCGTTGAAACCTTGGAATTGGCGCACGAAGGACTAAAGATCATGGAATAGGCAAACCATTTAAATCCAAATTGTGGCTAAAGATGACTTTCATACGGCCGGTGGGTATTATCCTCCTGTAGGCTTTCATTTCAGAGTTGAGTTTATCAATGTCGGGAACGACAATGATGTGCGTTTTCAAAGTGTTGGTGGACTCAATATGGAACTCGATGTCGAGACTATTAAAGAAGGGGGACAAAACTTGTTTGAACATAAAATTCCAGGCAGAAGTAAATTCTCCGACCTTACCTTAAAAAGAGGCCTTTTGCTCGATTCCGATCTAATTAAATGGATTAAAAGTGCTCTTTACGACAGGGAATTTAAGCCGGCCAATATGACCATAAGTTTACTGAACAGTGATCACGACCCACTTTTGACCTGGCAGGTTTTTAAGGCATGGCCCAAAAAATGGAGTGTAAGCGATTTAAACGCCACGGAGAATTCGATCATGGTCGAAACACTTGAAATAGCATATAATTACTTCAAGGTTAAAAAAGGATAATATGTCACTGAGCATCAGAAATTTAAAAGTAAGCATCTCGGTCAACCAGGCAAAATCTGAAGGTGGGGAAGGCAGTAGCACCCCGATTTCTGAACAAACTGAGGCCAAAAAAGCAGATCCCGAAAAACTCTCAAAAGATGTCATAGAACAGGTAATGCGAATTATTAATGACAAAAATGAAAGATAATGGCATTAGGTAAAATTGAAAAGCTAAAGATCATCGCGTTTAAAAATGCGGATTATTCGGATTCGCCTTCCGATCAACAAACCTTTACCGCCATGCTCAATCCGGAAACCTATAATCTGGATTATAAGATAGAGTACCAAGATGGGCAAGGACAAGGGACCAGTAGTTCACAACAGCGTTTTTCGGTCAAAAAGCCTGAAGAATTTGCGTTCGAACTGTTGATCGATAGTTCTGGGATCATAGATGATAATCCTAGGGAATCTATTGAGGATGACATTACTGCACTACGAGATCTATTGCTCAAATATGAAGGGGATATCCACGAACCAAAACACTTCCAGGTCTTATGGGGAAGCCTATTGTTCAAGGGCAGATGTACAGGATTGAACATCAACTTTAAATTGTTCAATCCAGATGGAAAACCTATCCGGGCCATCTGCAAAGTAAGCTTTAGTGGCAGTGTGGAAGACAACCTAAGAACCGCGGAGGAACGAAGGGAATCTCCGGATTTGACACATTTTAGAATGATAAAATCAGGCGATACATTGCCCCTGATGTGTTATAAGATATACGGAAGTTCAAGCTATTATCTACAGGTGGCACTTATCAATAAGCTTTCAAGTTTTAGAAACCTCTCTCCGGGAACAGAAATAATTTTTCCACCCATTGAGAAAAACACCCCTGTGGCATGAGCGAAGTAAACACGATACCCAGTACAGCACCAAAATCGGTCTCCACCTTTACTATCCTGGTAGAGGGAAATAAAATTTCCGAACAGTTCAAGGTAATGAGCATCGTGATCCAGAAGGAAATCAACAGCATCACAAAAGCCACGATACTGTTGCAGGATGGGTCGGCCGCAGAACAGGGATTTAATACCAGCAACAGCGAAGAATTGATACCTGGTAAACCCATAGAGATTTTAGCCGGATATCAAAACGACGAAGAAATGGTGTTCAAAGGCATCACCGTAAAGCACAGCATAAAGGTGAGAAAGAGTGTTTCGGTACTTGTGGTAGAATGTAGGCATGAAGCGATTAATATGACCACTAAACCCAAAAACAACTATTTCCACGAAATGAAGGACGATGAAATTGCGGATCAGCTTTGCCGCGATCACGGGCTAAGCCTCGAAAGCGATACTGCGGCAATAACACATAAGGAAATTGTACAGTTCAATTGTACGGATTGGGATTTTATGATCTGCCGAGCGGAGGAGAATGGATTCTGGGTTACGACCACCGAAGCTACTAAAGTAAGTTTTAAGGCCCCCGATTTTTCACAGGAACCGGTGCTCACCCTTGCATACGGTTCTACCATTAAGGAGCTCGACGCAGAGATAGATTCCAGGCATCAGTATGAGGCCTTAAAATCGATCAGCTGGAGTCAGGCAGAACAAGAAGCCATCAATAGTGAAGCCCAAGACCCTGGCGTTCCCGCTGCCGGGAATTTAGCTGCTACAGATTTGGCTGCGGCCACCGCCAATTCCGAACTGGAGATTAGGCATACGGCCCTGCCGGAGTCCGAACTTCAAATTTGGGCCAACAGCATCTTACAGAAACAGCGCCTCGCCAAAATACGGGGCAAACTAAAAATTGATGGTATTCATACCCCCCTACCCGGCCATTTGATCGAACTGCAAAACGTAGGGGAACGCTTTGAGGGAAAAGTAATGGTGTCGGGAGTACGTCACCATATAGAAAAAGGGAATTGGGAAACCTTTATTCAGTTTGGAGAATCCCCGGAGCGTTTTGCCGAAAAATTTAAATTGGAACAACCCCTGGCCTCCGCGCTTCTTCCCGCAGTCAACGGGTTGCAAATCGGAATAGTGACCAACCTCGAAGACCCGGACGGGGAAGAGCGGATCCAGGTAAGGTTGCCCATGGTGCACGATAGTGATGAAGGCGCTTGGATGAGGCTTTGCTCCTTGGATGCAGGAGAAAATCGGGGATGGGTTTCACGTCCTGAAATTAATGATGAGGTCATAGCTGGTTTTTTGAATGCCGATCCCCGCTATGGGGTCATTCTGGGGAAGGTCCACAGCAGTAAGAACACGGCTCCTTTTCCAGCGGCCAATGATAACCATGAAAAGGGGTACCAATCGAGGGAAGGGCTAAAATTAGTCTTCGATGACGATAAGAAATCTATCACCTTGGAAACCCCAGGCGGACACCAAATTATAATGAGCGACGATGATACCAGTATTTCGCTGGAAGATAGTAACGGCAATAAATTGGTCATGAACAGCGACGGTATTGAGATTGAAAGTATCAAAGACATTAAGGTCAAGGCCGCTGTAAACCTGACTCAGGAATCGGGGGCAAATGTGGAGATCAAAGGAGGCGCCAATGCGAAACTAGAGGGAGGTGCCGCAGCGGAACTATCCTCAGGAGGATCCACAACTGTGAAAGGGAGTATACTGCAATTAAACTAAAAATTATGGGCGCACCTGCAGCAAGGATAGGAGATTTACATGTATGTCCAATGGTAACGGGCACCGTACCCCACGTAGGTGGTCCGATCGTTATGGGCGCAGCTACAGTGATAATCGCCGGCATGCCAGCGGCGCGGGTCGGAGATATGTGCACTTGTGTCGGGCCACCGGATACCATCCTGGCTGGATCCTCGACCGTGATGATCGAGGGGATGCCCGCTGCACGTATGGGAGATTCCACAGCACATGGTGGTACTATTGTGATTGGTGCACCAACGGTTTTAATCGGTTAAAAAAGATCAAATGGAGAATGCAAAAGATTTTATTGGAGTAGGTTGGAGTTTTCCCCCAACTTTTAACCGGGAACTGGGCCAATTGGAAACCACCAAGTTGTATGATGACATACAAAAGAGCCTGGAGATTTTATTGACCACCAGGCCCGGTGAGCGGGTAATGCAGCCCAAATATGGTTGCCACATGGAGCCTTTGTTATTTGAATCGCTGGATACAGGTACAAAAACCATGATCAAAGAACGCATAAAAACCGCCATTCTATACTTTGAACCCCGAATAGAAGCGAAGAAAATTACCTTGGACGATTCTAGACAGAATGAAGGTGTTTTGCTGATTTTACTGGAATACATCGTCAGCGCCACCAACAGCAGGTTCAATTTTGTGTTCCCATTTTACAGTGAGGAAGCTACTGAAATGGACATTCTAACAACCAACCACCCCTTAGCAGTATGATATGAGCGATTGTTCTAAAAATAAAAATCCACTAGTTCGACAGGGCACAAGCCAGGGACAACGGGTGTTGGAAAAGCTCAGTCCGACATCGGTGGAAATTCTTGATAAATCTGACGAGGATTGGATGGTTTGGGCGGGAAAGTTTTCAGATCATATCAGCTTTACCTCCTTAAATAATGGCGCAGTTGGTTCAATGAAACCATTTTTCACATCGGATATTAGTGCCCAATTATCCTTAGCGGCAGGCTATGAACCGGAAATATTATCACAGTATATTAGAGAACTACTACAATTTTTGGAAGTAGAAGACGGATTTCCGCTCGCAGATCAGAAGTTAGAGAAAATATATACGCAGCTATTCGACATTATTTTTTCCTATTTCATTATTGCAGATAAATTATATCGACTAACGCTTGCAGATAAGGAGTATAACGCCATTCTATTGAATCACATCAAGGCCAGGCTATTGCCTACCGTTAAGAGGTCTTTTACCTATTACAAAGCCTCTTTGGACGAAAGCCTTATGGTGGACAGTATTCCAACAGACCTGAACATTTTTTTTGAACCACTGACCGGTCATCAAAATGCCATTGATGCTACACTTTCCAATCTTTCATCAACTTGGTATGTTGGGTTCGCAAGTTTCAGTGCCTTTTACGGGGCCTTAGCATCAGACCCATCGATCTTTGGAAATCCCGCTGGAAGCATAGCGGATAAAATAAAGTATGCGACCCAGCATAATTTCTTTACCAGTATCTTGGATGAGATCAGCGCATCAACAACATTTATTACCAAGCTTTCTCAAAAATATCTCAGCAAATACCTGACCGATTGGCCGGGTCACCAACCCCATTATGCACTCTACCTGACCTGGTTGCAACTACTGGATGACACCAAAGCACATTTGAACGAGCTCACAGGAAGACATCTCGACTTCTATTATAAGGATGTATTACAGCTTAAACCACTGGCAGAGGATCCTGATAGTGCCTTTTTGGTAATGGAATTGAACAGGGTGACCCCTTTCTACGCCTTAAAGGACGATACCCAGTTTATGGGGCCAAAGGATAAAAATGGAAATCTGATAACCTACGAAAGCATTAGGGAGACTATCCTCAATAAGGCTAAAATAAAACATCTCACCGCTATGTATTACGGTGCGGTGGAGGACAATATAGGCACACAAATCAATAATAGAAGGCTATTTGCGGCTCCTGTAATAAACAGTGCTGACGGTTTGGGGGAAAAATTGGCCGAACATGTCATTGCATGGCATCCTTTTCACATTAAGGAATACGTGAATGCGGAACTGGACAGTATCAACATGCCTAAAGCCGAAATTGGTTTTGCGATTTCATCTCATTATTTAAGATTAGGGGAAGGCAAACGGACCATCATTTTGGAGATCTCGATTTCGAATAATGTGAAATTCAATGAATTTGCTTACCAGGCTTTCATAACTATGGAAAAAGAGTGGTTCCCCATAGAACAGATAGACCTAGATAGAACATTGGGAGCCGGTGGAAAGGTGACCAAGATTACGTTTACTTTTGATATTCCCGCCGATAAGGATCCGATTGTCGCCTATAACAAAGAAGTACATTTGGGCAGTCTCACGGCAACCGAACCAGTGTTAAAAATTGTACTGGAACACAACGACACACTACCCTTTATCTATGATACCTTAAGTCAGGCTAAAATATCTACGGCTAAGTTAACGGTTAAGGTTGGGGAAATAAACGATACTTACAATGAGGAGGGCATCAAGAATCTGGAACTTCATAATGATTCCAGTCCGTTAAACCCATCCAAACCATTTCAACCTTGGGGGCCTGAACCCAAATCAGAAAATTCCTTGATCATAGGTAGCGATGAAATCTTTTATAAAAAAGGCGCTAATATTCAGTTGAATTTTGAATGGAACGAATATTTTGGCACGACCATTAGCGCAATAGATTCACTCGCTCTGGTGACAGATGGTGATCTTACGAAAAAAGAAATCGAAATATTCACCCTTCCCACTGTGGACGTCCTGACACTAAGTAACAATAAATGGGAGCCTTTGGATACCTATCAGGACGTTAAGGTATTTAGAACGACCTCTATTCCCGACTTCAATTTTACACAAAAAACAGTACTGAAAATAGATCTTTCCTCTAAAAATGAGACCTTATTTTATTCTAAAGATGATGTTTGGGAGGGATACCTACCAAATACCAATAAAGGTTTTGTCAAAATTAAGCTCAATGACGACTTCGGTCATAAGGATTACTACGAGGACCTAATGATATTTGCCAAAGATAAGAATGATCTAGTGCCACCCATCTATCCCTATCAACCTACCTTACAATTCTTTTCGGTCGGCTATGAGGCCAGTTGCAGTTTAGATTTGGCCACGACCGATTCCGATACTTTCAATAACAGGCCTTTGGAGTTTTACCATGTGGGCCCTTTTGGGGATAGCGAGCAACATCGGGTTTTGCAAAACGAAACAAGAGCGCTCCTGGGAAAATTAATCATCAAAACCGATAGTAACTTCAAATCCCAGGGCAGTCTGTTTATTGGCTTGGAAAATCTACACCCAGGGGATACACAGTCCATTTTGTTTCAACTACAAGAAGGAAGTGAAAATCCTTTATTGGAAAAACCGGAAAATCATTTAATCTGGGAATACCTCACAGTAAATAATGTTTGGGAGCTCTTCGACGATGACGGTGTGGGCGATAATACCAGTGGTTTGATCGAATCGGGGCTCATCAACTTCACCATCCCCAAAGATGCAAGTCTGGAGCATACCGCTTTTGAAAGCAATCTTATTTGGATACGCTGCTCGGTAAAGGAGGCCCCCGACGCGGTATCCAAAATAATTGGAATTTATCCCAATGCCATTGAGGCGCAAAGGGTAATTCCCGAGGCCACGGAATATGAAACCATGGTCGCTGCCGCAGGTGAAATTAAAAAGCTCCTGGTGCCGGAGGCCAAAATCAAAAAAATCGATCAACCCTATACCAGTTTTGATGGAAAACCCACAGAAGGAAGCGAAGCTTTTTACCTAAGGGCATCGGAACGCCTACGCCATAAAGACAGGGCCATCAACATATGGGATATTGAACACCTTGTGCTGCAAGCCTTCCCTGAGATTTATAAGATAAAATGCCTGAACCATACAAAGATCGAAGGTTCGCTAAGTGAGGGAGATCTGGTTTATAACGAGGTAGCCCCTGGGCATATCGCCGTAATTACCATACCCAATTTGGCGAATAGAAATGACATTGATCCGCTAAAACCCTACACCAAAAAAAGTACGCTCAACAACATAAAGGAATTTCTAAGGGAAAGAACTTCTTGTCAAGTAAGCCTGCATACGGCACAACCCGACTTTGAGGAAGTGAAGATAAAATGCGTCATCACCCTAAGAAAAGAATTCCCGGATGTCAATTATTACAAGGAGGTCATACAAAACGATATCATGAATTTCCTGAGTCCATGGGCATTTTCCTCCGATACCGACCTCAACTTTGGCGGGCGTATCCACCAATCGGTACTCATCGATTTTATTGAAGAGTTACCCAATGTCGATTTCCTGACGGATTTCGAATTGTACCATATAAATTCCTCCGGAGTAACCACCAAAGTCGATGAAGCCATCGCTTCCACAGGAAGATCGATACTGGTTTCCGTTCCCGCAATTAAACACGACTTAACAGTGTTGCTAAAAACACCTGAAGCCATTTTAGAGATCGATTGTACTAATGAATGAGCATATCACCATATTAAAGAATCCGGATTTTAGGGAGAGCGAAAATTACGTCGCACTGCGTAAAAAAGGGATTGAACTTATTGAAAAATTGGGCAGTACCTATTGGACGGACTACAATATTCATGATCCGGGGATAACACTATTGGAATTGCTCTGTTTTGCGCAGACCGAGGTCGGTTTTAAGCTGGGCTTTTCAATTGAGGATCTTTTGGCCTATAGGACCGACCAAGAGGTAAAATGGGATGATCAATGCTTTTATACGGCACGTGAAATACTGACTATCAATCCTTTCACAGACAATGATTGGCGAAAGATCGTAATCGATCAGATCGGAATTGCCAACGCCTGGATGCGGTGCACTCCCTGTCCTTGTCATCCTCCTTTTTATGGGGACTGCAAAGATAGTATATTGACCTATGAAGAAACTGAACATCCGATACACATCAAAGGATTTTGGGATGCCTTGTTGGAACTGGAGGTAGATTCACAATACGGCGATCTTAATGGCGGCAAGATCTTTCATCAGTTTTCATTTGATACCGGCCAACATAGGGCGTCGGCGGAAATTAGATTTAGCCCTTGGCACAAAGCTCAACTCGATGACGCCTTAATGCGTGTGATCAAGGATGGGGAAATCTCCGATTTTACTATAGTAATGACCCATTATCATCTCGATGTTGCGGATGACGTATTTTACAAGGCACTGCGCAATCCGATGCGAATAGATGTTACCTATAAGGTGACAACCCTTGGTGGGGATGAGATCATCAGCCTAGTGGAACTGCCCGTGAAAATTTGGTTTAAAACGGATGATGGAAGGGCGGCCATTCAGAAAGGCGACCTCCAAACTGTATTTGAAGATATTACACAAACAGGACCTTTTAGTCAGTATCTCTATCAACTAAAAAAGGCCGACGAAGCGGTAGATAAAGCAAAATCAGTACTTCATGCGCATAGGAATTTAGCCGAAGATTATTGCAAGATCACTACAGTGCCAATTGTGGACGTAGGGCTGTGTGCCGATATTGAAATGGCGGCAGATGCCGATATTGAGGCCGTGCTCGGAGAAGCGTACTACCTGATAACCGAATACCTAAATCCGGTGGTGAAATTCTACACCCTCATTGAATTGATTTCCGATGGGAAATATACTGAGGAAATTTTTCAGGGACCAAAGCTAGATCACGGTTTTATTTTGGATGAAGAATTGGATGAGTCCGATTTGAGGTCTACGATCTATACTTCCGACATCATCAATATTCTAATGGACGTTGAAGGAATTGTGGCCGTAAAAAATATTGCCATAACCCGTTATGATGAAGCAGGGAATTTAGTAGAGTCCCAACCCTGGGAATTACATATTGCTGCAGGACATCAGCCACGGCTGTATATTCATGCCTCCAAGGTTTTGGTATTTAAGGATGATCTGCCCTTTCTTCCCCATCAAGATGAATTGCATGATACTCTACAGCTCTGGCGGGGGGTACGGCAGCAGAACAAGGTAGTCCAAATTGAGAACGACCTTTTGGTACCCGAAGGAACCTATATCGATCACAACGGTTATTATCCCATGCAGTATCAATTGCCCGAAACCTACGGGGTTGGTGTACATGGCCTGAAAGAACCATCTTCCGTGGCACGAAAAGCCCAGGCAAAGCAGCTCAAAGAGTATCTGCTGCTCTTTGAACATCTATTATCTGTTTTCCTAAAACAATTGGAACAGTTTAAAGACATCCTATCCATTAATCCCACCATATCAAAAAGCTATTTTGCAGGTCTCTTTAAAGAAGAAGAGTTGAAAGGAGTATCGGAACTATACGTGGGGATAGATGATGATGCCTTTCACGATTTACTAGAGGACAGAAATCAGTTTCGCGATCGTAGAAATGGGTTTTTAAACCATCTTTTGGCCCGCTTTGCTGAATCGTTCAGCGACTATGCGCTGATGTTGTACCAGGCTTATGGCTCTGAAGAAAAAGCAGAGGAAGAGCTCATTTTTGATAAGATCAACTTCCTTGAAAAGTTTCCAACTATTTCAGCCAATAGGGCCAAAGCATTTAATTACAAAGATGAAACCCAAGTATGCCTTCCGGAGAATAATTCAGGTTTAGCGGAGAGAATAAAAGTAGTCTTAGGTTTAAATGGGGCAAATTCCTTCGTCAAGTATGGCGTAAATAAGAATGTTTCCGGAAAATGGGATGGCAATTGGGATTTATATAGCGATCTGAACGAACATATATTAAGTAGCGCCCCATTGGAGAATATAGATCTGGAATACGATCTAAGGAATCAGTTAAAAGAAGCGGCGCAGTTGGCAATTTCACAACTAGCGCTAAAAACACACCTTACTGTTGTTCCCGAAGGGGCCGAATTTATGGTGCAGCTAGAGAATAATGTTGGGGATATTATAGCTACATCACCAACGACATTTATCCTGGAGACGGTGGCTAATGATGCAAAAGACAAGATAGAGGCCTTTGTGGACAAGGTCGTATTAAGCGAAAAAGTCTATGTCGTGGAACACATTTTACTCCGCCCACGAAATGCACCCTCCATTATTATGGATGGAGATCCCTTTCTGCCGATCTGTATAGCCAAAGACTGTAATTTATGTGGCGAAGAAGATCCATATTCCTTTAGAATTACGGTGGTCTTAAATGGCGAACAGGGCGTTGCCAATACCGGAATCGCTTTTAGAAGATTTGCCGAAAAAACCATTCGCTTGGAAACCCCTGCCCACTTGGGCGTAAAAATTTGTTGGGTTTCCGAAGAACAACTACAGCAATTCGAAACGGTTTATTGTGCCTGGCTAACCGAATTGGCGAAGGCCGAACCGGATAAGCTGCAGTTACAAATTAAACTTATAGAATTATTAGGAACATTTAACAACTTAAAAAGTGTTTACCCTCAGGCCACCCTACATGACTGTGAAGACGGAGATGATGAAAACAGGGTTCGGTTAAATAGCACGATTATTTAAAACTTAATCTTATGGCACAATTAATTCAACAAGATCGGTATCCAAAATTTGTAGCAGATCAAGTGCTGACAGAGAAAAGCCTCAACCAAATGTTTGGCTATTTGGAGGAACAACAGCGACTTACCCGGACCACCCTGATAGGCATTGGGGTGATGTGCGGAATGGAGGTTAGTATAAACGGGGCGGGCACCGCTTTGACCATATCAGAGGGTGTGGGCGTAACCTCCAAAGGGTATCTCGTTCCTTTTCCCGAAACTACTTATACCTTGTACAATGATGAATTTTCTGCAGAGCAGGAGTTTTTTTACAATCCCTTTTTGAATGCAGACGGCTCACAAAAATTCACCTTGAATCTGTTGCATAATGACGGGGCCGCGGAGGTGCAAAAGCCACTTACCGCAGCTTTTTTAGCAGATAAGGTGGTGGTCATTTTTGTAGAGTTACTCAAGGTAGATAATAAAAATTGTGATCCAGATTCCTGCGATGACAAAGGCTGTACCGTAGAAGTTACCCACAGGCCCCTTTTGGTGTCTCGGGCAGATATCGACAATCTCATTTTTGGGGATGGCGAGGTCCCTTTTCTGCATGAACCTTCCTGCACCGAATGGCCCGAGATCAAAATGCCCAAATATGATGTGCCCGCAACTTTGTTGTTGAGTTCACCTGCTATTCTTAAAGGTTTTCTCAATGTGCTCACTAGTGACTTCATTTTTGGCATAGAGACAACATTGGGGGCAGCTTATAGTTCCTTCGGGTATTATATCAAGGACGAGTTTCCGAACAATCCCTTTTCTGGGCTTAGAAATTCCTTTGCCTTCCTATTTAATGGAAATATTAATGCGCAGCAACTACTGCACGTGCAATATTATTACGACTTTTTCTCCGATTTAATTCTTGCCTATGACGAATTGCGTAAGGTGTGCAACGAATGTCTTTCACTTTGCTGCCCAAACCAAGCCCTGTTTCCACGGCACATAATTCTTGGAAATGCCATTAGCACACCAGATGAATTTAGACATCATTGGATCCAATCACCGGCCTTCTCTTGCGATTGTTGTTCAGAAGGTCGAATAAAATTCCTGTTGAAAAAAATCGTCCTGCTCATTCAAAAAATCAACATCCCAAGAAGTTCGATTGGCACTGAAAAGCCGCAATTGAACGTAAAAGTTACACCAAGCAGTTATGGGAACCTGCCACTTTCACGAAAAGCAATTCCCTATTACTACGACATCGTGAACGAACCTAATGCTTTGTACAATAATTGGAATTTTAAGAAAACCAAACTCAAAAAGGGGAACACCAATTTGTCGTTTGACGCCGCCCTTTATAATGCAGACCCATATTTTCATGATCCATTGAGCTATGACTTGGAACCCTTTAATTTTCTGAGGGTTGAGGGCCATCTGGGGCAAAATTGGAAAAATGCCCTGGCACAGGTGAATAAGATAAAATATGAAAAACGCCTGCCCGTAGATGTAGTAGCTTTAAATGGGGACATTTTTGCCCTTATTCAAAGCCTACTTACCAGCGCCAACAGTTTGGCCGATATTATTTCGGGAAATAAGGATATCATAGGGGAAATACGGTGCTATTTCGCCGACTTGGAATCGCAGTACGATGCCCATGGCGCCGAATTGCGATGCACCATAATCAAAATAATGGCCTATTTCTACAACCTAAAAAAACTCGATTCGGATTCGCCACCCGTTCCAACCACCAATTTACCACAGTCCGAAATGGTCCGCAAGGAGTTCCCCAATTATAGGACCTTTGCCAATACCTATGGGGCCGATTTCGATGCGTTTTACGCACCGCTAAAAAATCAACCCTACATCACCCCAAAGGCCTTTTTGAGCAAGGCCGCCACCATTGGTCCGGTAGGACAGGCCCAATTGCTGAGCCCAATATATTTAATGTACTATTTGGATAAAATATATGAAGCTTTGCCCGATGGCTTGGTACAACTTCAGATAAAGGGTCTTACCCAGGCACTGGAAGACGCCTCAGGCGTTGCGGCGATTACGCTGATAGCGTTGGACAATATCCCAGATTTTGATTTGCCTGCCATGTGGGAGGAAAGTCTGGATGCCGCAGTTCGCATTTGCAAAGCTGAAGTTTTCACGGTCCTCTATAGAAACTTCTTGATCAATTATGTGCTTTTTATTGCCAACCAAACCTTTGCCTTATACGCATTTAAAAACCCAGGGTTACAGCACAAGGCAGGGGCTACCGTAGGAGGTACGCTAATATTGGTGTACAATGATAAGCCAGAAATAAGGGATTTGACAAGACGTATCACCGGAACGATAAGATCTGTTACTGGAGCGCCGTTACCTGGTGTGAACGTTATAGAAAAGGGTACAAGCAATGGAACAACAACCGACTTGAGCGGCAATTTTGTCATCACTACAAAAAGCAAAAATCCGATACTCATGGTATCCGCTATTGGCTTTGCCACTGTGGAAGTTCCTGTCGGTAGTGCCAATACACCGCTGATTGTGTTATCGCCTATCTCCCGCACCTCCAATACTTTTGCCGCTGGGGAGTCAGTTGGAGAAGAGCCCTTTGCTGATATCAAAGCCAGTCGGGTCAATGCCAAAGTAAATAGCCCCTTTTTGGATTTGAGAAATAGCAATGAATCTGTAAAAAAGGCGGGACTAAATGATATTTACGAAGTCATAGACCGGGCCGGTGACAATGATCTTTCAGATCCAGAATTGGCCGCCTTGGTGAATCAGTTTCCTGAAGGCACTGTAATCGCAGATTTCTTTGTGCCCAATATGTGTAAATCTTCCTGTAATCCGATGAACTTCATTGTGATGGGCGACAAGGAACCCAAGTCAGGTGAAACCGATGTGCGCTTGGACCTTAAACTAAGGGAGTACTGTGAGGATGATAGTGGGGATTATGAAATTTTAATAGCCCCGGAGGGAGGGGAATTAAAAGTAGACGGTACTGTGGTGGCCAATGATTTTAGATTTAAACCTACAGCTTTTGTGCCTGGCAATCAGGCATCCAGGGAAATTGTAATTACCTATAGCGTCAACGACGATGTAAAAAATATTACGGTAACTGTCTTTATGAAACCCGAGATTGTGATTTCAGTTGATTCAAAAGATAATGCCAACAGGGTTGTGACCTTTAAAAATGGAACCAAGTTTGCCGATAGATATGAATGGAATTTTGGAAACGGACAATTTTCGGATAAGCAAGATCCGGGACCCATTGGTTTTGGTAGGGTTCAAACGGCGATTGTCACATTAAAAGCAGGCAACGGACCATGCGAAAATGAATCCCAACCCCTAACCATTAATTTTGAAGAGCAGCCAACAGATGAGAGAAGCTGTACGCCAATTGATGAACTGGGCAATAAATTCAAATTCCTGCACGAGGTAAGTGCCGATAAATTCAAAGGTGGCATTCGCGATTACGAGCTGCTGATGAGCATATTTTTGGAGAAATTCCCCGAACTTGTTGCTTTGCCCCAAAAAGAACAGTTTGATCTTTTACGGCAAGACCTTACATTGACCGTGATACAAAGAATTATTAGAACGCTCAATTCGGTCGTTGTGTCGGACGAGGAGCATAGAACATCGGCCTTGTTGTTATACGAGATTATGATGGGGCTTATTATGTTCTACGCCTGTTGCCAAAATCTGGATGTGGATAAGGCCAAGGTGAAAACTGCCAATACCTTAAAGATTATGGTTGGTCTTCTTAATTCTTGGAAAGAACAACTTGAATTTAAGGATGGGCAAAAAGAAGTGTTCAAAAGTATGCTGGAAGCCGTGCTGAAGGAGTTGGCTAAGACCAGCAATGAAACGCCAACCAAGGTGGTGTATATCGACTTTCTTAAACAACTGGCAGAATGCCTGACCAAATTGGTGACATGATGGCAAAGAATCAACAAAATACCATCCATGATGCACTGCTCGACTTTAGGTTTCAGGCCTTGGGCGGAAATGCGTTAAATGGAAACGATTTTGTTGCTTGGGCCAAAACCCACATTTTGGAAATTTTGGACCAGCTCGCTACCGACCTAACAAAATCAGGAATGGTAGTCCAAATCGAGGAACTAAAGCTCGATTTACATCTTACAGTTGAAAACGACCTGTTTGCGGAGAGCGACAAATTGAGGGCTGCCATAAGTCAACAAATCGAGGCGGCATTAAAAAAAGCCGTCACCAAAAACAAGGCAAGTCAAATATCCCATGCGCACCATAACGCCAATATGGTATTGGGCTATTTAAAACAGGGGCTGTTGAAAAAGCATGTATCTGATGAAGCGTGGAAAGACATGATCACCATTTTTTATGAGGAAATTTTAGTGAACAAGGAGGTACAGTTGGAGTGGGTACAAATTACAAAAAACAAGGATGCCTTTATCAGGTTCTTTAGATTGAAAAGTGTCGTCGAGCAAAAAGAATTTTTAGAGCAGCTTACTCGGGAAGAAAAGGTTTCGAAACGTCTAACCGACATTTTAAAACTGTTTACGGCCAATCCGGACTATTTTTTGTCCATTCCCCTAATCGATTTTTATCATACACTCTTTCAACTCCTTCCAATTACCAGCTGGTCTTTAAGATCTGTACTACAGAAAATTATTGTGCAACAGATGATCCCTGAAAAAATTGAACTCCAAAATTTAACGGTTCCAAAAGTAATAATGGCAGAAGTGGTAGCAGCATTGCAGAAAGGTCGTCTCCAAAAAGGGCATTCACATTTAAAACCAGTTGAAGGGGAAGATAGGGCCGAGAGTGAGGCAGTCATGAAAAAACCAACCTCCATGGAAGATAATACTATGGATGGCGCCTATATAGGGCAGGCCGGTTTGGTACTATTGGCGTATTTTCTACCGCAATTCCTTAAAAATGCCGGATATATTGATGCAAAAGGGCAGCTTATCGATGCTACGGAAGTGCCCATACTTTTTCATTACATGGCTACTGGGGAAATCACTGCACCGGAATGGAAACTAACGTTGCCAAAAATTTTAGCGGGCCTGTATCCTGGGGAGCATTGCAATACGGCAATACAACCCAATAAAAAACTTGATACAAAAATCGAGGGATTCTTGGAGGCGGTTATCGGTCATTGGGAAGCGCTGAAAAATACGAGTCCTCAGGGACTCAGAACAACATTTTTAGCACGGGAAGGGGAACTGAAATCCAAGAATGGTTTTTACTACCTCTACGTGAATGCGCAAACTGTTGATATTTTGCTCAACTATGTTTCCTGGAACTATACAACGATCAAATTAAATTGGATGCAACAAATCCTATTTGTTGAATGGAATAAAACTTAATAGTTGTTCTCAACGGCAGACAAAACGGTAAAACCGGCTCTGAATGTACAACGCAAAACGGAGCAGGCTTTTTTTGGACCCCAAAAAGAGCAGGTCTCCCCTACTTCCGAATCTACTTTCTTCAAACCTGCCATCCAGACTAAATTGAGGGTCAACAGGCCCAACGATCACTATGAAAAAGAGGCCGATCTGGTGGCCGATAGGGTGGTCAACATGCCAGAGTCGCAGCTGGGCCTTACCGCAAATACACCCCCGGAGGTGCAGCGACAGGAAGAGACAAAGGAGGAAGAGGAGGAGAGCATCCAAACCCCATCCATGGCGGTCCAGCGAATGGCCGATGGGGAACAGGAAGAAGAGACCCCAGCCATCCAAACAAAACAAATCGCATTTATCCAAAGAGACAATAATGATGAAATGCAGGCCGCCTCCGAAGAGGAAGACGAAACCCTGCAGACTTATTCGAATCATCGCTCGCCTGGCATGTACCACTCCGATGTGATACGGTTGAGCGGGCGTGGGCCCCCGGGTGGCACCTCGCAATTCCAGAGTCAATTGCACCACTCCGCCTCCGGTGGCCGGCCCATGGCCCAACACGTCGGTAACAATATGTCGTCCCGTTTCGGGGCAGATTTCAGTACGGTAAGGATTCATACCGATACGAGCGCTCAGCAGATGAGTAAGCAAGTGAATGCGCATGCCTTTACCTACGGAAATCATATCTACTTCAACAGTGGTAAATACGATACCGATTCTAAAACGGGACAAACGCTGCTTGCCCATGAGTTAACCCATACCATACAGCAAGGGGCCAGCCCTGTGCGGGCCAATGTGCAGCGCAAACACAATTTCACCGCGGTACAGCGCAAAACTATTCTTCAAAGACAGGTCGCACCGCAGCTCAACAAAGCCGTAGAACTTGCCGAAGCCGAACAAGGCAAGGTCATTGCCAATAAAGAAGGTGCGGACGGAAACCGCTATGGCTGGGAACGCCTGATGGAATATTTTGAGACCACCTTTGGTAAAGACAAAATCGTGTCCCGACCCACGGGCGAGAAAAATATTGTTCCCAAAAAGAGCATAAAGAAGAAATCGGAATTTTATGGCGCCGTGGTTCCCGCAGATGCGGATTCTAAGGGCAAGGGCATGCGCGACGTTATGCCCAGCTGGTGTGGTATTTTCGCCTTTTGGGCCTTGAATAAATCAGGGATACCCATGCCCAAATGGCAACTAGGGGAATCCTTTATCCCCCCGGAAGCCGCCTACCCACCGGGCCATACCCCAAAACCGGGCGATTTGGCATACAAAGAAGACCGATCGCATTACGGATTGGTCGTGGGGATGGAAGGCACCAATAGGGTAAAAAGTGTCAACGGAAATACGGCAGGGGACGATCATCTGGGCGGGGAAATTCAAGTGCAGACACACGACCTCAGCAATTGGCACGCTTTCTTTAATCCGCTGGTTGCGAAAACCGGAAATCTAAGGGATCCCGAACTAGGGGATAAGGATACCAAACCAAAAACTTTGGCAGAACTGCTGAAAGCGAAATACAATATCAGCAGAAAATCGGAGAACGAAAACGAAGAAGAAGAACTACAGGCCAAAGCTAGCGGCGACCAAAAAAAGGAAGAGGAGGAACTGCAGGCCAAAGCGGACGGAAGCCAAAAAGAAGAAGAGGAGGAAGTGCTTCAGGCAAAATCCGAGGCCTTGGAGGAAGAAAAAGACCAAGAAACCATACAACGGGCAGAAATTGGAAGTGCCGGAGGCTTTGACTCCAATGGCACGGAATTTGAAACTGAAGAGGCCCCAGCAACGATACAGACCAAGGCAGAATCGCCTTTGGCAAAGCAGGTAAGCAACAAATCCCCGGGTCCTATGATACAGGGCGGTTGGCTGGGATCCGCCTGGGACGCCGTTTCCGGATTGGCCTCCGACATGGCCGATCTTATTGAGGAGGGTATAGAAAAGGCCAAAGACTTTTTAATAGATAAGGTGCTCGGTTTTGTCACTAAAATTCCCGGATATACCCTCTTGAGCTATATTCTGGGCCATGATCCCATTAAGGGCAGCAGTGTGAACAAAACACCGCTGACCTTGTTGGATGCAGTCTTGGATCTGAATCCCATATGGGGTGCTTTGGTGCGTGGGGTACTGAACTACTTCCAGGCAACCAATCCGGTGGCCACCTGGTTGTTCGAGTCGGTAGACAGGTTTAAAGGCCTTATTGAAAGTGTAGGTGGCAATTTCAGTAACTTCTGGAACAGACTCAGCATTTCTGACGTGGGCAATCCCGAACGGGTAATGAACGATGTGGCGAGTCTGTTCCAATCCATCGTTTCGCAGGTCGTCACCTTTGTTGATAACGTTGGAACGGATTTTCTTACCATGGTGAAAGAGATTGCCGTTACCAATTTGGTCGGGGTGGTGAAAGAGCATTTCCCAAATTATTACGATCTGTTGATAGTGATATTGGGCGAAGATCCGATTACCAAAGAGTATATAGATCGCAACGGCACCAATATTCTCAACGCCGGTTTAAAAGCGTTGGGTGAACGGGGCACCCAGATCAAAAGCCAGATGATGGCGGACGGGGTTTTTGCAAAATGTGTGGGTTGGATCGATCGCAGTATCAACGATGTGTTCAAATTGATCTCGAGCATAGGCAATGTTTTTGATACGCTATGGAAACTCGTTTCCTTTGAAACGCTCGCCCATCCATTGGATGCCTTTGCTGAAATGGCCCTGGCATTTACCACCCCGATAACCATCATCACCTCCTTCATTACCGATGCCATGATAGAACTTCTGGCATTTCTGAGAGAGGCACTATTGGGTGCTTTGAGCAACTTTGCCAAAGGTACGAGGGGCTATTTATTGGTTACTGTACTCATAGGTAAAGATCCGTTTACCGGGAATAGGGTATTGCGGAATACCGAAAATATTATCCATGGTTTCTTTAGCCTGATGGACGGTGGCGAAGCACAGTTCCAGCAAATGAAGGAAAGTGGTGCCATTGACCGGATGACCCAAAAGATCAGCAAGGCAGTCGCCCAGTTGAACTTCAGTTGGGAATACGTGACCGGCTTGTTCACCACCCTTTGGGAATCCTTGGATTGGACCGATTTCTTGATTCCGGGGGCGGTATTCATAAAAATCCTCAAAACCTTTGGAGACCCCATTCTTCGGTTGATGCGCTTTATCATCGTCATCGTTAAGATTGCCATCGAGATCTTAATGGTCGTGATGAACTTCCCTATCGACACGATCAATAATATCATCGCCCGTTCCATGGAGGCTTTTGGGAACATTAAACGCGATCCGATCGGCTTCCTGAAAAACATTCTTCGGGCCATTAAGCAGGGCTTTGTGCAGTTCTTTCAAAATATCCTCAAGCATTTGCTTGGTGGATTGGCCAACTGGCTCTTTGGTTCCTTGGGTAATCTGGGTATAAAAATGCCTCCGGATCTGAGCTTTAAGAGTATTTTGAACCTGATACTGGACATCCTTGGCATCAGCAAGGATAAGATCATGGAGCGGGTTTGGTTGAAATTGACGGAAAAAATAGGGGCAGAGAAAGTAGCGAAGATCAAGGGTGCCATAAATACGCTGACCGGTATCTGGACCTTTGTCAAGGATGTCATGGACAGGGGACCGATCGCCATTTGGGAATATGTACAGGAGAAACTGAGCGAATTATGGGACATTGTTCTGGATGCGGCCAAAAGCTGGATCATGACCAAAATCATTACCGAGGTGACCGTTAAAATATTGAGTTTCTTAGATCCCACGGGCATCATGGCGGTCATTAACAGTGTCATTGCGATCTATAAGGCCATCCAATCCTTTATAGAGCAGTTGCGGGCCATGCTGGAAATCTTCAATTCCTTTGTCAACGGGGTGGCAGAGATCGCTGCGGGGAATGTGCAGGCTGCGGCCAATTTCTTGGAAGGGGCCATGGCCAAGGGCATTCCCGTTATGATCGGTTTCTTGGCCAACCAGGTGGGCCTAGGGGGCATTGGTAAGAAAATTGCCGAAGTCATCGGCAAGGTAAGGGCGAAGATCACGGAAGGCATCGATTGGTTAGTGGAAAAAGCGCTTAAGATCGGTATGCCGATTATTAATGGCGTATTGAAGGCCATTGAATTTGGGGAAGGGGTTGTGGAGAAAGGGAAGGCCAAGGTGAAGGGGGCAATTGACAGCGTACTTCAATGGTGGAA
>CAZRIE010000063.1:0-24612 GCA_964600075.1 uncultured Flavobacteriaceae bacterium
TAATAACTTATATAAACAAACACTTTTCTTTGATTTACTCACAATCTTCTTTTCGCCTGGTGTCAATCAAATAGATAATTTGCCAGCCTTTTTCAGAGTCCTTGACCAATTGAAATGAATTCACCCCACAATGATGAAAAGTGTCATCTATTCGAAATTCATAAGATGTCCATGCGTTTGCCATGGGGCCGTCTATTTGAATGGAATAGTCTTTAATGAATTCCTCAAATTTTGTTGTCTTGGGAATACCGACGATAGATTTTAAAAAATCAGAAAAATCTTGGGTCTTAACCAGCACATTCCCAGACTCGTCTTGGGTAATGGTCTGCAATAGAATAGCGCTTGATACCGTTTTTTTTATTTGGATAGAATCCTGATTGTGAAAACCATCAAAAAAAATTTCAATGGTTTTTTGCACTACTGCCTTCTCTGAATCTTGGGCTGAAGTATTGAAGAAGACCAGACACAAAACTACGCTCAAGGCATTTTTCATAATCGTGAATTTTATCAAACTTAGTGAAATTACTCGTTTTTAGTTTCTGTTGTTTTTGGTTTCCATTGTGAGAGAATCTGAAACTTTGAAACCCGAAACTTGAAACCGGACATTTTCCTTACATTTATCCCTCTAAAATAAATCAAATGTCGACCGCCAAGAAAGAATACAAACGCATAACCGTAAAGTCCCTAGTGGACATGAAAAAAAACGGAGAGAAAATTTCAATGCTTACTGCATACGACTATTCGATGGCAAAAATCGTAGATTCCGCAAACGTCGATGTTATTCTTGTCGGCGATTCGGCGAGCAATGTCATGGCAGGTCACGAAACTACTTTGCCTATTACATTGGATCAGATGATCTACCACGCTACGTCGGTAATCAGAGCTATCGATAGGGCTTTGGTCGTTGTTGATATTCCCTTTGGCAGTTATCAGAGCGACCCGAAAGAAGCCTTGCGTTCGGCCATTCGTATTATGAAAGAAAGTGGTGCTCATGCCATTAAATTGGAGGGCGGCATTGAAATCAAGGAATCGGTCAAAAGAATATTGAACGCCGGAATACCCGTAATGGGCCATTTGGGTTTGACACCACAATCCATCTATAAGTTCGGCACCTATACCGTTCGGGCAAAAGAAGAACAGGAAGCGGATAAGCTGCTGAAAGATGCTCTACTTCTTGAAAAACTAGGATGTTTTGGGATTGTACTTGAAAAAATACCTGCTGCACTGACCAAAAAAGTTTCCGAAAGTCTAATAATACCTACTATCGGTATCGGAGGAGGGAAACATGCAGACGGACAGGTGTTAGTCATTCATGACCTTTTGGGTATGACGCATGAATTCAACCCACGGTTTCTGCGCAGATATATGAATCTCTACGAAGATATGGGAAACGCTATTTCACAATACGTTACGGACGTAAAGAGTCGAGATTTCCCAAGTGATGATGAGCAATATTGATGGCGAAAAATTTCAAAAATAAACCACCAAATTGCAATAAGTTTTACTTGGAATTAAGCACAAAGGATTTGTTCGTTCCAAGGGAAATGAAAAATGTAAAGAAATGATTAAAAAATCAGCCATCATCTTATTGGTGCTACTGAACATTGGGTGTGATCAGATTTCGAAAGATGTTGTGCGCAAGAATGTTGCTCCAAGAGATTATATTCAGTTATTAAATGATAATTTCATTCTTACGAACGTAGAGAACACAGGTGCGATGTTAGGTTTTGGCCAAGGCTTCCCTCCTATTTTGAAAATAATTTTATTTCAGGTACTGCCCATAATCGTTTTACTCATATTACTTTTTCGAATCCTTCAGAAAAGCAATCTCAACAATGGACCAATCGTGGCTTTTGCGTTCGTAATCGGCGGTGGTATCGGTAACCTTATCGACCGTATCGCTTATGGGTCGGTCACGGATTTCTTTCTGATCAAACTGGGGGTTCTTAAAACAGGAATTTTCAATATGGCGGATGTTTCGGTTACTACAGGAGTTTTATTGCTACTATTCCTTTCTCTACAGAATAACAAACCGATATTATAGTGGGCGGCAAGATACTATCAAACCCAAAGAATCTTCAAGTGCTTTATGAGGATAACCATTTAATTGTTATCAATAAAAGACCTGGCGATATCGTTCAAGGAGACAAAACCGGAGATATACCATTGAGCGAGGTGGTGAAACTATATATTAAAGATAAGTACAACAAACCTGGTAACGTTTACTTAGGAGTGGCCCATCGACTAGACAGACCTACCTCCGGAATCGTAGTCTTTGCCAAAACCTCAAAAGCCTTACCGCGACTTAATAAACTCTTTGCTGAAAGAGGAGCTAAGAAAACCTATTGGGCCGTTGTAAAGAGTCCGCCGAAAAAGGTACAGGACACCTTGATCCATTGGCTGAAACGTAATCCGAAACAGAACAAATCTTATGGACATACTAAAGAGGTTCCGGATAGTAAAAAGGCAATTTTGGAGTACAAAACCCTAAAAAGACTGGACAATTATTATTTATTGGAAGTCGATTTGCAGACCGGTCGCCATCACCAGATTCGGTCACAATTTGCTGCTATAGGATCCCCTATTAAGGGGGATTTAAAATATGGTTTCGACCGAAGCAACAAAGATGCGAGCATACACCTACATGCGAGAAGTCTTTCTTTTATACATCCTGTTAAAAAAGAATCTTTGGAAATTTTGGCCGAACCGCCCAACGATCCGGTTTGGAACGCTTGTTGCTAAAAACAGTATATTTAACACTATTAAATACTGTACCATGATCAAAAAAACACTAATCGTTTGTAGTCTTGTGCTACTCTCATCCTGTGGCACTTACAATTCTATCGATACTTTTTATAACGCGCATAAAGAAGATGAGCAAGTGACTGCCATTCGAGTACCGCGTTTCATGCTTTCACTGATAAGTAATATTTCACCAGAAATGCAATCTTTGGTTGGTAATACTAAAGATTTGCGCTACATGCAGTTTCCCAGCACTACACCGGCTCGTACCGAATTTTTGAACAAGCAGATGAGCGGTATTACAGGCAATTCGTTTATCGAAGTATTCCGTAAAAATGATGAATTGAAGCGAAATGTTGTCTCCATACGCGAAAAAAGAGATGCCGTAAAGGAAATCTTGATTTATAACAATAACAATATAAACGGCTCTTTTTTATACTTCAGTGGTAATTTCGACCCGGTAAAAATACGTGAAATGGCCAAAAACAAAGAATTCCAAAAACTAGGCGACGGCCTCATTAACCGGTACAATATGGGTTCAACTACGCCGGGCATCAATCAAAAGGAAGATAGTCAGGAAAAAAACTAGAAAGAAAAACTACCGGTACGATCGAATGCTCTCGACGACAACGGAAGCCAATATCAAAAAACCGCCGGTAATCGTAGACCAACCCGGAATTTCCGATAAGAACAATGCACCTATTAAAATACCATAAACAGGGGTAATACTGCTCAAAATGCTTATTGTGGTTATCGAAAAGTATTTGAAACAATTTATGAGCATCGTATGGCCAATAACCGTTGTAATCAATACAAGGCCCAAGATTGCTGGCCAATAATCTTCCGCTTGTTGCACATCATATATAAAATACATGGGTATCAGACCAACACCGACAATACCCATTTGATAAGTCATCAGCAAGGAACCTTCATAACGATCCACTTTCGTTTTCAATATCAAATTACGGATTGCGTAAGCCAGTGCCGATAAAAGGCCAAATGCAATAGCGATGGTATTCGAATTATCAAAAGTAAAATCGGGAACCAAAAGGTAGACGCCAAAAAGCACCATAACGCCCAATAACACATGTATTTTTTGAAATTTGGTTTTCAAAAATATTGGCTCTAGAAATGATGTCATTACAGGGTAGGTAAACATAGACAGCATACCGATGGCGACGTTCGATAGCTGCAAGGCTTGAAAATAGGTGATCCAGTGTAGGCCCATAAGCAGTCCGCTTACCAATATAGGCCACCTATCCTTACTGCTAATTCTAAAAGAAACACCCTTGATTTTGCAATAAACAAATAGGAAAACAAACGCCAATAAGGCCCTTAGCTCAATAGTCAAAGGTACTGGCAAGGCAATGTACTTACCGAAAGGACCCGATGTACTTAACAACATCATCGCCAAATTGATTTCCAGAAAGTTACGGGTATTGAAAGAGGTAGTTGCCATTGAACAAATTACCTTCTGACAGCCATAGCCTTTTCACGAATTATTTGGGCTACCGGCTTGTTCTCTAAATGGCTTTCTAACCAAGAAATGATATCTAGATACAAAAATGCCCTTTTTTCATAGGGATGATCTTCATACTTCTTAAGCTGAGTATGAAGTTTCTTAAATTCATTTCTCAATTCATTTGGATAAATATTTCCCAGATTCCTTAAAAACTTGATCATTTCTCGCTGAACTTCATGTAAATCGTTCATTTTCAGAAGAAACTTGTAAGTACTTTTTAGCTGTATTTCTAAATGGTAGTCCATTCCGGCTTCATAATGGGCTACCAAACTCAATACCCTCGCAAAGCACATTAGATCCTCACGCATTTTGAGGTTTTTATTATTGATGATTTTTTTCAAATATTGAATGCACGTCTTGTTGTCACCGATCCCAAAATACAGACATGCAATTTTATAGTACAAAATCATTATGTGATGTGCGTCGATACGGTCTTTGTGTTTAACCATACCGTATTCAACAATCTTGACCAAATAAAGCCCTTTTTTGAACGTACCTTCCAAGAAATGAAGATTCAATTTATTGGCATTGAGGTATAGGAAGGCCAAGGAGGCAATATTATCATTTTTAGGAAATTCTTTTCCCTGAACAACCGTTTCCAATTGTTCAAGTGTTTGTTTAAATTGAGAACTGTATTTAACATAAAACAAGGATTCAAGTAAATAATGATTACCCTTTAAAAAGAATACAGGGTTCAAGGCAATCTGTTCCTCATGCTCATAGAACAAATCGACCCATTTACTAGCATATTTGTAAGAGGATAGAAAATCTTGCACCAAAAAACTATACCAAAGATGCGCTTTATAGAGCCATAATTTTTCTCGAAAGCCCAAATCTTTCATTTGATATTTCGGCATGTGGCTTTCAAAATATTCCTTGACACGTACGTAATCTTCATCGCTTCGCACATATCCCACTTTCAACATAATCCCGTACAATTGAAGTGAAAGGTTCGAAAGTTTGCTCGTCATTACATTTTGGGCAGAAAGCTCTTTTGCCTGAACAGCAAGCTCATCTGCACGATCAGGAATACTCCGCGTGATGTACTGGGTTTCAATAATCTTTTCAAGTTCGACGATTTCATACGCAATATTCTTCTCCTCATTAACGATTGCGGTCGACTTGGCCTTGTCAAGAATTTTAAGGCTTTGCTTGTAGAGTCCTTTTTGATAAAGTATGGTTGCAAAGTCTAGCTGTTCGCGTATCTGCACGCGAATGTTCTGATTAACGGGATTCAATCGTAGACTTACTAAAATCTGCTTATACAAGTGGGCCTTTAAATTCGATAGCTGTGCTTTTTTTACGATACCGGAGTCCAAAATCGTTCTCTCGTCATATTTTTTGATTTTATCCATCAAATTGAAAAGTGCCAAGAACTTTGCATCGGTGTTTACGCCCAAGCGCCCAACATACAACTTGAATTGACGTTTTTCCGATTTCGAGAGTGATTTCACGAGTACGAACAAAGCATCTCTATGCGCATTTGTCATCGTAAAAAATATGGTTTAGTTAATTGTTAATCAATACATTGTGCAATCGAAAAACCAACTTAACGTTGTACTATTCCTTGCAGGCTTTAGGTCTTTAAACCTATTGGTTATATATTCGTATTGCTTAGCTAAATTACGTAAATATAATGAGTAAAGATACGGTACAGATTTTTGATACAACGCTTCGAGACGGTGAACAAGTGCCCGGCTGTAAATTGGATTCCAAGCAGAAATTGGTCATTGCTGAGCGATTGGATAATTTGGGAGTGGATATTATCGAAGCAGGATTTCCAATATCTAGCCCCGGAGACTTTCAATCCGTTACCGAAATTTCTAAACTGGTCAAAAATGCAACGGTATGCGGACTTACGCGCGCCGTTAAAAAAGATATCGAAGTAGCTGCGGAAGCGTTAAGATTTGCTAAAAAACCTCGAATCCATACGGGAATTGGTACTTCTGACTCCCATATCAAATACAAATTCAATTCTAATCGTGATGCTATCATCGAAAGGGCAGTCAGTGCGGTTAGTTACGCCAAAACCTTTGTTGAGGATGTTGAGTTCTATGCCGAAGATGCCGGCCGTACCGATAACGAGTTCTTGGCAAGAGTCTGTGAAGCGGTCGTTAAGGCTGGTGCAACAGTATTAAATATTCCTGATACAACAGGATATTGTTTGCCTGAAGAATACGGCGCCAAAATGAAATATTTGAAGGAAAACGTAAAAGGTATTCATAAAGCTACGCTTTCTTGCCATTGTCATAATGATTTGGGGCTTGCCACAGCCAATTCGATAGCGGGAGTTATTAACGGGGCAAGACAGATAGAATGCACCATAAATGGTATTGGTGAACGGGCCGGAAACACCTCGTTGGAAGAAGTAGTAATGATTCTACGCCAGCATCCGAGCCTAAATCTTGACACCAACATCAACAGCAAACTACTTTACGACACTAGCCGAATGGTCTCTCAAAAAATGGGAATGATGGTGCAGCCCAATAAAGCTATAGTAGGTGCCAACGCTTTTGCCCACAGTTCGGGCATACACCAAGACGGGGTAATTAAAAATAGGGAAACTTATGAAATCATGGATCCCGCCGATGTAGGAGTAAACGAATCTACTATTGTTCTTACGGCGAGAAGCGGAAGGGCCGCCTTGGCGTACCGGGCCAAAATTGTTGGTTACGAACTTACCAAACTTCAACTCGACGAAGTCTACCAAGAATTCCTAAAGTTTGCTGATAAGCATAAAGAAATATCTGACGATGATATTCCGAAAATCATCGAGGCCAGTAACCTCAATATCGAGAGTTTGTCGTAGATAATACGTCGGTAAATCTATCGATTACATTTTTTTCTTCCTTTTTGTGAAAATGTCGCGAAAATTTTTAACCTTAGCTCTAGTTGTAGGGCAATACTGAAAATATCCTTGCGATACACAAAAAACAATTTCTAAATGCAGCTAAAAATCGCCCTTCTTGGCGGAGATGGCATCGGACCTGAGGTATTGGCGCAATCGGTTAAATGCCTTAAAGCAATAGAAGAGACATTCAACCACCGCTTCGAATATGTTGAGGCACCCGTTGGGGCCATCGCTATGTCAGATACTGGTAAGCCTTTGCCAGATGCCACCCTAAAATTATGCCGTGAAGCAGATGCCATTCTGTTCGGTGCGATTGGAGCTTTGGAGTACGATAACAATCCAGAAGCAAAAGTACGCCCTGAACAAGGTTTGTTGACATTGCGCAAAGAACTCGGGCTGTTTGCCAATATTAGGCCTATAAAAATGTTTCCTTCACTTAGCAATAATTCTCCATTGAGAGAAAAAATTGTCATTGGTACCGATCTCATTATTTTTAGGGAGCTTACAGGAGGTATCTATTTTGGGGAGAAAAAAATAAGTGAGGATGGCACGAGCGCTTCCGACCTTTGTGAATATTCTGAAAAGCAAATTAGTTGTATCGCCCATTTAGCTTTTAAAGCCGCAAAAAAACGAAGAAAAAAATTAACGCTGGTAGACAAGGCCAACGTTCTAGAATCGTCGCGATTATGGCGCAAGACGGTGACGGAAATCGCCAAGAGTTACCCTGAAGTTACCTTAGAATGTCTTTTTATCGATAACGCTACTGTTAAAATGATGATGAAACCTAGCCAGTTCGATGTACTATTGACAGATAACATGTTCGGTGACATCTTATCGGGGCAGGGCAGTGTAATAATTGGCTCGGTTGGGTTGTTGCCTTCTGCATCTATCGGCAGTGAAAATGCTATGTTCGAGCCCTCGCACGGGTCCTATCCGCAGGCGAAAGGAAAAAATATTGCCAATCCTGTAGCGTCTATTTTAAGTACAGCAATGCTCTTGCAGCATTTCGGTCTTGACGAAGAAGCGAACGCCATAGTTTCGGCAGTGCATAAGTCTTTAGTGAAAAAAGTGGTCACTATGGATATTCTAGGGAGCAGTAAATACGGAACGGACTATGTGGGAGACTTTATTTCAGAAAATATTGTTGATTCAGGTGAGAACAGCAGTATTAACGATGAGAATATAGGCTTGGGCAGGTCCACGATTATATAGTAACAAATTCCAGTTAAATAATTGGGCAATTCGGGGCACACTCTATTGAATGTCTTACCGCATTGTTTTATCTTAGCGGCCTCTAAAACTAGCCAATGCAGATTTCATACAACTGGTTGAAACAATTCCTCAAACTAGATTGGGAAGCCAAAAAAACCGCGGAACTTTTGACCGATTTAGGTCTTGAAGTCGAAGGTATTACCCCTTTCGAATCTATTAAAGGTGGATTAAATGGAGTTGTGGTCGGTGAAGTTCTCACTTGCGAAAAGCACCCTAATGCCGATAAATTAAAAATAACGAGCGTAGATATCGGCTTGGCGACCCCATTGCAGATCGTTTGCGGCGCGCCCAATGTAGCTTCAGGTCAAAAAGTACCGGTTGCCACTATAGGAACAACCCTTTATACACTTTCTGGAGAGGCTTGGAAAATTAAAAAAGGAAAAATACGCGGAGAGGAAAGTCATGGTATGATATGCGCCGAAGACGAGTTGGGTCTTGGTACCGGTCATGATGGTATTTTGATACTCGAAAACAACCTAAAACCTGGCACATCTTGTTCCGAGGTTTTCACGGTAGAGCAAGATGAGGTTTTTGAAATTGGCCTAACCCCTAATCGTGCAGACGCCATGAGTCATTTAGGTGTTGCTAGGGATTTAAAGGCCGGACTCAAACAAAAAGAGATCAACAAAGAACTGATTACCCCTTCAATCAGCAAATTCAATGTTGACAACCGGTCTTTGAAGATGCAAGTAACTGTTGAAAACAGTAAAATGGCACCAAGATATTGCGGGGTGACGTTAGGTAATCTCGTAATTAGGCCTTCGCCCGATTGGCTAAAAAATCGCTTGCGGTCAATAGGCCTTAATCCAATCAATAACATTGTCGATTCTACCAACTACGTTCTACATGAATTGGGCCAACCTCTTCATGCCTTCGATGCCGATCGAATACACGGGAAGCATATTATCGTAAAAACACTTCCTTCTGGCACCAAATTCATGACACTTGATGGTGAGGAACGCGAGTTACATCAGGATGACCTTATGATATGTGATGCCGAAAAACCTATGTGTATAGCTGGGGTCTTTGGTGGTATCAATACAGGAGTTACTGAAAAAACGACCTCGATTTTTTTAGAGAGCGCGTATTTCGACCCTATCGCTATTAGAAAGACGGCCAAACGCCACGGCTTGAATACGGATGCATCTTTTCGTTTCGAGCGAGGTATCGATATCGAAAACGTAGAATATGCCTTGAAAAGAGCTGCCCTGCTCATCATTGAAATTGCCAGTGGCGACATTACTTCCGATATTATTGACTTCTACCCAAAACGATTGGACGAACATCAAGTTTTTCTGACCTTCAGCAAGACTCATTCCCTTATCGGGCAAGAAATACCCCAAGATACGATAAAATCGATTTTGGCTTCGTTAGATATCAAAGTAAAAAGTGTCACCGAAGCTGGGCTTGGCCTGTCGATTCCATCGTATAGGGTCGACGTACAACGCGAGGTTGATGTCATAGAGGAAATTCTTCGCGTCTATGGGTACAATAACATCGATTTCAAAAACAAATTGAATGCTTCGATAGCTCCCGTCTCAAAATTCGCAGATTACAAGCTACAGCAAACAATTGGCGACCTTTTAGCCATGCAGGGCTTTTTTGAGATATTGACAAATAGCCTCAGCTCACCCAGTTATTCAGGATTAATAGCATCTGAACAAAAGGATAAGGCTATAAACATGCTCAACCCTTTGAGTGCTGAGCTGTCCGTTATGCGACAGTCTATGCTTTTTTCGGGTCTGGAGGCTCTCAACTACAACATCAACCGAAAAAATCAAAATTTAAAGTTTTTTGAATTTGGAAAGACCTATCATGAGATAAGTTCGAAGCGAATTGAAAACAAACATTTGATTCTTCTTTTGACAGGAAATCGTACCGAGGAGAGTTGGGCAACCCCTGAAAAGAGAACGGACTTCTATTATCTAAAAGCAATAGTTACCAATGTCTTAGAACGCTTGGGAATATCACGGAGTACACCTATGCCAATTTTAGATCCTACTTTCTCGGAAGGCGTTTCTTTAAACGTAAATTCTAAAGAACTGGTTTCTTTTGGTATGGTTAAAAAACCTCTTTTGAGAAAAATGGATATCAAACAAGGGGTGCTTTTCGCTGATTTTAATTGGGACAACGTAATTGATTTGGCTAAAAAAAATAGCATTACCTACAACGAAATTCCGAAATACCCTGAAGTGAAGCGCGATTTTGCACTGTTACTTGATGACAAAGTATCTTTTCGGCAAGTATACGAACTCGGTCTACGCACCGAAAAGAAGTTGTTGAAGCATATCAACCTATTCGATGTTTACCAAGGAAAAAATCTTCCTGAAGGGAAAAAATCCTATGCGGTTAGTTTTATACTGCAAGACGCACAGCGGACATTGACAGACAAGCAAATCGATAAAATAATGGACAAGCTTCAAAAGTGCTTTCAAGAAGAACTTGGTGCAGAACTTCGCTAAGATTGATTTCTACTGGGAAGTATTACGCTATCGATTTCATGTATGACACCGTTGCGCTGATTAGAATCGGCAACAATAATAGTGGCAGAATTACCAAAACTATCGGTTAAAATGATATCAATGCCTTTCATGGTAGCGGTAATCTCATCACCATGAACGGTAGTAAAAGTTGCTTTTCCTTCGCCCCTGCACATTGCTTTTAAAATTTTCGAGGCAGAAAGATTACCCGCAACGATATGGTAGGTCAAAAGGTCTTTGAGTTCCTGTTTATTCTCGGGGTTCAATAAATCTTGTACAGATTTACCAGATAAATTCTCAAAAGCTGAATCAGTAGGTGCAAAAATTGTGAAGGGACCAGTTTCATCAAGTAATTCTTCCAAATCAGTGGCCTTCATAACGGCCAATAATGTTTGGTGATTTTCTGAACTGGCCGTTTTGTATACGATAGATTCTTGTGTTCCATCAGCGGAAGAAGGTTGAGTAAAAGCAAAGAAAGTAGATAACATCAAAACCGTAAATACAATTTTTATAAGATATTTCATACTTATATGTAAGGGGAATTAATCAATAAATCGGTGAACGGTCGAATTCTTAGACAAGTTACGGCCAAAGAGCTCTATTTTGCAAGGAACTGAAGTATCGCATATTCTATTTAACAAATTATTAACAAATTCGTTTTCAGTCGTAAATTTATTTCATCTGAGAATTAGTTAAATTTGCCAAAAAAGAAATGCTGCTACGAAGAACGAATATTGAAGAAAAATTGGTGCGCTCAAAAAGCGAAGCCTACACATCCGATGAAATTTTAGAGGAAGTTCAAAGAATTTTAAAAAAAGATTCAGATTCCCGTGAACGAATCGCAAAGAATATAAACGGTGGACATAATACCGTAATCAATTCTTTTGATTTTGAACTTTTGGAAACCGGTAAGATTTACCATATCGATCAAATACAAAAAATTTGTATCGATTACCGTTTGCGATTTTTAAATTCAAAATATTTTAAAGGCGAGATTCCCCAAGAAGCCATTTCAAAGATTAAAAGGCTTGAACAAGAACATGATATAGAAATTAAGGGCTTCAAAATTATAGCACCTTCAAAACTTTTTAAGTTGGAGGATAAAGACGACCCCTTACTTTTCGCTCCTATTGGCAATAACTATTTTTATTTGGTACATAAGTGGGGCAACGACCTTCATCCGCTTAGAAAATGGCTAATGTGGCCTTTTAAAAATATTGTGAACTTAGCCACATTAGTTTTGCTGATTAGCTACTTGGTCACCTTATTCGTTCCTGATGGACTTTTTTCTAAAAGCAATTCGAGTGCCGAGTTTTGGATTATTTTCTTTTTTATGTTCAAATGTATCGCTTCGGTTGTTATTTTTTACGGTTTCGCTTTAGGGAAGAATTTTAATCCCGCTATTTGGAACAGTAAGTATTTTAATGCTTAATGTCTAATCTATGCGCATTTAAAAAAAGCATCCTTCAACAAATGAAGAATGCTTTTTTTTATAACTCCAAATATGGGTTAATTTATAAATAAAGCATAGGGTGTGCCATCTAAATCAAGGTTATCCACAAATTCAGGTTCGAGGCCTAATTTAATTCTAAGCAAGCCACCCTTTTTACTTTCACCTGTCTTGGAATACCCTATCAACAATAGATTATTTTTTTCATCGTAACCGACCATCGTAGTGCTTTTTATCTCATATTCAAAGTCACGCTGTGTTTCGGTCAAGAAATTTTCATAGGCATAGAGTACTGTATTATTTGTCTCGAAGTCGTATATGGCGGCCACAATCGGATAGATGCTATTCGAACCCGGAGGCATATCATAATACATTTTACCATCAGTATCGTATTGTCTAAATTGGGAATGGAAAAAATTCGGTTCTGTGTACTGACCGTAATTCGTATATTCGAATGCCATTGTACTGCTATTCAGGGTTGTATGCAGGTTGGGATATCCAATAATTATATTCCCATCGGGATTCCTAAAAATCCGTTTTACGTTTAGGCCCAACTCCATTCCATGTACAACATCAAGGGTTTCAGCGTTCATTACCGAAAGGTTGTAGTCTTCGCTACTATTGCCATCGAAGGTAAGAATGAACAAACGGTTATTGGCAAAAGCAAGTTCGACTGGTTGTTGTTCAAGTTCAATATCTACAAAGGTGGCCTCATTGGTCAAAATATCAATTACTCTGACAAAATAATCACTTTCCTCTGCGGATATTTCGTTCTCATAAGCTACGTAAATCGCATTACCTGTATGAGCAATTGCATTGGCATTACGGTTGCAACTAGGTATATCGGTGAATACCGCATAACTCTCAGAAGTATTCTCATTAAAATCGTTTATAGTGATATTACCCGAGCAATCTGACTTTTTCAGATACATACTGATCACGCCCCCATCCTCAAAAGTTAACTGAGGTTTCCCGACCGTATTGAACGTACTTTTGTCCGTACTAAATTCAAGAAAATTTGCGTCCGCATTCAGAAGTGCACCGGAAAGTACACCATCGCCGTCTATAAGTAATGTGTAATCGGTTGCTTCATTTTTTTCTTTTCCGATGACATCAGAGTCATCATCCGATTTGTTACAACCAATGATAACGAATGCCATAACGGCATAAAAGAGACTGTAGGTTTTCATGATGTAAGAATTTGGGTTTGACAAAAAAATTATATGGGCACAGCGTACATTTTTTCTCGCTGATCCCTTAATGTCTTGTCAGACATATATTCTTCAAACGCTAAATACCTATCAATGTTGCCTTTAGGGGTCAGTTCTACGATTCGATCCGCAACCGTTTGTGCAAACTCATGGTCGTGGGTAGTGAATATGACCGTTCCCTTAAAATTTTTGAGTGAATTGTTGAAAGAAGTAATACTTTCTAAATCTAAATGGTTCGTAGGTTCGTCAAGCATAAGTACATTGGCCCGCAACATCATCATTCGGCTCAACATACACCGTACTTTTTCACCACCGGACAGCACGGTACATTTTTTAAGAGCTTCTTCACCGCTGAATAACATTTTGCCCAAAAAACCACGAATATAGACCTCTTCGCGCTCTTCTTCAGTTTTTGCCCACTGCCTTAACCAGTCGACTAAATTTATATTTTGAATAAAGTAATCTGAATTATCGGCCGGTAAATAAGACTGCGTCGTCGTCACGCCCCATTGAAAAGAACCATTATCCTGTTTTTTTTGGTTATTGATGATTTCATAGAATGCAGAAGTCGCCCTAGAATCTTTTGATAGGATGGCCACTTTATCGCCCTTTGCCAAATTGAGATTTACATTTTGAAATAGCAAATCACCATCTTCGGAGGTAGCCGCCAAACCTTCTACATTCAATATTTGATCACCAGCTTCCCTTTCCCTATCGAATATAATGGCAGGGTATCTTCTACTTGACGGTTTAATATCATCAATCTTCAATTTAGACAACATTTTCTTTCGTGATGTTGCCTGTTTACTTTTTGCAACATTGGCGCTGAATCGGGCGATGAACTCTTGAAGTTCCTTAGCTTTTTCCTCAGTCTTCTTATTTTGCTGCGCGCGCTGACGTGCTGCCAATTGGCTACTTTCGTACCAAAATGTATAATTGCCAGAATATTGATTCATCTTCCCGAAGTCAATATCCGCAATATGCGTACAGACTGAATCTAAGAAGTGTCTATCATGAGAAACTACAATAACAGTATTCTCGTAATTTGCCAAAAAATGTTCCAACCAACTTATCGTTTCATAATCCAGGTCATTGGTGGGCTCATCCATTATCAAAACATCAGGGTTGCCAAAAAGCGCCTGGGCCAATAAAACGCGAACCTTTAGTTTTGAATCTATATCGGCCATCGCAGTAAAATGTAATTGTTCGGAAATACCGAGGTTCGATAGCAGTGCTGCAGCAGCACTATCGGCATTCCATCCGTTCATCTCTTCGAACTGTACTTGCAGCTCCCCTATTTTATCGGCATTTTCATCAGTATAGTCGGCATAAAGTGCATCAATTTGTTGCTTAATAGTAAACAAGGGTTTATTCCCCATTACAACAGTTTCAAGAACTGTAGAGGTGTCATAGGCGTTGTGCTCCTGCTCTAGAATTGACATACGCTTTCCATGCTCTAGGTGCACATGGCCCGAAGTAGGATCTATCTGCCCAGCAATAATCTTTAAAAAAGTGGACTTCCCGGCTCCATTTGCTCCAATTACACCATAACAGTTACCTTGAGTAAAACTAACGTTTACCTCGTCGAACAACACTCTTTTTCCGAATTGAACGGATAAATTTGACACCGATAACATAGCTTTCCTCTTTTTAAAATCCGTGCAAAAATACAGAATTTTGTACGTCTGCACCAA
Organism: uncultured Flavobacteriaceae bacterium; assembly: GCA_964600075.1. Lineage (GTDB taxonomy): Bacteria > Bacteroidota > Bacteroidia > Flavobacteriales > Flavobacteriaceae > CAZRIE01. Next base: position 15,223 of record CAZRIE010000063.1, read on the forward strand.
TAAACTTAAAAAGCATTCCGTTCGTCCATGACATTAACGTAACTCGCTAATTTTTAACTCCCTATTAACAGCATGGCGTATGCGTGTTGCTTAATTTTGAGTGTTATACGGTAGAAAAAATTATATGAATAGACATTTACTTTATCTGTTTCTCTTCTTATTGGCTGGTTGTGGTGAAGAAGAAAAAAGTTCCTCAAACGTTTTTTTCGCCGGTGAAATTATCAATCCTACTAGTGAATATGTTATATTGTTCAAGAATGATATAGTCATCGATTCTGCTAAACTGGACGATAGTAATCGCTTTGTTTTTGAACTCGATTCTGTAACGGAAGGTCTTCACCATTTTAATCATGAACCAGAACTACAGTATGTTTATCTAGAAAAAGGTGACAGCATAATGGTTCGTTTGAATACGCTTTATTTTGACGAATCATTGGTGTTTTCGGGAAAGGGTGAGGAAGTAAATAATTTTCTGCTGGAGCTATTTTTGGTGCATGAAGAAGAAGCTAGTAAAGTAAAATCTTTTTATCTATTGAGTCCGAATGAATTCGTTGGAAAAATAGATTCATTAAAGCAACTTAGGCTTAGTATGCTGGCCAATTTAAAAAATGAAGGGAGCCTTTCTGAAAAGGAAGAAAAAGTAGCCATGGCAAGTGTCACTTACAGTTATGACATCTATAAGGAGGAGTATCCCTTCAGACATAAAAAATTTACTGGTGAAAAAGTTATCGGTAAACTACCAAAAGACTTTTATGACTATCGTAGAAAATTGACTTTCAACGATAAAGACCTTACCTATCTTCGGCCCTACTACAAATTTATGATTAATCATGTCGGCAATTTATCATACACGACATGTTCGCACAAATGTGCTATTAAAAATGATGTCGTTCGCAATCAATTACATTTCAATAGACACAAACTGAACCTTATCGATAGTATTGTCGAAGAAAAAGAATTGAAAGATAATCTTTTCAGATATGTGGCCTTTAATTATTTGCTCGAGGTACATGATTCCGAAAAAAATAATGAAGCCTTTATCGAAGACTTCCATAAACTCTCGAACAACAACCGGCATTCAGAAGAAATCGATGCACTTTATGAGGGCATAAAGAACATTCAACCGAACAAGAAAGTACCCGATGTTATTGTATCCGATATAAATGGAAATAATGTTTCTTTAAATCAAATAGCCAAGAATAATATAACGGTCTTTTATTTCTGGTCAGGTACCCAAAGATTGCATTTCGAAAACATAAAAAAAAGAATTGCGAAACTTTCGCTTGAAAAGCCCAAATATTCATATGTCGGCATTAATATTAAAACAGAGGAGAGTAAATGGAAATCACTTCTCGAAAATTCTGGATTGGATTCCGAAAAACAATTTAGGGCATCTAATTTTGAAGAATTGAGAAAAGCCCTTATTGTTTATCCACTAAATCAATGTATCATAGTCGAAGATGAAATTATAGTCGATGCTTTTGCCAATGTCTACGAATCGTTCTGACATAAAAAAGGGATACATTTTTGAATGTACCCCAGTTTATTAAACTTATCTAAAAAAACGAAAACTCTCTTTTTAGTTTCCTTTCCTATAATCTTCCAAAAATTTCGCCAAACCAATATCGGTAAGTGGATGCTTAAGAAGCCCAGTAATGGACGACAGGCCTCCGGTCATTACATCTGCCCCAAGTTTCGCACAATCGATAACGTGCATGGTATGACGAATCGATGCGGCCAAAATTTGTGTTTCAAAACCGTAATTATCGTAAATATGGCGTATTTCTGCAATTAGATTAAGGCCATCAGTGGATATATCATCTAGCCTGCCAATGAACGGAGAAACATATGTAGCTCCTGCTTTTGCGGCCAATAAAGCCTGACCAACAGAAAAAACAAGCGTACAGTTAGTGCTAATACCCTTGTCAGTAAAATATTTCAAAGCCTTTACTCCATCTTTTATCATCGGAACCTTAACCACAATTTGATCGTGTAGCCCGGCCAATTCTTCACCTTCCTTAACCATACCATCGAAATCGGTCGAAATGACCTCAGCAGATACATCGCCATCAACAATATTACAGATATCGACATAATGTTTAAGAATGTTGTTTCTTCCTGTAATGCCCTCTTTGGCCATAAGGGAAGGGTTCGTGGTTACACCATCGAGTACACCTAGTTCTTGTGCTTCCCGAATTTGCTCTAAATTAGCCGTGTCTATAAAAAATTTCATTCTCAGTAGTTTTTATTAGGATTAGAAATATCGAAATGTTCAGGAAAATAAAAATGGATTTCCCAAAACACGAAATTACAATTTATAATACTTTAGTAAGAGTTTCTCGAATACTTTATCTGGTAATATGCTTTTAAGAACGGACGAAATTTTCTGCAACGACGCTCCGACTTTATAGTGTACATTAGGATGTTCGTTTTCAATAATTTGATATACCTTCTTGGCGACCAAAATTGGGTCACCTCCATTATCGACATCGGCATTGATAATTTGAAGGGTATCGCCATAAGATTTGCTGTATGCGGAGTTTTCTTTGACGGGGACATGATAACGGCCGGCCGCGATATTCGTACTGAAATCACCTGGTGCCAAAGTGGTGATTTTTATCCCGAAATCTTTGACCTCCATTCGCAAAGCTTCTGTAATTGTAACCAGAGCGGCCTTTGTGGCTGAATATACGCCTCGGTATGGCAGCCCCATATACCCGGCAATTGAAGTAATATTGATAATCAGACCACTACGTTGCTCTCGCATTTGAGGCAAAACGGCCTTTACCATTCGCAACGGACCATGCAGATTCGTATCGAAAGCATTTAAAATTTCGTCATGGGGCGTTTCTTCAACTGGGCCTGTGATGCCAACCCCAGCGTTATTGATAAGTACATCTAACCTTTGCTCTATCTGAATTATTTGTTGAATAGCTTTAGCAATACTTTCCGAATTAGTAACGTCTAATTCAAGTAATTCAAAAACTTCAAAATCAGGATGTTTCGCTAAATTTCTTGTAGTACCATAGACCTTAAATCCCTTAGATTTGAGGTAAAGCCCTATTGACTTTCCAATACCCGAAGAACCACCTGTAATAAGCACAACCTTATGTTCCATACAAGATGCAAATTAACAAATAAAATGGGTTGTTGGTAAAGATTCGAAAATCTAGCCAAACCCAAAAAACTATTTTAGTCAAGCATAGTTTTGAAGAAGAATAGCGCCAAATCCAAAAGAATTTAGAGCACAAAAAAACGGCAAGCTACCTACATCGCACCGCTACGACCATATACCCTTGCTGCGTTCCCGCCCTGGGGGATTCTACAGGAGCTGGTCGTGTAGGACTTGCCGACCGTAAATATACAATCTTTTGATGCATTCGCAATCGTTTTGCATTCTAATTTTAATGTTCAGAAATTGTTCTGAGTTCGTTATTTTTGTGCCCTAAACCTTACCGTCCGATGTGACGGGTAAATTCGATGCAGATGAATACTTTGAAGTTTTTTCCCCTGTTCTTACTTCTAACTCTCTTTATTGCTTGCGGGGGTGATAATTCGCCATCCTACCTTTTCGAAATACAATTGGACGGGAACAAGAAAAATTTTCAACTGAACCAGAGTATAGCTGTTGCTATAAAAAATAAAAAAGATAAGTCTATCGGCAAGGTTACCTACTCTATCGACGGCAAAGAGTTTCCTGTTAATGATGGCAAGATTACGTTAGATCTTCCAACATTAGGTGATAAAATCCTTAAAGCGAACATTGACTATGAAGACACATCTGCAGAAATTACGAAGAACTTAAAACTGTTAGCAACAAAAGCACCTGAAATTTATACCTATGAAATAATAAATGAGTACCCTCATGACAATAAAGCCTATACTCAAGGTCTTGAATTTTATAATGATACCCTTTATGAAAGTACCGGAAAAAAAGGTAGGTCTTCATTGCGGAAAGTAGACTTCGAAACTGGGAAGCCCATACAGCAAGTTGATTTGGAGGACAACTACTTTGGGGAAGGAATAACCATTTTGAACAACAAGATTTATATGCTGACCTGGCGCAGCGGAACAGGCTTTATTTACGATCTAAATTTAAAAAAGACAGATAGCTTTAAATATGGCCAAAGCAAAGAAGGCTGGGGGCTTGCCAATGACGGTGAAAAACTATTTAAAAGTGACGGTACCGAAAAAATCTGGATTCTGAATCCTGAAACACTTGTTGAAGATGGCGCAATAGAAACCGTGACCAATAAATCTATTAACGACAGCGCCAATGAATTAGAATATGTTGATGGAAAAATATATGCCAACGTATATCAAAAACCTAGCGTAATGATTATTGATGCCAAAAGTGGTGCCATTGAAGGTGTTGTCAATTTTGGAGGCCTGAGCACTAAAGTAACCCATCACGAAACATGGAGTGATACCGATAATGTCTTGAACGGTATTGCCTACCACCCCGAACGAAAGACCTTTTTTGTTACCGGTAAGGAATGGGATAAAATGTTCGAGGTGAAAATTCAAAAAAAATAGATGGAATCATTTCAAAAAAACATCACCGTACAAGAAGATGACCTTGACGAACTTGACCATGTAAACAATGTCCGCTATGTTCAGTGGATTCAGGATATCTCGAAAGAGCACTGGCTTGCGGTAGCAACAAATGAGATACAAAACGGAATTATTTGGGTGGTTATGACCCATAATATTTCTTATAAATACGCAGCTAAACTGGGAGACATTATCAATATAAAAACCCATATAGCAAAGAGTCATGGGGCAACTTCAGTCCGTGTTGTCGAAATGTATAATAGTCGAACAAAACAATTACTGTTACATTCGAGTACCGAGTGGTGCTTATTGAATGCAAACACTTTGAAACCCAATCGCATTTCAGAAGAAATTAAACAACTATTTTCTTATAAAGCCAGTAGTTTAGGAAATTAGAATTCCCAAAAACGAACTTTACTGATTCAGGAATCTTGAAAGTTAAAACTCCAAAATGCGAGCCTACCTTATCTACATTTCGATTTGTATTCTAGTGGCCTTAGGCATTTCCTGCAGAAAAGATTTTGATTATTCGCCAAGTATGGGAAATCTGGAATTCTCAAAAGACACCGTATTCCTTGATACTGTATTTTCGAATATCGGAAGCAGTACGTACACTTTAAAAGTCTTCAATCGTTCGAAAGAAGATATTTCAATTCCGAGTATAGGCTTAGCAGAAGGTGAAGAAAGTGGTTACCGTTTGAATGTCGAAGGCATTGCCGGAAAGATTTTCACTGATGTGGCTCTTATGGCCAAAGACAGTCTTTTTATTTTTATTGAGACTACGTTTGACGTTACCGAAAGCGAAATGAACGAATTTCTATATACCGATGTACTACAATTCGATACAGGCGAGAAACTTCAGAAAATACCATTGGTTACGTTGGTCAAGGACGCTGTTTTTCTTTTTCCTTCAAAAACGTCTGTCGGAATCAAGGAACCCATAATTTTAGGGTTGGATACCAACGGCGAGGAAATACGGGCCGAAGGTTTCGAACTTTCTGAAGACCAACTGATCTTTACTGCTGTGAAGCCTTATGTTATTTATGGATATGCCATTGTTCCAGAAAAAAATACATTGCGTATAGATGCGGGAGCACGTGTTCATTTTCATAAAGATTCTGGAATTTTAGTAAGGGAAGGAAGCGCATTACAAATCAATGGAGAACTAAGCATAGATTCGGTGGCACTCGAAAAAGAGGTGATTTTCGAAGGGGACCGACTAGAGCCAGAATTTGAAGACGTACCTGGTCAATGGGGCGGTATTTGGATAACTCCAGGTAGCACGGAGAATACTATCGACCATCTAACGATAAAGAACGCGATAATAGGTCTACGCGTTGAAGGCGATGGTATGTTGCAAACTCTTACCATGAATGTAAAAAACACTCAAATCTATAATAGTTCTAAGTTCAATCTGTGGGGTATATCCGCATTTATTGAAGGAGAGAATTTAGTTTTGGGCAGCGCGGGTAGCAGTTCACTCTATTGTAGTCTAGGCGGCGACTACTCGTTTGTTCACACAACAATCGCAAACTATTGGACAGAAAGCTTTAGAAATGGCGCTGCCTTATCGATTGACAATAACAAGATCGATTTATCAGGTAACGAAAACAGTTTCGATTTAATCAGAGCAAACTTTCAAAACTGTATAATCGACGGTAATGGAGGCACTGAACTTTCCCTTAACAGCAATGGCACAAATACTTTTAACTATTACTTTGCCAACTGCCTAATTAGGTTTGACAACAACAATGAAGAATTAAATGACAATCCGCTGTATAATTTCGATGATACCGATAGATACCTTGATAATTTGTATAATGAAGAAGTTAAATTCAAAGATGTCAATAAGGGCGATTTTAGATTGACCGCTACTTCACCAGCCCTAGATAATGCAGATGTGGAGGCTGCACTTTCCGTACCTCTCGATATTCTTGGTATAGACCGCACTAAATCACCTGCAATTGGGGCGTATGAATTTCAATTTGAAAATTAGGGATATAAAATACTTGTCTGAGCGTATTTCTAGAAATTACCAAGTACACATTACAGGTAGTAAAAAAAAAATTCGAGAAAAATACGTACTACTTTACTTCTATTACCGGCCTTACCCAATCTATTTTTTAGTTTCAAAAGACTACAATCTATCAGCATCTGAAATTTTACAGAATAACATAACGCACCAAGTTATTTGCAAATACAAAATTTTTCTAAATGAAGATTATGCCTTGCGTTTGTCAGACTAATCGAAAATCTTTTGTGTTTTGCAAGGTTTTTCCTTCAAAACTATTCAATATCAACATTTTACAAATAAAAACCCCTAATATTGTGGGGAATAACTTTGTTCGTATGTAACTTACTATCACTAATTTGCCCTTAAATTACCTAGTCTTGGAATACAGTTATACCATAATAGATTCTGATGCGACTTCCAATCTGCAATTGCAGCATTATTTGGGAGAGTACGGTGATTTTTCGTGTTCGGCAATGGCCAAGGACAGCTCTGAAGGTATTAACTCTATATTAAAATATTCGCCCGATATTGTTTTTGTTAACTTGAACGAAAATGCGAATGAGTATTTTCAAATGGTAATGGAGCTGCATCAATACGTTATTAACATTCCTTTAATTATCGGTATTTCTAAGGGTAAGCACCACGCTTATGATGCAATCAAAAATGGTTTCTTTGACTATTGGCTTATGCCATATAATGAGTTCGACATTCGAAAATCGTTACTGCGTCTCAAAAAGCAGGTTCCAGCCAAAGTGGAAGCCCAGACCCTATGTCTGAAATCGTATCGTGATTTTCAGTATATCAATACCGATGATATCCTTTACCTACAGGCGGATAACAACGCAACGGAATTTATAATGAAAGACGGTACAATAAATAACGCTTTCAAAACGTTAAAGACTTTCGAGAATCAATTACCTAAGAACTTTGTGCGAATTCATCAAAGTTATATCGTCAATACCGATTGCATATCGCGCATTAGCTATGGCAAATCTATCTGCACATTAAAGCAAAATAAACTGCAGTTGCCCTTCTCCAAGTCTTATCGTGATAATATCGATGGGTTAAAGCAACTGCTTTCAAAAAACACTATTTCTAGCCTTAATTAGAATAATCCTCACAGAACTCGTTCACTTACTCATATACCGGGTACGTTCACTATTATCTTTTTTTATCTCCCCATTTTACTTACGAAGGGTTGTAGTTTAGCTGTAAGAAATGAAATTATAACCCCCTAAAACACTTTTAATCATGAAAAAAGCAGTAAGTATTTTCGCAGTATTGGTAATGACAGTCGGAATGTTCTCTTGTGAAGCAGAAACTAATTTGGAGGAGACAGATGCAGTATACGAGCTTAATGTTGATGCAGCAACAGATAGAAATGATATTAAAACGGAAAGTAGGTCATAATAGTTTTAAACATAGAATAATCTAAAAAGTCTTAAATATACTCTTTAAGGCTTTTTTTTATACCTTGTATTTGTCTAAGTATATGTACCGAAAAAGCAAGATATATTCAAAATACGTTGTTTTAAGCTTTTTTCTGCTTTCTGCCTTTTCTTGTACGAACAATATTAAAAAAACCGATGATGTTTTAGAAAACGGTATTAAGGACTCGGTAATGGAATGGATACGACAGGGTCGCAATAGAGACCTCAAAATAGGTTTTAGAGCGAATCAACTACAAAAAGCAAAAAGCCTTGCAGATAAGACTAAAAATGATTCTTTAAGGACAATTTTTTTTTCAAGACTTTCTTTAGCGTATTTAGAATTCGGAGACTCAGTATTATTTCGTAAGGCAAACTCTGAAGCCCTGAAACTTGCCGAAAATGTGGGTGATTCTGTAAAGTACGGGGAAGCACATTGGGATCTTGCCGATTTTTTTAGAAAGACAGGGGTATCAGACAGTGCTTACTATCATTTTTCAAAAGCACAAAAAATCTACGGTAATTTAGAAAAACAATTTGAATCGGGGAAGATGTTATACAACATGGCCATTGTACAGGCCGACGTCAAAGATTATACCGGTAGCGAAATCAATACCATAGAAGCTATTGAAATTCTTAAACCTCTTAATGCATATAAGCAATTATATAGCTGTTATAGCAATCTAGGTTCTATCACTAATGAATTAAAAGAGTACGATAGGGCCATCGAATACTATAACATCGCTTTACAATACCAAAAAAAAATAGAAAATGAAAATAATCTCGATCTAAGCCTTAAAAATAATATCGGAGCAGTATACCAAGAACAAGGTAACCATCAAGAGGCAATTCTGTATTTTGAGCAAGTATTACAAAACGGTTCAATCCTTGAAAAGGACCCTAAATTATATGCCCTGGCATTGAGTAACCTCGCCTATAGCAAATTCAAAATAGGCGAAAGAGCAGGTTTGCACGAAGAATTTGAAAGATCTATCAAAGTACTTGACAGTATTGGAAACATTACGGGCTTATCGATGGCCCATTACTGTTTCGCAGAGTTTTATTTAAATGAGAAAGACACAATACAGGCTCTGGTATACGCCAATCAAGCACGTAAGTATGCCGAAAGGGCCAGCAATAACGAAAGGCTTTTACGGACATTACAACTTTTAGTTAAATTGGAGCCAGAGAAATCGATTGCATACAATCGGAAATATATCGCCCTGAACGACAGCCTTCAGCAAGAAGAAAGAAAGGTAAGGAACAAATTTGCCCGTATACGCTTCGAGACCGATGAGTTTATTGCAGAGAACAAATTGCTAGCACGTGAAAAGCAACTCTGGGCTGGTATTGCGGTGGCTATATTATTATTGGGCTTAATGTCTTACTTTATTA
>CAZRIE010000064.1:0-1642 GCA_964600075.1 uncultured Flavobacteriaceae bacterium
TAGCTATTCCACCATGATGAAAACAGTCGAAAATGAGATTTTACAGCTTTTAACGGGCAAGGTGCAAAAAACAAGAAATACGTTTTCTAACTACCCTGAAAAATTTTGGCATCTATTCGGGGTACTCCACCCTTAAATGATAAATATTTATGAGCTTTTGTTTGAAGATTTTTTTAATGCTCTCGATTTCCTTAAAGGTAATATTTGCATTTAAAAATTGATTGGCACTCATCTGACCGGCAATAATTTTATCAACAAATTGATCTATTATAAGAAAAGTGGGGTTCTTAAGACTTTTTGATGCGGCCTCTACAGAATCTGCCATCATTAAAATAGCCGTTTCCTTCGAAAAAGGTATAGGGCCTGGGTATCTAAACATATTTTCGTCGACCTCTTCATCTAACTCCTGTTGTTTTTTGAAAAAGTAATACACTAAAGTTGTTCCGTGGTGCGAACGTATAAAATCGATAATCCTATCTGGTAAGTTGTTCTTTTTTGCCAACTCAATGCCATCTATGACATGGTCGATGATTATTTTACCGCTATCCTTCGGTGACAATTCGTCGTGCGGATTCACATTGGTGATTTGATTTTCGGTAAAATAGGTAGGATGCAACATCTTGCCAATATCATGATACAATGCCCCTACCCTCACGAGCATGGCATTCGCACCGATTTCGTTGGCCGCAGCTTCAGCTAAATTTGCAACCTGTAGCGAATGGTGAAACGTGCCGGGTGCCTTGTTCGAAAGTTCTTTCAGTAGCTTTGAATTCGTATCTGACAGTTCGAGCAAAGATACATCGGAGACCAAGCCAAATACTTTTTCATATACATAGATCAGGGGCTGTACAAAAAGGGTAATCATACCGTTCAAAAGAAAAAGCCCCAAAATGAACCAGGCTATATTATCTAGATTACCTTCGTGTATAATGTGGAATGCAAGATAACCGACAATATAGATTAACGTTATCTGACCTACGGATATAAACAAATTTGCGCGTTTGTATAATTCGGAAACAGTTAATATGGTTACTATGCCCGCTACAATCTGCAAAAAAATGTACTCGAAACTGTTGGGTACTACGAAACCTAAAATCAATACGGTCAGTACATGTACAAAAAGCCCCAAACGTGCATCAAAAAATGTTTTTAAGATTAAAGGAAGGATACACAGAGGTACCACAAACAAAAAAGCCTTGTTATACTTGACCACCATTGTGGTGATAAACACCATAAAGAGTATATTGAAGAATATAAAGGTGACCTTAGTGTTGTTCTCGAAGACTTCTTGCCTATATTTTTTGAGGAAAAGAAATAGCATAATCAAGACCAATGCCACTAGCACAGTATATCCGAAAAGGATATAGTAGTAGTTACTTGCCGTAAAAAGTTCTGATTCGTATTCCGCCTTGAGGGAATTTAAGATATAGAGATTTTCTGCTTCTACAACTTCGCCCTTGGCGATAATGAGCTTTCCTTCATCGACGGTTCCGCGCGTATATGATATTTTTGAAAGCTCATCTTCCAAGGCCTTTTCGGATAGATTTTCCTCATAAAAAACATTAGGTCGAACAAGATTTAAAAAAAGCTTCTGATACGTATCGACATAGTTACTAAGCCTTTTTTCTCTAAGTATGGTTAT
>CAZRIE010000064.1:1742-11191 GCA_964600075.1 uncultured Flavobacteriaceae bacterium
ATGGAGTCGTTATACCTAAAATAAATAATCTGGCCCTTGCTAACTTCTTCTTGCTCACTGGCAATTTCGTCGCTATTTTTTTTTATGGAAAAATCAAATGGCGCATAAAGATTGTCGTACTGCCATGGCTTTCCCTTTTTAAATTCGTATTTAAACTTTCCCCCTTTGGGAAAGAAAAAAACGATACATGCAACTGATACCACATACAGAAAATACTTGTAGATAAGGGATTGATTTTTGAAAAGGTCGTCCAATAATTTTCGCATGTGGGAAGTATCTGTTCCAAAAATAGAAAAATATAAGCTTATGAACCGCTTTTGAGTTCAGAACCAAAGGCATTGGACTTTAATTTATTAATTTCGCACCACTAAATTTTAGTTCGATATGAACGATGTTGTCATAGTTTCTGCGGTCCGAACACCTATAGGTAGTTTTATGGGCTCATTATCTACAGTACCAGCTCCAAAATTAGGTGCTACCGCCATTCTGGGAGCACTGAAAAAAATCAACTTAGATCCAAGTGCGGTAGATGAAGTACTTATGGGAAACGTAGTACAGGCCGGTACGGGTCAAGCCCCTGCAAGACAGGCCTCTATTTTTGCCGGTATTCCCGACACGGTGCCATGTACTACAATAAATAAGGTATGCGCTTCAGGAATGAAAGCAGTAATGCAAGCCGCTCAGGCCATTGCTTTGGGTGATATTTCAATTGCGGTCGCCGGAGGAATGGAAAACATGAGCTTAATCCCACACTACGTTCACCTAAGAAACGGGCAAAAATTCGGGCCGACCACTCTGATAGATGGTATGCAGAAAGATGGCCTAGTCGATGTCTACGACCAAAATGCGATGGGCGTCTGTGCAGACGCCTGTGCAGTAGAACATAACTTTAGCAGAGAAGACCAAGACAATTTTGCTTTACAGTCTTACGAAAGATCTTCCAGCGCATGGAAGAATGGCAAATTCAAAGATGAGATAGTACCCGTAGAAGTGCCTCAACGTCGTGGGGAACCCTTGATAATCAGTGAAGATGAAGAGTATAAGAATGTAAAGATGGATAAGATTCCGTCGTTACGACCGGCATTTTCAAAAGACGGAACGGTTACGGCTGCGAATGCCTCTACCATAAACGACGGTGCCGCTGCCTTGGTGCTTATGAGCACTACGAAAGCAAAAGAACTGAAGCTCGAACCTTTGGCGACTATAAAAAGCTATGCCGATGCCGCCCAAGAACCGAAATGGTTCACTACCGCTCCAGCTAAAGCCCTACCTAAGGCTATTGCAAAAGCCGGTATAACCCTAAAAGATATCGATTATTTTGAATTTAACGAAGCCTTTTCGGTGGTTGGCCTAGCCAATATGAAGTTATTGGGGCTTTCCGATAAAAATGTTAATGTGAATGGCGGGGCGGTTTCATTGGGGCATCCTTTGGGATGTTCTGGGGCACGCATTTTAATTACCCTAATTCACGTACTGAAGCAGAATAATGCAAAAATAGGGGCCGCCGCAATTTGTAATGGTGGTGGTGGGGCTTCTGCAATAATCGTGGAAAGATAATCCGTATCATCTAAAATCGCCCATGCAATACGGTATTTGTCACCTTAGTATAGTTTCTGTTCGAGCGCAAGCCGACGATACTTCGGAAATGGTAACACAACTTTTGTATGGCGAACATTTTAAGATATTGGAGCGTCGCAGGTTTTGGAGCCGAATCCGTATTGCTTTTGATAAATGCGAAGGTTGGGTGCATAATCAGCAGATAACCGAAATCGATGAAACCTTATATTACTCGATTGAAAAAGATATAAAACCCAAATACACATGCGACATGGTGTCTTTTGTAGAATCGAGGGATACTGTTTTAATTCCGATTCTATTGGGCTCCTCCATTCAGAATTGCATTGAATTAGCACATAAGTTCGAAGGAAGTTATACCGAGGAAAAAAAAGAAAAATCAAATCTGGTTCAAACTGCCCTACTCTATTTGAACGCCCCGTTTCTTTGGGGCGGAAAGACTCCTTTCGGCATAGATGCCTCCGCTTTTACACAGATGGTGTACAAAATAAATGGGCACAAGTTATTACGAAAAGCTTCCGAACAATCTTCACAAGGGGAGCCATTAAGTTTTATTGAAGAAAGCGAGGCGGGTGATCTTGCCTTTTTTGACAATAGCGACGGAGAAATATACCACGTGGGCATTATCATGGATAACAATTATATTATTCATGTAGATGGCAAGGTACGTATAGATAGGTTGGATCACACGGGAATCTTCAATACCGATCTAGGCAACTATACCTATCAACTAAGGGTTATCAAAAAAATCATATGATATTAAGGCTTTCCGTTTTATGATATATCAAAAAAAATCCTCCTTATTGCTAAGGAGGATTTTTAAATCGTATTCGAAGTGCCGTTTACTCGCCCAATATTTTCTTGATGCGCATAAAGTTATCATTATCGCCCATAGCCCCATAGATATTCTTCAACTGGGTCAATATCCCTTGGTTACCGGGATTGGTCTTTAAAGCGTCTTCCAAAACTGTTGCGCCTTCGGTGAACAAGTTGTCTTTTTCCTGCTTCAACTCGTCATATCTGGCAATATCGGCTTTTGAATTTCCAAGACCGTTCATTTCGTCGATAAGTCCGTTACCTTCGTTCACATACGTTGTGGAAAGGTTTAATTGTGCATTGGTATAACCGGGATTGATCTCCAAAGCTTTCCTATACGAAACCCTAGCGTCTTCCAAATTACCTTGCTCCATGTTGATAACACCAATGTTGTAGTGCAAATCAGCATTGTCGGGCGCAACCGCAGCAGCCTCGGCCATCAACTCCTTAAATTTTTCCTTATCGTCCAATTTATAATAAAGGTTGGCTTCGTTCAAAATGAGGTTTACGTCATTTGGATCGCTGGCTCGGGCAACCTTATATGCTTCTAGAGCCTTATCATCTTGTCCAAGTTGGGTATAGATCAAGGCCGTGTTCTTTACGATTTCTGCCCTTTTCGACTCGGTCTTTTCATCTAGGGGGTCTTTGTACGTGCCAGATTTTACCATAAGGTCTCTTTGGTTCTTCTCCATTTCCTCGACTTGGCCCGATTCGACATTGGTAGCTTTATAAACAACACCGCTACCGTCATAACCCACCTCATTAAGTTCGTCATAATATTGTAATGCCTGCTCATAATGACCACCGTTTACTGCACTACTGGCAGCATAGTACAGATATGTAGTGTCTTTAGGACTGATTTTGTAGCTGGTGTACAACTTTTCGGCTGCTTCTTTGAACTTCTTGTTGCCATTGTCTTCGACCGCAGAGTTTACAAGATCGGCACTTAAGGCCGCCATATGCTGTCTGGTTTCATCGGAATATTTACTCTTTCCGGTTTTTTCTTCCACGTCGATGACACTCTGAAATTCGGAAGCCGCCTTTTCAAAAGCACTGGCATCTCCTTTTTTGGATAATTCGGCATAAGCTTTACCGAGATTGTAATGATACTGTGCCTGAATTTTTTCGTCAGCTCCAGATATCGAGCCTGATACTGCTTCTAATGTGGTTTTTGCGGTCGCAGCGTCACCTCCTTTTAGAGCTTTCTCAGCGGCCTTGATTTCGTTTTTCTGTGCGAAGCCGACCATGGTGAAACATAGGGTCGCAAGTATTAAAAATTTAGTTTTCATTTTTCTTAATTAAATGTTTAGTATTCAAATATAATTTATTCTTCTGAATCTTCGCTTGCATCATTATCAAGAGCCGTGCCATCTTCTTCGGTATCGACCTCAATACCAAGGATATCGGCATCTTCGATATCATCTTCATCTTTCATGACTTTGGCAACGGCGGCGATGGAGTCATTATCCTTGAGGTTGATCAATCGAACCCCTTGGGTAGCACGACCCATTACTCGAAGGTCTTCTACGCTCATACGTATGGCAATACCCGACTTATTGATAATCATTAGATCATCGGAATCGGAGACATTCTTGATAGACACCAATCCACCAGTTTTTTTGGTGATTGAAATCGTCTTTACACCCTTACCACCTCTATTGGTGATACGGTAATCGTCAATGCTGGATCGTTTTCCATATCCGTTCTCCGATACGACCAATACATCCTCTTCAAAATCATGAACGGACACCATGCCGATTACCTCATCCTTATCATCTGCCAATCGAATACCGCGAACCCCAGAGGCATTTCGACCCATTGGCCGTGTCTTGCTCTCTTCGAATCGAATCGCCTTACCCGATTTGAGCCCTAAAAATATTTGGCTCGTTCCGGTTGTTAATTTTGCTTCTAAAAGTTCATCGTCTTCGCGAATGCCAATAGCATTGATACCATTTTGACGTGGGCGCGAATACTGTTCCAAGGAAGTTTTCTTGACAGTACCCTTCTTGGTCGCCATAATTACGTAATGACTATTAACGTACTCCTCATCTTTCAAATCTTGCGTACAGATAAAAGCCTTTACGTTGTCGTCTTGCTCGATATTGATCAGATTCTGAATGGCACGCCCTTTTGAGGTTCTGCTTCCTTCGGGAATTTCGTAGACCCGCATCCAAAAACATTTCCCCTTCTGAGTGAAGAACAACATATATTGGTGATTAGTACCTACGAAAAGATATTCCAAGAAATCTTCGTTTCTGGTTGATGATGCCTTCTGGCCCACGCCGCCCCTATGCTGTGTTTTATATTCCGAAAGTGGCGTTCTTTTAATATAGCCGGCATGCGAAATGGTGATGACCACCTGCTCATCGGGAATCATATCTTCAATACTCAAATCGCCACCGGCCAAATTGATTTCAGACCGTCGTTCATCACCGTATTTATCTTTGACCTCAAGAAGCTCGTCTTTTATGATCTCCATTCTTCGATCTTTCCTGTCTAAGATATCTTTCAGATCGGCAATGGTCATAATGACAGCGTCGTATTCAGTACGGAGCTTATCCTGCTCCAAACCGGTAAGTTGGCGTAAGCGCATCTCAACAATGGCCTTGGCCTGAATCTCGGTCAACTTAAAGCGTTCCATCAGATTCGCCCTAGCTTCATCGGCATTCGATGACGCTCTGATAATAGAGATTACTTCATCGATATTGTCAGAGGCAATAATAAGGCCTTCTAAGATGTGTGCCCTGTCCTGGGCTTTTTTAAGTTCATATTTTGTTCGGCGAACGACCACTTCATGGCGATGCTCGACAAAATAATGAATCATCTCCTTTACGTTCAACAATCTTGGTCGCCCATTGACCAAGGCGATGTTGTTAACGCTGAAAGAAGATTGCAAAGCGGTATACTTATATAAGGTATTAAGAACAATATTCGGAATAGCGTCGCGCTTCAAAATATAGACGATACGCATTCCCTTTCTATCTGATTCGTCGCGTATGCTAGATATTCCTTCAATTTTCTTATCGTTGACTAGATCGGCAGTCTTTTTAATCATGTCGGCCTTATTGACCTGATAGGGAATTTCGGTAACAATAATGCACTCCCTACCCTGAACTTCTTCTATGATTGCCTTTGCCCTGATTTTAACCCTGCCTCTACCTGTATGAAAAGCTTCCTTTACACCGTCGTAGCCATAGATAGTTCCACCTGTAGGAAAATCGGGGGCCTTGATATGGGTTATGATTTCATCGATTTCGATATCATTATTTTCGATATAAGCGATAGTACCGTCAATAACCTCAGAAAGGTTGTGAGGCGGCATATTCGTTGCCATACCCACTGCAATACCCGAAGCACCGTTGACCAGTAGATTGGGCACACGGGCCGGTAGTACTGTAGGCTCTTCTAAAGAATCGTCGAAATTGAGTTGATGGTCGACCGTATCTTTATCGATATCCGCCAACATGTCATCGGCAATCTTTCGCATTCTTGCCTCAGTGTAACGCATTGCGGCTGGGCTATCGCCATCTACAGAGCCAAAATTCCCTTGGCCATCAACCAGCATATAGCGTAGACTCCACTCTTGTGCCATTCGTACCATAGAGTCATAGACCGAAGTATCACCATGCGGATGGTACTTACCCAAAACTTCACCAACGATACGGGCCGATTTTTTATGCGCACTGTTCGAGCGAACACCCAATTCGTACATACCGTAGAGTACTCTACGATGCACTGGTTTGAGACCGTCCCTGACATCAGGTAGGGCACGTGACACAATGACCGACATCGAGTAATCGATGTAAGCAGATTTCATTTCATCATCGATATTAATCGGAATCAATTTTTCTCCTTCTGCCATTTTAAAATCCTAGTATTTATTTTAGTTAAAAAAACATGCCAATATACGTAAAATCATGGCTTTCAAAGCATATGTAACCTACTTTATTAAACATTTTATCAACACCTTCTAAGGCAGTAATAGTTGATCATCAAATTGCTAATTATATTATAAAAAGTTTCTTTTTTCTGCATTTCGCACTAGTTTGTCGAATAATAGGTATACTATTTGCGTTAGATTGGTATAGTTTTACTAATTTTATAGATGAAAGGATAAGTTTTATGGATGATAATTTTTCACCGAGAGTAAAGGATGTAATTGCATATAGTAAGGAAGAAGCGCTGCGGTTGGGGCATGATTTTATAGGCACCGAACACTTGATGTTGGGGCTTTTGCGTGATGGTAATGGAAAGGCAATTAGTATTCTTGACGCTTTGGAAGTGGATCTGGACCATTTGCGACGAAAAGTCGAAATTTTGAGCCCTTCCAATCCGAACCCTAATATCGCACAAAAAGATAAAAAGAATTTGCACTTGACCCGTCAAGCGGAACGCGCACTGAAAACGACTTTTTTAGAAGCCAAGCTTTTTCAGAGTTCATCAATAAATACCGCACATTTGTTGCTGTGTATTTTGAGAAACGAGAACGATCCTACCACAAAACTGCTTCACAAATTGAAAGTAGATTATGATGGCGTAAAGGAACAGTTCAAATTCATGATTACAAGCGATGACGATATAGTCGACGCACCTACCTCCGAATCTTTCCCGAGCGACAATGATGATGCGAACGATGGCAAGGAAGGTAGCTTTGGTGCGACCACTGGTCAAAAAGGAAACAAAAAATCAAAAACACCCGTACTAGATAATTTCGGTCGCGACCTTACTAAAATGGCCGAAGAAAACAAATTGGATCCAGTAGTTGGTAGGGAAAAGGAAATTGAGCGTGTTTCCCAGATTTTGAGCCGAAGAAAAAAGAATAATCCGTTGTTGATCGGCGAACCAGGTGTTGGTAAAAGTGCCATCGCTGAGGGCCTAGCGTTACGGATTATCAATAAAAAGGTTTCGCGTATACTGTATAACAAACGTGTCGTAACCTTAGACCTCGCTTCTTTAGTTGCGGGAACAAAATACCGTGGACAATTCGAAGAGCGGATGAAAGCCGTTATGAACGAATTGGAGAAGAACGAGGATGTTATTCTCTTTATTGACGAGATACACACTATTGTGGGTGCAGGTGGCGCTACAGGAAGTTTAGATGCTTCCAACATGTTCAAACCAGCCCTGGCAAGAGGTGAGATTCAATGCATAGGTGCCACTACGCTGGATGAATACCGACAGTATATTGAAAAAGACGGGGCTTTGGAGCGACGTTTTCAAAAAGTAATCGTAGAGCCTACGACTGTTGAGGAAACCATCGAGATTTTACAGAACATAAAAGGAAAATACGAAGACCATCACAATGTCAGCTACACCGATGAGGCCATAATTGCCTGTGTCAAATTGACCAACAGGTATATGACCGACCGATTTTTGCCAGACAAGGCCATTGACGCCCTTGACGAATCAGGTTCCCGGGTACATATTGTTAATATGGATGTTCCGAAGCAAATCTTGGAGCTTGAAAAACAGCTTGAAGACGTTCGTGAACTGAAAAACAGCGTAGTCAAGAAACAAAAATACGAGGAGGCGGCAAAGCTTCGTGACGATGAGAAACGGTTAGAAAAAGAGTTGGCGACCGCACAAGAAAAATGGGAAGAAGATAGTAAGCAGAATAAAGAAATAGTAAGTGAAGATAATGTGGCCGATGTGGTCTCGATGATGAGTGGCATTCCCGTAAACCGAATCGCCCAGACCGAAAGCAATAAATTAGCCGAACTACCGAATTTGATAAAGGCTAATGTTATCGGTCAAGACGAAGCGGTCGCGAAAGTGGCCAAGGCCATTCAAAGGAATAGAGCTGGTCTTAAAGACCCCAACAAGCCAATTGGCTCCTTTATTTTCTTGGGCCAGACCGGTGTCGGAAAAACACAATTGGCAAAAGTTTTGGCGCAAGAGCTTTTCGACTCCGAAGATGCATTGATACGTATCGATATGAGCGAATACATGGAAAAATTCGCTATTTCACGGTTAGTAGGTGCGCCTCCGGGATATGTTGGATATGAAGAAGGCGGCCAATTGACCGAAAAGGTAAGACGCAAGCCGTACTCCGTTATTCTGTTGGATGAAGTAGAAAAGGCACATCCCGATGTGTTCAACATGCTTTTGCAGGTGCTTGACGATGGATACCTGACGGATAGTCTGGGACGGAAAATAGATTTCCGGAATTCCATCATCATAATGACCTCGAATATCGGGGCCCGTAAACTGAAAGATTTCGGACAAGGAGTCGGTTTTGGTACCGCTGCGATGAAATCACAGGAATTTAGTCATCAAAAAAATGTTATCGAAGGGGCGTTAAAGAAAGCTTTCGCTCCCGAGTTTTTGAACCGTATCGATGATGTAATTGTGTTCAATCCGTTAGAACGGGAAGATATCCATCTAATTATCGATATCGAGCTTCGAAAGCTTTTTGCAAGAATAAAAGATATTGGATATGACTTGAAGCTAACCGACAAAGCGAAGGACTATATCGCAGAAAAAGGTTTTGACAAGCAATATGGTGCCAGACCCTTAAAAAGGGCCATCCAAAAGTATATTGAAGATGCTTTGGCGGAAGAAATTGTAAATTCAAAACTCCAAGAAGGCGATAGCATTCATATGGACCTTGATGAAAAGAAAGAGGAACTTACCATTAAAATCCAAAAGGCGGAAAAATCGCCTAAAACATAAATCTTCGTAAGAATTTTAAGTAAAGGGAGTCATTTAATATGACTCCCTTTTTTATTTGCAAAATCGGTAACGTAAGAAACTGAACACAAACCAACCGACCCAAAAGCAGGTTAAACGATATTTTCGCTTTTAATCTAATAATTTTCATAGTAGAAGGGCATACGCATACATTCGTTTCAGACATTATAAGCTACGCATATGAAGGTGAGACGACCCAAGAAGACCATTATCGTCAGGGAGTATCAATTAGACGTTGGAATAGTACAGGTATTCGAAAACTATATGGTTTCGCTATTCGATGAAGGGGCCACGCTTACCTTAGAACGGGCCTACCAGATTATCGGAATTTCGGAAATTCACTTTAGAAACAAAAATTTTGGTTTTAT
>CAZRIE010000064.1:11291-24269 GCA_964600075.1 uncultured Flavobacteriaceae bacterium
TATGATTCTTGGCCAGTATCTTCTTCACCTCTTTGGCCAGATGATTCTTCAACCACAAACAAATCCATAAAAGCTGACCCAATTCCATCAATCACCCCCGAAGCGGTCAACGCCTGGTAACCGGTTCTTTCGACAGTAATATCCCCTGCCCTGCCGTGCAAGTATACACTAAAAATTGCTGCTTTTAATGGTTCGTAGCCTTGGGCCATCAACCCCGTAATTATACCTGTCAAGACGTCGCCCGTACCGCCAGTACCCATACCGGGGTTTCCCGTGGTATTTACATAACCTTTTCCATCATAAAGTGTTATCGTATGTGCACCTTTTATGACTAGGATACAGTCGTATTTCTTAGAAAAAGACTTCGCTTTAGCAAGCTTGACAAAATCGTCTTTCCATAGGCCAATAAGTCGTTCGAGTTCTTTGGGATGGGGTGTCAAAACAGTCTTCGGAGGTAACTTTTTTAAAAGGGTCTTGTTTTCTGAAAGTATATTCAAGCCATCGGCATCAATCACCAAGGGTGTTTTATTAACTGAAAGAAAATCAGAAAACGCCTTGACAGTTTTTTTATCCTTGCCCAACCCTACTCCGATTCCGATAACGGTAGGTTCGATTTTGAAGTCTATTTTCGAAATATGCTTCTTATCTACATCGGTAAGTACCATCGCTTCCGGTAAATTGGTCTGTAAAGGAATATAACCACATTCAGGAACATAGGCCGTAACCAGACCACTTCCGGCATGCAGGCAAGCTTTCGCCGCCAAATGCACAGCCCCGATCTTACCGTAGCAGCCACCGATTATCAAACTATGCCCATGCGAACCTTTATGCGCATACTTTTCACGGGGAATATAAACGGGAAGTACCTCGTTCTTGCCGACCAATTCATAATCGGTTTCGGTTCTCATTAAGAATTCTTGGTCAAGACCGATATCCAAGGCCTCCCACTGTTCCGTATACTTTCCCGTATCAGGAATGAAAAAAACCAACTTCGGTACCTGAAAACTCAACGTATAATTGGCTTTGATGACGGACTTTTCATCCTTTGGCACTTTACCCGTAAATAACCCGGAGGGGATATCCACCGAAAGAATAAACGCTTCCGATTTTTGTAAATGCTCGAATAAAGTAACCACCCACTTATCAGGGGCACGGTTCAGGCCGATACCGAAAATGGCATCCACAATAATATCGTCCCTTCCGATTTCGGGAAAGTCCGAGCCTTCTTCTAAAAATTCGGGCCAAACCTTTCTTTCTTTCAGGCGTTTTAAATTGATCAAAAAATCGTTCGAACGTTTTTTGTTATAATTCACCACATATACCCCGACGTTATAACCGTGTTCAAGTAAATGCCGTGCAAGTGCCACGCCATCACCTCCGTTATTTCCGATACCACAGAACAAGTGAACTTTTACCGGGGCGCCTTGCATGCGAAGATGCAACCAGTTAAATAGCTGAACGGCGGCATCTTCCATTAATCCATCACTGGTAATACCTTTTTTTTCTATTGTGAATTTGTCAGCGGCGTATATCTGCTGGGCATTGAAAAGCTTCATTCCGTAAGGATTTTTGATAAATATCGAAGATTCTGCAAAAATTAGGTGGTTCGTTTGATTAAGTTATCAAAAGTACTACTTTTGATTTTTGTTTGACCTATGCTTAGATTCAACACTGCCATTAAAAAAGTCTTTACGCCATTAGACGATGGATTCACCGCGACAACCGGTACCATTACCCCATTGGGGTAAACAACTATATATCCGTCCGTCTCGCGCTTTTCCGCGCTCAATTCCAAAAAATACAACACTATCTTTATTCAGATGAAAGTTTTA
This sequence comes from uncultured Flavobacteriaceae bacterium, assembly GCA_964600075.1. Taxonomy (GTDB): domain Bacteria; phylum Bacteroidota; class Bacteroidia; order Flavobacteriales; family Flavobacteriaceae; genus CAZRIE01. The sequence continues at coordinate 13,124 of CAZRIE010000064.1, forward strand.
AAATTCGGTGGTACTTCGGTTGCCAATGCACTTAATATAACATTGGTTAAAAATATAGTAGCAAACGTCGCAGCTGACAAGACCATTATCGTAGTATCTGCACTTGGCGGTATAACCGACCTATTGTTGAATGCAGCGCATCTGGCCTCGCAACAAAGCGAAGGCTATAAATCGGTTTTAAAGGACATTGAAGACAGGCATTTGGGTACGGTCAAAGAACTCATACACATCAACGCGCAAAGCAAAGTTTTGAGTAGGGTCAAAAGTGACCTTAACACCTTGGAAACCCTTTTAGAAGGTGCTTATCTTATTGGAGAGACCACTCCGAGGCTTTCTGATAAGATCGTTAGTTATGGCGAACTTTTATCTTCATACATCATTAGCGAATTCTTTTTACAAGAAGAACTTGATGTCGTCTATGCCGATAGCAGGGAGTTGATCAAGACCAACGACGTCAACGAAAAAGCCGCTGTCAATTTTGAAAGTACCAATCAAAACTGTACCGCTTATTTTTCAAAAATACCGAACCGGATTGTCGTAATGGGCGGGTTCATCGCCTCTTCGGAGAACGGAAACTCCACCACCTTAGGCCGGGGCGGTTCCGATTACACCGCGGCAATCGTAGCGGCAGCAATAAATGCCGAAGTATTAGAAATTTTTACGGATGTCAGCGGTATGTTCACCGCGAATCCCAAATTGGTAAAACAGGCGAAGGCGATTCCACATATTTCTTACGAAGAAGCCATGGAACTCTCGCACTTCGGGGCTAAAGTACTCTACCCTCCCACTATTCAACCTGTTCTTGCAAAAGGGATCTCCATCCATATTAAAAATACATTCAAAGCAGATGATCCGGGTACCCTGATTACCCAAATCAAAAACGAGAAAGGAAAGACCGTTCGCGGTATTTCACATGTTGGCAATACGGCCTTACTTTCATTGGAAGGCCCGGGAATGGTAGGTATCCCCGGAATTTCTAAACGCTTTTTTGAAGTGCTGTCACAAGAAAATATCAGTGTGGTCTTTATCACACAAGCCTCTTCCGAGCATTCTATTTGCGTAGGTATATCGGCCGATGATATCGACCATGCCGTAAAAATTGTCAATGCCGCTTTTGAATATGAAATCGAACGCGGTAGAATCAAGCCCGCTATCGCTGAAACCGATTTGGCAATTATTGCCCTTGTCGGTGACAATATGAAGCACCATCAGGGACTAAGCGGAAAAATGTTCAGTACCCTTGGCCGTAACAATGTGAATATACGGGCCATTGCACAGGGTGCTTCGGAACGCAATATTTCGGCTGTCATTAATGAGAGTGATGTAAAAAAAGCATTGAACGCACTACATGAGGAGTTTTTCGAGGAGAACATCAAACAACTCAATCTCTTTGTAATGGGTGTCGGTAATGTCGGTGCAAAATTTTTGGAGCAGGTGCGCCAGCAATGTTCTTATTTAAAGGAAAAACTAAAACTGAACATTCGGGTCATAGGTATTTCAAATTCGCGAACCATGGTTTTTCAAGACGGGGGAATCTCTTTAGATAAATGGGAAAGCCGTTTGGCCGATGGAGAAAAAGCAAATAAGGCCGAATTCTTCAAAATGGTACAAAAACTCAATTACCGCAATAGCATTTTTGTCGATAATACGGCCAGTGATGAAGTCGCCTCGACCTATGGTTCGTATCTAGGCAACAGCATTTCGGTGGTTACCTGTAACAAGATTGCATGCTCGTCGAAGTATGAAAACTATCAAAATTTAAAGGATTTGGCGCGTGAATACAACGCACCGTTTCTATTTGAGACCAATGTCGGCGCTGGATTACCCATTATTGATACGTTGAAACATCTGATTGCTTCCGGAGATAAGGTATTAAAAATTCAAGCCGTACTTTCAGGAAGCTTGAATTTCGTGTTCAACAATTTTAATGATAGCACCACCTTTCATGAGATCGTAAAACAGGCCCAAGAGCAAGGGTATACCGAACCTGACCCAAAAATCGATTTAAGCGGTATCGACGTGATGCGAAAGATATTGATTTTAGCCCGAGAAAGCGGAAATCTACTTGAAATCGAAGATATTGAAAACAAACCTTTTCTTCCCCAAGAAAGTTTGGAAACCGGCAACAATGATGATTTTTTTGCTTCTCTTATAGAGTACGAAGCTGATTTCCAGAAATTATACAAAGATGCCGCTGCAAAAGGTAGTAAATTAAAATACGTTGCACAATTCGAAGATGGAAAAGCAAGCGTAGGCTTGCAAGAAATTCCAAAGGGACATGATTTTTATAATCTCGAGGGAAGTGATAATATCGTATTGTTTTATACGCAGAGATATCCGAACCAGCCAATGATTATAAAAGGAGCTGGTGCAGGAGCGGAAGTAACCGCATCAGGTATTTTTGCCGATATCATTCGAATAGGGAACTTTTAATAACGGCTTCGCGAGGAGCGGTTGCGAATATTGAAATAGCCAATAAATTAGAAAAGCGACGCGGCGATCTGTTGAACCCATTGCCAAATTAAACAGATTGCTTCTCTTCGCTCGCAATTACGACATAAATGAACGAAATCAAAATATTCTGCCCGGCCACCATCGCGAACATCTCTTGCGGATTTGACGTCTTGGGCGTGGCATTGGATTCCGTCGGCGACGAAATGGTCGTCCGAAAAGTAGACGAAAAAGGCATTCGAATTACGAAATTAGAGGGTCAAGATTTACCGTTGGAAACGGAAAAAAATGTCGCTGGCGTTGCCGGTTTAGCTTTACTGGAACAAAGTGATTACACTGGCGGATTCGAAATCGAAATCTATAAAAAGATTAAGGCCGGTAGCGGTATCGGAAGTAGTGCGGCAAGCTCTACAGGAGCTGTTTGGGCAATGAACGAATTGCTCGGAAGGCCTTTTTCAACTTTAGATCTAGTCAAATTTTCCATGGAGGGCGAACGTCTGGCTAGTGGTGTTGCCCATGCCGACAATGTGGCTCCAGCCCTGTTTGGTGGCTTTACGTTGGTTCGCAACTATGAACCTTTAGATATTATACCCATTCACAGTCCGGCTGAATTGTATGCAACCGTTATCCATCCACAGATAGAAGTGAAGACTTCCGACTCCCGAAAAATACTGAAGACCAAAATTACTTTGGCCGACGGTATTAAACAATGGGGCAATGTCGGGGGACTGGTCGCCGGGCTCTTTACCGAAGACTACGACCTCATCGGTCGCTCATTGGTTGACCATATTGTGGAACCGATTCGTTCAATTTTGATCCCAGGGTTTGATGGTGTCAAAACAGCTGCTATTGAAACAGGAGCCTTAGGTTGTGGCATTTCAGGTTCAGGTCCATCTATCTTTGCTTTTAGTAAAGGAGAAGTGACAGCAAAAAAAGTAGCAGAGGCCATGAAAGAGGTATACCAAAACATTGGAATTGATTATGATGTGCATGTTTCAAGAATCAATCCAACAGGAATCAAAATATTAGATCAATAAAGAAATTGTCCCTTGAGGGGACTTTAGAGGTGTTCCTCTATAGATTCACATTTTAGCAATGAACTTTTACAGTCTAAATAAACAAGCCCCAGAAGTATCTTTCAAAGATGCCGTTATAAAGGGTATCGCTCCCGACCGTGGATTATATTTTCCAGAAATAATAACACCGTTACCTGTTTCCTTTTTTGAGGGAATAGAAGAACTAACAAACCAAGAAATCGCGTTCAATGCCATTCACCAGTTTGTAAGTGATGACATTACAAATGAAAAATTACGACAGATTCTTGCGCATGTACTCGACTTTGATTTTCCCGTAGTTCAGCTTGAAGAAAACGTGGCGGCCCTTGAGCTTTTTCATGGTCCTACGATGGCCTTTAAAGATGTTGGCGCACGTTTTATGGCAAATTGTCTAGGGTATTTTTCCAAAGACGAATCTAATGAAATAACCGTTCTTGTAGCGACCTCAGGTGATACAGGAGGAGCTGTAGCTAACGGATTTCTAGGTGTTGACGGCGTCAAAGTAGTCATACTCTACCCTAGCGGAAAAGTTAGCGACATTCAAGAACGGCAGTTAACCACACTTGGACAAAATATTACGGCACTAGAAGTAGAAGGTACATTTGACGACTGTCAAAAAATGGTCAAGACCGCCTTTTTAGACCAAGAACTTTTAGGGGCAATGCAATTGACTTCAGCAAATTCCATTAACGTGGCCCGCTGGTTACCACAGTTATTTTACTTTTTATTTGCCTACAAACAGGCAAAATCCGATGGAAAAGAAATCGTTTTTTCCGTGCCTAGCGGAAACTTTGGAAATATCTGTGCAGGAATTGTTGCCCAAAAACTCGGCATGCCCGTCAAACATTTTGTAGCAGCAACGAATGTAAATGATACGGTTCCTGAATTTATGAAAACGGGAGAATACAACCCAAAACCCTCGACGGCCACGATTTCAAACGCTATGGATGTTGGTGACCCGAGTAATTTTATTCGTATTCGACATTTATTTCAAGATAATTTTGAAGCTCTATCAGAACAGCTTTCATCATACACTTTTACAGACGAGCAAACTCGGGAAGCTATGAAGTACCTTCGTAAAACTTCCAATTACATTGCAGACCCACATGGCGCTGTCGGATATTTAGGATTGAAAAAATACCAAGAAAGACATCCGGACACCTATGGTATTTTCTTGGGAACCGCCCATCCGGTAAAATTTTTGGATGTTGTTGAGGATACTATTGGTGTAATATTAGAGATACCAGAGCAAATCAAAAAAGTGATGGACAAGGAGAAAAAATCGATTTTAATCAAAAAATACGATGAACTGAAGAATTATTTGATACTTCGATGAAATCAAACGGTTAGATTTCGAGATCTTTGAGACCTGTGAGGTCTCAAAATTCTCAGTCCAACTGAGGCAATTCAAAATCATCCAACGGACTTGGTTGTTTCATCATAGCCTCAATAGCCTCTGACGTTCTTGGGGCCCCTGAGGATAAATTCACAGGCCCATTAGCGGTAATCAGAATATCATCTTCGATACGCACGGCAATGCCCCACCATTTCTTGTCGCATTCGCTTCCTTCGGGAATATAGATTCCCGGTTCAACGGTAATTACCGTATTCGGCTTAAAAGGTCGGTAGGTACCTTTATCATGTACATCAAGCCCCAAATAATGTGATGTGCCATGTGGAAAATAGGTTCTCGTATCCTCCTCCTTTGAAATGATTCCCAGTTTCATCAAACCTTCAGTGACCACTTTACTTGCGGCCTGACCCGGTGCTTGAAAAGGAGCGCCAACAGTACTTGCTTTTATTCCTGCTTCTTGGGCATTGTAAACGATATCATAAATCTGTTTCTGTTCAGGTGAAAATTTACCGTTTGCGGGAATTGTTCTTGTAACATCGGCGGTATAGCCGTGATACTCCGCACCTAAATCCATCAAGACCAGATCGTCACCCACTTTTAGTTTGTTATTCTCGATATAGTGCAAAATGCAACCATTGTTCCCTCCACCGACAATGGACGGATATCCTTCATATTCAGCCCCATATTTTTTATAGACATACTCATGTACGCCTTGAATTTCCATTTCCGACATATTTGGATGCATAGCTTTCATAACCTCCACTTGGCCCACTGCAGAAATCTCGACGGCCTTTTTCAACAAAACCATTTCCTCTTCGGATTTTGTCTCCCGCAACGTAGCCATGATTTCCCCAAGTTTTGCTGAGTTGAGATTATTAGCACTTAGCTTTACTGAAACTTTCTCTTTTATTTCACTTCTCAATTTATCATCGGATGCATTTACAAATCCATTTAAAAGTTCATCTTTCTTAAGGTTCTCGTCTCGATTCAAGTAACGGCCTAAAGTTTGAGCGACATTGGCACTATTCTCTACATCGGTAGATTTTATCATGGCGTATAATTGCTGTTTGGATCCATCATAATCAGCAGGGTAATCAGCTTTTTCCTTAAAACTTTGTATCAAACCGAAAAGGTCGGCTTCATCCCCAGTATCCCTAAAATCATTTTTAAAATCGAAGAACAACACATTATCAAAGCTCTTAAAATCGACGGAAGCTTTTGAGAATTCACTTCCGTTAAAAACGGTCTCGAGCCCTAGCTTCTCCTTGGCGCCTACTATACCGAGCCGCTTACCGTTCCATTGCTCTGCCCTTGGGTCACGTTCTTGTACGTATAAAATCTCGTCGAACGTATTTCCTTCTTCTGACTTTTGCGCTTCCGAAAAAATGACCAACACGGCATTGGGCTCGTTGTAGCCCGTTAAATAGTAAAAATTAGGGTCTTGATGGTAGATGTAGTCTACGTCATTGGACCTGTTGCGCATTGCATTGGCAAAAACCACAGCCACACTGTTCGGTGCCATCATTTCGCGAACCGCATCGCGTCTTCCCTTATGGAAATCGGCCGAAAGAAAATCCGAGGGCGTATCTTGCCCGTTACTTGGTATATAGTTGATCAGCAGTACTGCAATAATCAAAATAGCTTTTCGCATCTTTAGGGAGTTTTAATCTCTTTTTTCTGACCTCAGATTAGTCAGGAAATATTGAACTCATCTTGAGTACCTGTTTGGAACCGAGAATGAAGGCTTTTGTGCCCTGATGAAGTCATTTTTTTGGTTGCATAGCCAGAGCTACGGAAGCTAAAAATGCCGAAATCGGGGTATAAAATGCGAATTCGTAGGTAAAAGAACAACTCAAGACGAGTTCATTATGCTAAACATAACAAAATGTACTAAGACTATCCTTAAATATTTCAATAGATTTGCACAAAAAAGAGAAAAGACAGTTAGTAGTCCAAGGAACTAAACTCCTAAAACTAATAAACCCATAAAATTTTTCCCATGAAAAATACGGCCTTAACCGAAACCCATAAAAAACTAGGTGCTAAAATGGTGTCTTTTGCAGGCTACGATATGCCCGTTTCTTATGAAGGTGTAAATGCGGAGCATGAGACTGTACGTAACGGTGTCGGTGTTTTCGATGTTTCCCATATGGGCGAATTTTTGGTCGAAGGACCGAAGGCGTTGGATTTGATTCAAAAAGTGACTTCAAACGATGCCTCTAAATTAACAGTAGGGAAAGCGCAATATAGTTGCTTACCGAACGAAACCGGCGGAATTGTCGACGACCTTATCGTATATCGCATAAAGGAAGAAAATTACCTGCTGGTCGTCAACGCATCGAATATCGAAAAAGATTGGGCTCATATTTCAAAGTACAACGAAGTGATCGGTGCGGATATACGGAATATTTCCGATGGATTTTCCCTTCTGGCCATTCAAGGCCCGAAGGCTATCGAGGCTATGCAATCGTTGACTTCGGTAGATTTGGCAGAAATCAAGTTCTACAATTTCGTCGTAGCCGATTTTGCAGGAATCAACTATGTGATTATATCAGCTACTGGGTATACCGGTTCCGGGGGATTCGAAATTTATTGTAAAAACAGCGAGGTACAACAAGTTTGGGACAAGGTGTTCGAAGCCGGTGCAGCATTTGACATTAAGCCTATCGGCCTTGCCGCCCGCGACACCTTGCGATTAGAAATGGGCTACTGCCTCTACGGAAACGATATCAGCGATACGACCTCCCCTTTCGAGGCAGGCTTAGGATGGATTACCAAATTCACCAAAGATTTTGTGAATAGCGAAGCCCTTTCTACGCTAAAAGCCCATGGCCCCGAACGCAAACTTATTGCATTTGAACTTGACGATCGTGGTATTCCAAGACACGATTATGATATCGTTGATGGGCAAGGAAAAAAGATAGGTATTGTTACTTCAGGTACTATGTCACCCTCATTGGGCAAAGGTATCGGCCTCGGTTACGTACCCACCGTGTTTTCAGAAGTAGGAAGCAAAATCAATATACAAATACGCAAAAAAAGCGTGCCGGCAACAGTGATGAAACTTCCCTTTTACAAAGGCTAATGATAGATTACCAAAACATTCTCCATACCATTTATAAAAGCACAGGAAGTGAGACGGATCGAGGAACCGTGGCAAAGTATATTCCAGAACTTGCTAAAATAAATGTTCATAAATTCGGAATCCACTTAATAGATAACGAAAAGCGCAGTTTTTCAGATGGAGATTCAGACGAAGTGTTTTCCATACAGAGCATCTCAAAAGTACTCTCGCTTACTATGGTTTTGGGGCTTGTTGGCGAAGATTTATGGAAAAGGGTCGAAGTAGAACCTTCGGGAGACCCCTTTAATCACCTATCACTTCTGGAGCAAGAAAATGGAATTCCGCGCAATCCGTTGATTAATGCGGGTGCTATTGTGGTCGCAGACATTTTGGTGTCACAACTAGATAATCCGAAGCAAGATTTCCTAAAATTCATACGAGACATTGCAAATGATCAAGGTATAAATTTTGACTCTAAGGTGGCCAAATCCGAAAAAGAAACTGGGTTCCGAAATTTTGCCGCTGCCAATCTATTAAAGTCCTGTGGTAACTTAAAGAACGATGTCGACGTTGTTCTAGATTTTTACTTCCATCAATGCTCGATTCAAATGAATTGCTCCCAATTGGCAAAGACTTTTTTTCTCTTTAGTAATCGGGGTAAATGCATACGAGACCAAAGCTATTTAAATATTAATCGGGTGAAACGCATCAACGCCCTAATGCTTACCTGCGGTTTTTATGATGAGGCCGGTGAATTCGCTTTTGAAGTTGGTCTACCGGGCAAAAGTGGCGTCGGCGGAGGCATAGTGGCCCTGCTACCCAATACGTTTTGTGTGGCCACTTGGTCGCCTGGACTCAACAAAAAAGGCAATTCAAAACTGGGTATGCAAGCCTTAAAAAATCTAACCTCCGATACAGGACTATCTATATTCTGATTTGGAAAATAAAAAGATTCTAGTCCTTGGAGGAAGCGGTTTTTTGGGCAATGCTATTTATAAAGAGCTTTGCAATTATTTTGACACCTACGGCACTTATCACGCCGCCCGGCGGTCATTCGAAGGTAACAAGCAGTTTTTCAAATACGATATGGAGGAGGACGATGTCTTCCAAATCTTAGAGCATATACGGCCGAATGTTATCATATCGGCGGTACGAGGTAACTTTGCTGCGCAGATTCAAGCACATCAGCATATTGTGGAATACCTATCAAAAAATGACTGCAAATTATATTTTCTTTCGTCTGCTAATGTTTTTGACGCGTATCGCAAATACCCATCTTACGAAAACGACAAAAGTCTTTCCGAAAGTGTTTACGGTCGATTGAAGATTAAAATAGAAAACATGCTGCTCCGCCTTCCGACAAAAAAAATGGGGATTTTGCGTATTCCTATGGTTTTCGGAAACAGTTCTCCAAGAATCAAGGAAATGAAAAAGTTTATTTGGGAAAATGAACCTGTGGAAGTTTTCCCCAATCTGATTTTGAACGTTACCAACGACAATAAAGTGACCCAGCAGATACACTATCTCATCAACCGCAACAAATCTGGTATCTTTCATTTAGGCAGTAAGGATTTGGTACATCATGAAGATTTTGTGAAGGAGGTCGTAGATCGCATCGGCGATTTCAATCCCATTTACAAAAGGATTTATACAACGAATGAACAACGATATCTGGCAGTGCTTCCCAAGGATAATAAACTTCCGAAAAACCTACAGTTCGGTTATCAGGAAATTATCGACCATCACATTATGATCTGATTCGATTAGGTCAAAATATTCCGCAATTCGGCGTAGGACAACTCGGGGATTATGTATCTTCATCTGCACTTATAATCTAATGGATATGTAAGTTCGAGAAAAGATTGGGACAGCTCTTCTAGATAGGGTATTGAAAATATGGGGTATCGGTGAAAAGTAAGTAGTTTACACTACTATTTTGAAACTTAATAATAAAAGGAGATTCCCGCCTACGCGGCAATGACAATAAATATTTAAATATGAAAAAATTATCCGAACAAGAAATCGAAAAACAATTAAAAAAAATAGATGGCTGGGAGTATGTAGATGGGGCAATCGAAACTTCATTTGAATTCAAGAACTTTAAGGAAGCCTTTTCGGTCATGACTCGAATCGCATTTGAATGCGAAGCCCAAGGCCATCACCCTGATTGGAGCAATGTATATAATTCGTTGAACATTAGGCTGAATACCCATGATGCCGATGGGGTTACCGAAAAAGACTTTAAACTGGCGCAAAGCATCGAGGCTATTATTGAAAGTGAGTAGATTCTAGTGGGCAGTAATCAGTCCCGAAGTTTCGGGGGTAGTCAGTAATCAAAATTATTTTTTTTGCTTGAACTTGCTCTTGCACTTTAACTTTTAATTCTAGCAAGAACCTTTCATCTGCAAATTTTGTTAATTTTACCCACTGTTCAACTTATCAAACAAGAAATATGGGAAGAGCTTTTGAGTTTCGAAAAGCACGAAAGATGAAACGTTGGTCGGCCATGTCAAAAGCCTTTACCCGTATCGGTAAAGACATTGTTATGGCCGTAAAGGAAGGTGGCCCCGACCCAGACACCAACTCCAAACTTCGGGCTGTCATTCAGAACGCCAAGTCGGTCAATATGCCGAAAGACAATATTGAGCGAGCCATTAAAAGGGCTTCCGATAAAAGTCTGGGAGACTATAAAGAGGTGCTTTTTGAAGGTTATGCCCCTCATGGTATTGCCATTTTAATTGAGACGGCAACCGATAACAACACACGAACCGTTGCGAACATCCGTAGTTATTTCAACAAATGCGATGGTAGTTTGGGCACGTCGGGTTCGGTGGAATTTATGTTCGACCATACCTGTAACTTTAGAATTCCCGCAGAAGGTATCGACCCTGAAGAACTTGAACTCGAAATGATAGATTACGGGGCCGAAGAGGTTTTCGTAGACGACGACGGTATACTCATCTATGCCCCATTCGAAAGTTTTGGTGCCATTCAAAAGGAATTGGAAAACCGGGAAATCGAGATTCTTTCCTCGGGTTTTGAACGTATTCCACAAATCAGTAAATCGCTATCGGACAATGAAGTCGCCGACGTTGAAAAACTTCTAGAAAAAATAGAGGAAGATGATGATGTGCAGAATGTGTATCATACCATGGAGGAGTAATAACTTTTTTGACTTAGGCACTTTGCAAAGAGCTTCAAAGTCGCTACCTTAGGTTAAAC
>CAZRIE010000065.1:0-14505 GCA_964600075.1 uncultured Flavobacteriaceae bacterium
ATTTTTCGTATGAAATTTTAACATTTTTAAAATCAAAACCAAACCAATTCTTAATTGAATCTTTGGTATGGCTTATGCCATAGGCCTTTTCTCTCGAATAAGCCATAATCCTAAAAATGTCAACAAACCGTTTATGGGTAGCAGTTCATACCCCACTTTGTAGCCGTTAAGTCTTTCCGGCGGAATATTTGCAAGTATATAGATTAAAACTACAGCCGATAGCGCAACGATCCATACGTATTTATCTTTAATACTATGTTTGGTGAAAATACCAAAAGCGAACAGACCCAGTAACGGTCCGTAAGTATAGGTCGCAACCTGCAGCAGCCCATCGATAACGTTGGTGTCAAGAATGTGTTTGAAAAGAATCACCACTAAAATCAAAAGTACGCTCATGCCAATATGGGTGATTTTTCGAATTTTCTTTTGGTCTTGTTCCGGTTTCTTCTCAATACTAAGAAAATCAACACAGAACGAGGTGGTCAAAGAAGTCAGTGCACTATCTGCACTACTGTAGGCAGCGGCGATGAGGCCCAACATAAAAGTTATGGCGACTACCATTCCAAGACCACTATTCAATGCGATTTCCGGGAAAAGTAAATCAGATTTTGGTTGCCCGTCCATTAGGGGTGTTGTAATATCGAACCTTTCTGCATAAATGAAAAGTAAGGCTCCCAGTAAAAGAAAAACGAAGTTCACCACTATCAGTACCAAACTAAAGGAAACTACATTTTTCTGAGCATCTTTCAGCGATTTGCAGGTAAGGTTTTTTTGCATCATATCTTGGTCTAGCCCCGTCATACATATGGTAATGAACATGCCTCCCAAAAACGATTTAATAAAATGATTCTTATCGAAAAAATCATCGGTAAACAGTATTTTGTTGTATTGCTTTAATTCATCTGAAGCCAAAAACTCGGCAAAACTCCAATCGAGTTTTTGGTTGATAAAGTAAATGGAAAGTCCTACGGATAGTAACATAAATGCAGTTTGAAGCGTATCTGTCCATACTATGGTTTTTATACCGCCGCGAAATGTGTAGATCCAAATCAAGAGAATAGAAAGAGTTACGGTTATCTCAAAGCGTATTCCCAAATCATCGAAAACGAACTGCTGAAGCACTATGGCGACCAAGAATAAGCGAAAGGATGCCCCAAGTACTCGGGAAACGAAGAAAGATATGGCACCCACTTTATAACTTACGATACCGAAACGCTTTTCGAGATATTCATAAATTGAGGTAACGTTTAGTTTATAATATATAGGAAGTAAAACATAGGCGATAACAAAATATCCTGCCAGATACCCAAAAACAACCTGCATATAGCTGAACTCAGATGCTTCTACCCAACCCGGCACAGATATAAAGGTCACCCCTGACAGCGATGCGCCTACCATTCCAAAGGCTACTAGGTACCAAGGCGAAGATTTTCCTGCTTTAAAGAAGTCGAGGTTCGAATCGTTTTTCCCTGTAAAATAAGAGATTGTAAGCAACAGTAGAAAGTAGCCTCCAATGAGAAGAAGGATGTGGGTCGGTGTCATACTATATAAATTGAAATCGCAAAATACAAAATCTTAAATCGTAAATCTAAAATCGTAAATTTGCAATTATGGATTTTTCTTCAAAACTTCTTGAAAACGCGGTCTATGAAATGTCGCAGTTGCCGGGTATTGGCAAACGTACCGCTCTACGTTTGGTATTACATTTATTAAAACAGCCCGAAGAGCGGACGAGCAGATTGTCGGCTGCCTTGGAAAACCTAAGAAAGAAAATCAAGTTATGTAAAAACTGCCATAGTATCTCCGATGTTGAACTTTGCGAAATATGTGCCAGTCCAAAGAGAGATAGAAGCCTGGTCTGTGTTGTAGAAGATATTCGTGATGTGATGGCAATCGAAAATACCAGCCAATATAAAGGCCTTTACCACGTTTTGGGAGGTAAGATTTCTCCCATGGAAGGCATAGGGCCACAAGAACTTACGATAATTTCTTTGGTTGAAAAGGCGAGGCAAGGTGAAATAAAAGAACTTATTTTTGCATTGAGCTCTACGATGGAAGGTGACACTACCAATTTCTATATCTATAAGCAATTAGAAGGATGCGATATCAGTACCTCTACAATTGCAAGAGGTATTTCTGTAGGCGATGAGCTAGAGTACGCCGATGAGGTGACTTTGGGTAGAAGTATTTTAAATCGCATTCCTTTTGAGGGCTCATTGAAAGCGAATTAAAGCATGCGATAAACGTAAGGGTTGGGTGTTTTTTTTGGTATTTTTGCAGCTAAATCAGCATAATACAATTATAAAATAGGAATATGTCAAAGTTTGAACTGAAGTTGCCACGTATGGGAGAAAGTGTTGCAGAGGCAACATTGACTACTTGGCTTAAAGAAGTCGGTGATACTATTGAATTGGATGAACCTATTTTTGAAATAGCTACGGATAAAGTAGATTCAGAAGTTCCTAGTGAGGTTGAAGGTGTTCTTGTGGAACGCCTTTTTGAAGTAGACGATATCATCAGTGTAGGTCAGACCGTAGCAGTAATAGATACGAACGGAGAGGCTATTTCTTCAAATACCCAACAAGCAGTTACCACAAAAAGCGCAGAGCTAAATGAGAATCATGAAGAGGCTGCCGTCTTGGTCGAAGAGACCTTTAAAATTGCAAAAGAAACGGCAAGTACACCAGTTCATCAACCTGATATTTCTAAGATAACTTCTGAACGGTTCTATTCGCCTTTGGTTAAAAATATTGCCAAACAAGAAGATATTTCCATAAGTGAACTTGATACAATTGTAGGTACTGGAAAAGAAGGTCGTGTGACGAAGAACGATATTCTCGCCTACCTTGAGAATGGCAAATCGAGTGCTTTTGAAACTATCGAGCCAACGTCTAAAAAAGAGGAAACCGTAGTTCTCCGGCATATCGAACCTCATATTAGTGAAAAACCAAAAGTTTCTGAGGTACGGTCTGCCGAAGGCGGAGAGATCATAGAAATGACTCGTACGGGCAAGTTGATTGCCAAACATATGGTAGAAAGCGTTTTGACCTCTGCGCATGTACAGAGTTTTATCGAAGTCGATGTGACTAATATCGTAAACTGGCGCAATAAAGTCAAAGATGCTTTCGAAAGACAGGAAGGCGAAAAACTCACTTTTACGCCCATTTTTATGGAAGCTGTCGCAAAAGCCTTGAAGAAATACCCGATGATGAATATCTCTTTAGTCGGCGATACCGTAATCAGGAAAAAGAATATTAATATCGGAATGGCCGCCGCAATGCCCGACGGTAACCTGATTGTGCCCGTTATTAAAAATGCAGATCAATTGAATCTTGTCGGTATGGCAAAGGTTGTGAACGATTTGGCCTCCCGCTCAAGGGAAAATCGATTAAAGCCTGATGAGGTACAAGATGGTACGTACACCGTCACCAATGTTGGCACTTTTGGCAGTGTTTTCGGTACACCGATTATTAATCAGCCCCAAGTGGGAATATTGGCCTTAGGCGCTATTCGTAAGATACCTTCGGTAATCGAGACCGATGAGGGCGATTTTATCGGTATCCGAAGTAAAATGTATTTATCCCACAGCTACGACCACCGTGTGGTTAACGGTGCTTTGGGAAGTATGTTCGCCAAGACGGTCTGTGATTATTTAGAAGCATGGGATAGCGATAGAGAAATATAAAGCAGACTAATAGTTCATTTTGTATTTACATAATCCGCAAAGAATGTCATTATAGATTTTTGATTACCCAATAATTTACGGCTTTAGTGGGCTCTTTTGGTATTAACAAATTGATACCACTTATTTAGCGTGTTTGATTTTAACTTTGAAGCTTTCCGAACCAAAATGCCGAAAAAACCATTTAAACTTTCCAAGTTAGTTATCGGAAAGTTGGTGCACTTCTTTTTTTTGCTATTACCATTGTTCATCATTGCTCAAGAGGAGGATGATGGAAAAAAAGCCCCCATGCGTTTGTTCATAGATTGTAATTGTGATAAAAACTTTTTACGCCAAGAAATAAAGTTTGTGGGTCACGTTCGTGACCAATCACTGGCAAATATTAAGCTGTTCATTTATGACATTACAAATGGTAGTGGCGGGCGCACCTATAATTTGGAATTTGAGGGCACAGACGACTATAAAGATATATTCGGAAAGTTAGGCTACGACACCACCGCGAACATGACCGATGACGAGGTGCGAAGGGGGCTTTTGAAGAAAGTACAGTCAGGCCTTTTACAGTATGTACTTCAATCGGGTCTTGCAGATGATATCATATATACCGTGAACAGCGATGGCACTGGAAATGAGCAGGAAATCGATTTCACCGACCCATGGAACAACTGGATCTTTGAAGTATTCGGTGCGGCCAAGCTAGATAAGGAATCGAGTAGAGAACAATTCGAGTATAGAGCTGGTTTCGAAAGTGACCATGTTACTGACAAATTACGTATTCGTACCGATATATCTCTATCTCAGGCGAATAGTGAATTTGAAAGTGATGGAGAAACCTTTACCAGTGAAAAGTTTCGGTATTCGGCCGATGGTAGTATTGTCGCAAGTCTGTCAGATCATTGGTCAACCGGTATTTTTGCAGGTGGTCGCCACGACACCTTCAACAACTTAGATTTTAGTTATTATTTTCAACCGGCTATCGAATACAATATTTTTCCATATCGTGAGGTGCTACGCCGAGAAATTGTTTTTGCCTATAAAATCGGTTATTTTCATAACGACTATATCGAACCTACCATATTCGGATTGCTTAAAGAGGGCGTTTTCAACCATTCATTAGATGTTCAACTGCGTTACAGACAACAATGGGGCAATATGTATGCGAGACTAAGGGGCTCGACTTTTTTAAATGATTTTTCTAAATATAGGATCCAATTGACCAACAGCCTATCGGTACGTTTGTTCAAAGGGCTTGCCATTCGTTTTTCGGGCAATTTTGAAATAATACGAGATCAGATTAACCTTCCCGCTGGCGATGCCTCCTTAGAAGATGTACTCTTACAACAAAAGCAGATCGCTACCGATTTTGAACTGGGTTTTAGCATTGGACTCAGTTATACTTTTGGTTCCGCTTTCAACAATGTAATCAATACGAGGCTTTAATTCCATACGGTTTTTAGGTATATCAATAATGTACTAGAATCATTTCACCAAACCTTCGTAAATCCTATCTTTGTAACAAACAACCGCAAAGCATGGAATTGAAGCTCACCAGACCCATCTGTTTTTTTGATTTGGAAACCACTGGCACCAATGTTGCCAAAGACCGTATTGTGGAGATTTCAATTCTAAAAATTTTTCCGAATGGGAACAAAGAAAGCAAGACGTGGTTGGTGAATCCAGAGATGCAGATTCCAGACGAGGTAGTTGCCATTCACGGTATCTCCAACGAAAAGGTAGCCAACGAACCTACTTTTAAGGACCTTTCCAAAGAAATCTATGGCATGATAAAGGACAGCGATTTAGGTGGATTCAATTCCGATCGTTTTGATATTCCGTTATTGGCCGAAGAAATGCTGCGGACCGATATCGATTTTGATATGAAGACCGCAGTTTCCGTCGATGTACAGACAATTTTCCACAAGAAGGAAAAACGCACTTTGGGAGCAGCTTACAAATTTTATTGCGACAAAGAGTTGACTGATGCCCACAGCGCCGAAGCCGATACCAATGCCACCTACGAAGTTTTATTATCGCAACTGGATAGATACCCAGACTTGGAAAATAATATAAAGAAACTAGCAGCGTTCTCGACCCATCGCCAATTCGCCGATTTTGCAGGCTTTCTGGGCTATGACGAAGACGGTGAGGAAATATTCTCCTTCGGAAAGCATAAGGGAAAAAAAGTATTGGACGTTTTGGAAAAAGAACCGGGTTATTTCGGTTGGATTTTAAATGCCGATTTTCCTTTGTACACTAAAAAAGTGTTGACCCAGATAAAATTGAGCCAGTTGAACAATAAGCTAGGTTAAGAAAATAGATAAAAAATATGCCTTTGGCAGTAGCCTTTGGTAGTGAAAAATTCAAAGTTCAAAACTACTTCGTAATTGGATTCAGCGCTCAGTGGTTTTTTCCTTAAACCCAACTATTCAAGTCTATTCTCTCTTTTCTATGCTCTTTTACCCTTTAAGAACATGAAACTCATCTGCATAGGTCGCAACTATACCGACCATATTAATGAACTTGCCAACGAACGTCCTGAAGAGCCTGTTGTATTTATTAAACCGGACTCTGCGATTCTTCCGATGGAACAGGATTTCTATATCCCCGAATTTTCAAATGATGTACACTACGAGGTTGAAGTACTTGTGAAAATCAAAAAGGTCGGTAAGCATATCGATAAAAAATTTGCCCATACCTATTATGATGAAGTCGGATTGGGTATCGATTTTACGGCACGCGACCTACAATCAAAATTAAAGGAGAAAGGACTACCTTGGGAAAAGGCCAAAGGTTTCGATGGTGCGGCGGTTATAGGAAAGTGGCTTCCTAAAACAGATTTTAAAGATATCAACGACCTTAATTTTTCCCTATTAAAAAATGGACAAGAAGTACAAACGGGCAATACAAAGCTTATGCTGTGGGAGATAGACGAAATCGTTTCGTATGTGTCCCGATTTTTTACGCTGAAAAAGGGAGACATTATTTTTACAGGAACACCCTCCGGTGTTGGAAGAATTGCAACAAATGACTATCTTTCGGGCGTATTGGAAGGGCAAGAATTCTTTCATGTAAAAGTTAAATAATGATTTACAGTCTTGATAAAATCAATGAGATGGCCGAGGGAGATGAAGATTTCATCAATTCTGTAATCTCGGTATTTTTAGAAGAAGTGCCCCAAGATCTTGAGGATCTCGAAAATGCATTGAACCAAAAAAATCATGATCAGGTCTATAAACTTGCCCATAAAATAAAGCCGAACGTTGATCTTTTGGGTATGGAGCAGACCCGCGAAACCGCGTTGCAGATGGAAACGTTGGGAAAGAACGAGGCCAGTATTTCCGAAATACAGCAAATATTTCCTATGCTAAAAAAAGACATCTATCAAGTCGTATCCGAACTTAAAAAAGACTTCCACCTTTAATGCTCGCGGAAATTATTACGATTGGCGATGAGATCCTCATAGGCCAGATTGTGGACACTAACTCCGCTTTTATTTCCAAAGAACTTAACAAGATTGGTGTTTCCGTGTATCAGATTACGACGGTACAAGATGAAAGGGAACACATTTTACAGGCACTCGGCGAAGCTAAGAAAAGAGTAAATATCGTTATTGTTACGGGAGGCCTTGGCCCCACCAAAGACGACATTACCAAACACACGTTTTGCGAGTTTTTTGAAGACAAGTTGGTTGAAGATGCCGCGGTGCTGAGCCATGTCGAGGAACTTTTCAAAAAGTATATCACTTCTACACCGATTTCCGATATTAATAGAAAGCAGGCCTTGGTGCCATCGAAAGCCACGGTATTGCACAATGCCTATGGAACCGCTCCCGGCATGTGGTTGCAATCGGGCGATGTGGCTTTTATTTCACTGCCCGGCGTACCGTTCGAAATGAAGAATTTGATGACCGATGCCGTGATTCCTAAAATAGTTGCGGAGTATAAGCGACCTCATATTCTACATAAAACTTTAGTTACCTACGGTCTCGGTGAAAGTGCAATCGCCCAAAAAATTGAGGAATGGGAGAGTAATCTACCCTCTTTTATAAGATTAGCCTATTTGCCCAGCTTAGGAAAGGTTCGGCTACGTTTAACGGCCAAAGGACCCGATAGAAAGCTATTACAGCAGGCAATCGAGGGGGAGTCCCAAAAATTATACCCACTTATCGGGGAAATCATATACGGAGTAGAAGACGAGGAAACCTTGGAGCATGTAGTGGCCAAATTGTTTACAGATAAAAAAATGACGCTAGCTACTGCCGAAAGTTGCACGGGCGGTCGTATTGCCCAACAACTAACTTCCTTGCCCGGTGCTTCTGCTTATTTCAAGGGGAGTGTCGTCAGCTATGCAACGGAGACCAAAATCGAAGTGCTCAAAGTGCCAAAAGATATTATTGACGAACATTCCGTAGTCAGTGCCGAGGTAGCCATTGCGATGGCCAAAAACGTAAAGCAATTGTTAAATACCCAATTTGCCGTATCGACTACAGGTAATGCAGGCCCTACCAAAGGAGATTCGGATGCAGAGGTCGGTACCGTGTTCATTGGTATTGCCTCTCCACAAGGTGTTTTTGCAGAAAAATTCAATATGGGTAACCATAGAGAGCGAATTGTACAAAAAACTGTTCACAAGGCCTTGGAGCTGTTGCAAAAAGAAATAACAAATAGGTGAATCTAGAGCTTAGAAGCACGAAAATCATACTTTTTCCGAACATTTAAGAGGTATTCTAGGCCCTTGGTTCTTGAAGCACAGCGGTCTTACATCTTATGCTTCGAAATGATGATTAAAAATCTAAATTAAATTTTGCCCGTCCCATAAAAATGATATAAATTTGCACCCTGTTTAAAGAAAAATCAGCGCAATGTCAAAAGTTTGTGAAATTACGGGGAAAAGGGCGATGTTTGGAAACAATGTATCGTTCTCCATTAACAAAACCAGAAGAAGATTTAACGTAAATCTTTCTAAAAAGCGTTTCTATATTCCCGAAGAAGACCGCTGGGTGACCTTAAAGGTTTCTGCAAAGGCGTTGAAAATCATCAATAAAAAAGGCATTTCAGCCGTTTTGAAAGAGGCAAGAGCCCAAGGATTGGTAAAATAAGCTAGGTTACAATGGCAAAGAAAGGAAATAGAATACAGGTTATTTTGGAGTGTACCGAACATAAAAATTCGGGTAAGCCGGGTACTTCTAGGTATATTACTACCAAAAACAAAAAGAATACCCCCGAAAGAATGGAAATCAAGAAATTCAACCCCATCTTGAAAAAGATGACTGTTCATAAAGAGATAAAATAGATTTCCTCCTACGCGGGAATTATAAAAAATAAGTTAGCTATGGCAAAGAAGACGGTTGCAAGTTTACAAACAAGTTCAAAAAGATTGACAAAAGCCATTAAAATGGTAAAGTCACCTAAAAGTGGTTCATACACTTTCGTTGAGTCGGTAATGACCCCTGAGTCGGTGAATGAATGGTTGTCCAAAAAATAACCGTGTCACAAAATTTATTTGAAAGCTCCTTCCGAAAGAAAGGAGCTTTTTTTTATAGGAATATATACATTCGTCTTATTTCTTTACTCCCTTCTGTTTTGTCATTTTCGAATTTGACACTTACTTTCTTATCTTTATGGCGACCAATGTAGAGAACACATGAGTTTATTCAAGAATATATTTTCCTCAAAGAAAAAGGAGACCTTAGATAAAGGTCTGGAGAAGACCAAGACCACTTTTTTCTCGAAACTTAGCAAGGCCGTAGCTGGTAAGTCAAAAGTAGATGACGACGTTTTGGACAATCTGGAAGAGGTATTGGTCACCTCGGATGTGGGCGTGGATACTACCTTAAAAATTATTGGTCGTATCGAAGAACGTGTTTCCAAAGATAAGTATGTAGGTACCGATGAACTCAACGCCATTCTTCGCGAAGAGATAGCCAGTCTGCTCTCCGAAACCAATTTGGGCGAAGAAACGGAATTTGGTATCCCGCAAGATAAAAAACCGTATGTTATAATGGTAGTGGGGGTTAACGGGGTCGGTAAAACTACCACGATTGGTAAATTGGCCTATCAGTTCAAAAAACAAGGATTAAAAGTTGTTCTTGGAGCAGCCGATACTTTCAGGGCCGCTGCTATAGAACAATTGCAGGTTTGGGCAGATAGAGTAGACGTGCCCATCATAAAGCAGAAAATGGGTAGTGATCCGGCATCGGTCGCTTTTGATACGCTAAGTTCAGCCGTAACCCAAGACGCAGATGTAGTCATTATAGATACTGCTGGTCGATTGCACAACAAAGTGAACTTGATGAACGAATTGACCAAGGTCAAACGGGTAATGCAAAAGGTGGTCGACGATACGCCCCACGATGTTTTGTTGGTTTTAGATGGCTCTACCGGGCAGAATGCTTTCGAACAAGCGAAACAATTTACGAAGGCAACTGAAGTTACTTCATTAGCTGTTACAAAATTAGACGGCACAGCAAAAGGGGGCGTTGTTATCGGTATCTCTGACCAATTTCAGATACCAGTAAAGTATATTGGGGTAGGTGAGGGCATCGAAGACCTTCAGGTTTTTAATAAACACGAGTTTGTCGATTCTTTTTTTAAGATGTAAGAAACAACGATTAAATAAAACGATATGAAAAGTACTATTTTCGCCTTAGCTACGATTCTGTCATTTGTTGGTTTCGCCAGTGCCCAAACCCAATTACCATTTAAAACAGATACTACGGCAACCGCAAAGTTGGGATTTAGTAAAAAAAATGCTTGGTCATTGCCTTTAAAAGATTCCGTAATCGTCCAGGATTTTGATTTTTATAGTCCCAAAAATAAGGGGTCGAGCTTAGCAATGTCATTTTATAACATGCCCGTTATCGTACCGGATAGAAAGCATACCATGCCGGTTCTTATAACAGAGAGCAAGCATACCATGCCAATTTATGTTCCAGATACCGCGGTGACCTACAAAAAACGAATTTTTAGTATTGATTAAAGGGTAAGATGGGTATGCTGTTCAGAAAGCCCTTTGTTTTTTTATGGGGATGTATACCCGTTATACTTTTTTATGAGGTTTTAAGTAAAGATTCAGAACTCACTATTTGTAATTCATAAATCTTTTTAGATGAAGATAATCAGAACAGATAAGGAGCTTGAAACTCCATTGATAGATAACTCCCTCCGTGAAGCAGGCCATAGTTTAGTATTGTTTCCTGATGGCATTTCCGAAGAAAAGCTAGCAAAAGAAATTGGGGATTGCGATATCCTATTAATGTGCTATACGCCTATCACGCGAAAAATAATTGGTTCTGCAAAAAAACTCAGGGCGATTATTAAATACGGGGTCGGAATAGATGCGATTGATATCCCCGCCGCAAATGAAAAAGGGATAATAGTGGTCAACATTCCTGAATATGCCGAAGAGACAGTCGCCGAAGGTGCATTTGCATTGCTTATCGCCCTGACCAAAAAGTTACCTGCACTACAAAACCAAATGGCTAAAAATGCATGGGCGTGGCCTGGTCAAAAGTGGTTGGCACATGATATTTCCGGAAAAATTTTAGGTATTATAGGGTGTGGTAAAATTGGGAAAAGTATGGCTAGAATGGCTGGCTTAGGTTTTCGAGCAAAAGTAATAGGGTATGATCCGTACAAAACATCGGAAGAATTGGCCGAACATGGCATTGAAAAATATGATTCGTTAACCGACTTGATCAAAGTATGTGACTTTATCTCGTTACATGCCGTTTTGAATCAAGAAACTAAACATCTGATTGGTAGAAATGAGATTAAGGCCATGAAAAAAAGTGCCATTGTCATAAATACGGCAAGGGGAGCCTTGATCGATGAAATGGCCTTAGTAGCGGCATTGGAGAAAAAACTGGTTGCAGGTGCCGGACTTGATGTATTTAGCCAAGAACCTCTAAATCAAGCGAGCCACCCTTTAAAACCACTCTATGAGATGGAAAATGTAATTTTGGTGCCACATTTGACATTTTATACAAAAGAAGCCATGAATCGGCTTGAGGTAGAGGTGCTAGAGCGGTGTACCGAAGTAGTAGAGAATAGGCCAATAACCATCAAGTCAAAAGATCCGAGACTTCAAAATCAAAAATAGCTTTCGAGTTTTACCATTTTAAAAAATTCTTCAAACCAAGCTGCAAGCTTATTGTGCAAGCGAATTGATCTGTTCCCAAAGTTCGTTGTCGAAACTGGAAGGCCCCAAAAGTTCATCTCCTGCAGCTTCTCCCATTCTTACAACTACCAGACCTACTCGGTACTATATATAGTTTTTGATCATTTTTTCCAAGACCTGCAAAGGTGTCGGCTGGGGCCTTGGGTATTAAGCTGCCGGTAAAAACTTCCTGTGAACCGGGAGCCCTATAATTTTCCTTTCCGTTGAGCCACCATAAATAGCCATATGATTTATTGAGATCTTATGATGAATTTTTCATTGCTTCTAAATAGTTCATACCCCCCCCCAATATACTTTTGTTTTCCCAATTCCCACTGTTCAGGTTCAAGAGTCCAAAACGGGCCATACTTCTGGCATTACTGAAATAGACATTATTTGAACCACTCGTTAATATCCAAGCGCCGTTCATACCAATTTTGTTCCGTAATTCAGAATTAAAATACGTACCCCATTCCATATTGGTAGCGGAACTTACCAAACTTTGTAGAAGTGTATAGGGGCCATTGTGATAGGCCCATCTGGTACTGGCATCCGCTTTGAATTTTAGACAGTTTGCCGTTACGCAATCAAAAAATAAATCGTTTAGCCCTGCGGTCATCGTAAGTTGGTTGTGAACGGTTACATTACTTTCTTGTTCTAGTGTAGCAGATGTCCAACCTTCGCCCAAATATTTCGAAGAACTGTCCTCAAGGGCTAAGAATCTATTTTCCTGAGCGATCCCGACTGTAAAGGAGGTCAAGGTTTTTCCGGTGGAGGTTCAGTACCAAAGGCTGTCTTTGGTGAAAGTGCCATAATATTTCTCAATAGCAATTTCCCCATCCTTTTAAATAAGGAAGGCCTTGGTATTCTTTTCTTCCAAGAAAGAGTGTAACGGCTGTTCGGCTTCGGTATTCCAGTTCAATTCCTGCAAAGTGACCGTTTCCCAGATATCAGTATCCACAGGTGGAAAATAAAATTCCCCAGCTTCGAGTTTGATTTCTTCTTGAGGGTTTTCCTGTTCGGAGTCTTTTGAACAGCCTGCAATGAGTACTAAAGAAAGTGCAACTATAAGAGCGACTTTAGTTTTCATATTGACTTGTCTTTTTGCTTGGACTTCAATGGGTTATGAAGGTTTAACGTAAAACGTTAAGAATTCTTGTTTGATAGACGCGGTTCCTCTTACTTATCGTATTTTTGCAGCCCATTAGAATATTATGCGCACGAAATCATTAAAAAAGAATCAAATTAATGTAGTCACATTAGGCTGCTCGAAGAATGTCTACGATTCGGAAGTACTTATGGGGCAATTGCGTGCGAACGATAAAAAAGTGGTTCATGAGGAGGAGGGTAACGTAGTGGTCATCAACACTTGTGGGTTTATTGCGAACGCCAAGGAAGAAAGCATAAATACAATTCTGGAATATGTGCAGAAGAAAGAGGCAGGCGAAGTAGACAAAGTATTTGTCACCGGATGCCTAAGCGAACGCTATAAGCCAGATCTACAAAAGGAAATTCCTAATGTAGATGAATATTTCGGTACTAGCGAACTCCCAAATTTGCTGAAAGTTTTGGGTGCTGATTATAAACACGAATTGATTGGGGAACGTTTGACAACAACCCCAAAAAACTATGCTTATCTAAAGATTGCCGAAGGCTGTGACCGGCCTTGTTCTTTTTGTGCCATTCCCATTATGCGCGGAAAACACCGGAGCAAACCGATTGAAGATTTGGTGACGGAAGCGGAAAAATTGGCAGCGAAAGGGGTAAAGGAATTGATTCTGATTGCCCAAGACCTTACCTATTATGGACTTGATCTTTACAAAAAAAGAAACTTGGCCGAACTGCTCCAGAATTTGGTCAAAGTAGAGGGCATAGAATGGATACGATTGCATTATGCTTTCCCGACAGGTTTTCCTATGGATGTTCTGGAGGTAATGAAACAGGAACCAAAAATTTGTAACTACCTCGATATTCCGTTACAACACATATCCGATGCCATTTTAAAAAGTATGCGGCGCGGTACTACTCAGGCAAAGACCACAAAATTGTTGCGAGAATTTAGGGCTGCCGTACCTGAAATGACTATTCGTACCACATTGATAGTCGGTTATCCCGGTGAGACCGAACAAGATTTTCAAACCCTAAAAGATTGGGTCGCTGAAATGCGATTTGAGCGTTTAGGTTGTTTCACCTATAGTCATGAAGAGAATACCCATGCCTATAATTTAAATGATGATGTTCCCGAAGATGTAAAACAAGAGCGTGCTAACGATATTATGGAACTGCAATCCCAGATTTCATGGGAACTCAACCAAGAAAAAATCGGAAAAGCCTTTCGGTGTATCATTGATCGCAAAGAAGGAAACTATTTTGTTGGGCGTACCGAATTCGACTCTCCCGATGTGGATAATGAAGTACTAATTGATGCCACAAAACACTACTTAAAACAGGGAGAGTTTACAAACATCAAAATCACTGATGCCGCGGACTTCGATCTCTACGGTGTTCCGGTTTAGAAAAAAAGTTTATAAGCCAGCCTGCCGACAGGGCAGGTTTATTGATGAATGAGTTTATAGGTTTAGTAGTTTAGTTTTTGATCTACCGTCTACCGTCTACCGTCTACCGTCTACTTGCACTTGACACTTCGCAAATATTCCTTACTTTAG
>CAZRIE010000065.1:14605-16009 GCA_964600075.1 uncultured Flavobacteriaceae bacterium
TCTACCGTCTACCGTCTACTTGCACTTGACACTTCGCAAATATTCCTTACTTTAGGGGAAACCAACCTAATAGTTATCTCAACTTGATTTAAAAGGGTTGGCGTTATAATAAATGTCAGATTCTTCATGGATGGATTACGTATAGAAAAAATAGAGCTTTTCAAGGTGCCTCCACGCTGGTTGTTTTTAAAAATGACAACCAAAAGCGGGATCATCGGTTGGGGAGAACCCGTCGTTGAGGGAAAAGCAGCTACCGTAGAAGCGTGTGTTCATGAACTTTCGAAATATATTATAGGTCGCTCGGCAAACGATATCGAAGATATTTGGCAAACACTTTATGGCGGCGGATTTTATCGCGGTGGGCCGATTTTGATGAGCGCGATTTCCGGAATTGACCAGGCCCTTTGGGATATCAAAGGGAAGCACTTGGGCGTACCTGTCTATGAACTTTTGGGCGGTGCCGTACGCAAAAAAATGAAGATGTACTGTTGGGTCGGAGGAGACCATCCTGAAGTTTTGCTCGAACAGGCCCGAGAAAAAGTAGCTCAGGGCTACAAAGCGGTTAAAATGAATGCAACGGGGGAGTTTGCTTGGATCGATTCCCTTCAAAAAGTAAAGACTGTGGCCAATAATATTAGACTTCTTCGCGAAGAATTCGGAGATATGTTGGATATCGGCCTCGATTTTCATGGCCGGGTACACAAAGGCATGGTAAAACGGCTAATCGATGAGTTGGACCCTTATCATCCTATGTTCATTGAAGAACCTGTTTTAAGCGAGAATAATGAAGCCCTCGATCATATTTATCGATACACCAGTATTCCCATAGCAACGGGAGAGCGTATGTTTTCCCGATGGGATTTCAAGGAACTACTTCACCGTGGAACGGTAGACATCATCCAGCCCGACTTGAGCCATGCCGGTGGAATTTCAGAAGTGCGAAGAATTGCAGCTATGGCCGAGGCCTATGATATCTCATTAGCACCCCATTGTCCGTTAGGCCCAATTGCATTGGCCTCTTGTTTGCATATCGATTTTACGTCCATCAACGCCTTTATTCAAGAAAGTAGTTTAGGCATCCATTACAACCAAGGTTTCGATTTGTTGGATTATATGGAGAACCCCGAAATCTTTAAAGTAAAAGATGGCTATATTGACCTGCTCAAAAAACCGGGACTGGGCGTTGAAATCGATGAAGAAAAATTAAAAGAAGGACAAAAGTTAGGTCACGATTGGGCCAACCCGATTTGGCGGAACGAAGATGGAAGTTTTACAGAATGGTGATTCCAGTAGGCAGTTCGCAGTAACTGTATTCAGTACATGTGCCGTACCCAAGGAACTATTTTCATTACCCATTACCCATTACCCATTACCCAGTAACCTTTGAACTTGAACTTGAATTTG
>CAZRIE010000065.1:16109-23944 GCA_964600075.1 uncultured Flavobacteriaceae bacterium
ACCCATGATATACGTTATCGCATTGATCGTAGCACTTGCCTTTATTATATTGGGCATAGTACGTTGGAAAATACATCCCTTTTTTGTTTTGCTATTGGCCGCAATCGGCTATGGTTTTATTACAGGAATGGGCGTCAATGAAATCATATCTTCGGTAAACGATGGTTTTGGTAGCATCATGGGCAAAATCGGACTCATCATTTTCTTTGGCGTCGCTATCGGTACTATTCTTGAAAAGTCGGGTGGGGCCATGGTCATTGCCACTCGTATGATCAAATTGATAGGGGAGAAGTCCATTCATTTGGCCATGATGTTGACAGGGTATTTGTTGTCCATCCCCGTATTTGCCGACAGTGCATTTATTATTATGAATTCGCTGAATAAAGCGCTGTCACATAAAGCAAAAGTTTCGTACGCGGGTACGACCGCTGCTTTGGCCTTAGGTCTTACGGCGACACATGTTATGGTTCCGCCCACTCCTGGCCCTATTGCAGCTGCAGGTATTTTGGACGCAGAGTTGGGCAGCGTGATTTTATGGGGGCTTATTGTTAGTGTGCTATCGCTTACGACCTGTTATTTTTTTGCGACTAAAATCGCATCGCGAATAGATATTCCAATCAAAATGGAAACTTCGCCCGATGCCCTTCACAAGCCGAAACTGGGGCTCTCACTTTTATGCATTATAGTCCCGATAGTTTTGATTGTCATAAAATCAGTTTTTGACTATCCCGAATTTGAATTGACCGGTTCGGGGTTGTATCCTGTAATTTCGTTTTTAGGAAGTCCAGTAATTGCACTTTTGACAGGTGTTTTTTTATCCCTGTTATTACCTGAAAAACTAGACGAAAAAGTATATTCCGCTACAGGCTGGTTGGGCGATGCATTGCGAATAGCGGCACCCATTATGTTGATTACTGGTGCAGGAGGAATATTCGGCGCGATGCTACAAAATTCAGGATTTGCAGACCTAATTACTGAAAGTTTTTCAGGCATGTCAATAGGCTTATTTTTTCCATTTTTATTGGCGGCCTGTCTAAAGACCACCCAAGGTTCTTCTACGGTGGCCTTGATAACAACGGCCTCAATTGTGGCTCCGATGATGCCCGCGCTGGGCCTTGATGATGCCTTTATGAAAACCATGACGGTTTTGGCTATCGGAGCTGGATCAACGGTAGTTTCCCATGCCAACGACAGTTTTTTTTGGGTATTGACCCAGCTTACAGGTATGGATGTAAAACAAGGAAACCAAGTACAGACCGTAGGAACCCTTATTTTTGGAACAACGGCAATAACCCTAATATTCTGTATTTCGAAATTTATGAGCTAATTTTAATATTAGTATTCTTCCCTCAACTTGCAGCCGACGAGGGATGGATGACCGAGAAGATTGCATAAAGGGGTGTTCTCACCGGCTAGACAAAAGTTAAACCCTGTACTCAAACTCAAGAGAAACAAAAATTAATAATAACAGTACAATGAAAAAAATATATACAGTACTTCTCGCAGTACTTTTTCATCTAACGCTATTCTCCCAAGAAAAACAACATCAATTCGCTATCGAAATTTTAGACGATATGGCTCTTGAGCTAATCGATGCGGATGCCCAAATAGAAGTCATTGGGAGCGGTTTCACATGGACGGAAGGCCCCTTATATATTTCGGATGGGGATTATCTCTTGTTTTCCGATATCCCTAATAACAAAGTTTTTAAAATCGATGCGAAAGGAAATACCTCTGAGTATTTATTTCCTTCGGGATTTTTAGGAAATTGTTCGGACTGTGCAGAGCCGGGATCTAACGGATTGCTGTTGAGCCCCAATGGAGAATTGGTACTTATGCAACACGGCGAACGCAGGGTGGCCAAAATGATAAGTTCTTTAGATGACCCCAAACCGGAATATGAAGCATTGGCAGATAACTATGAGGGCCAGCGCTTTAACAGCCCGAACGACGGGGTTTTTGACGCTAAGGGAAATCTTTATTTCACCGACCCCCCTTATGGTCTGCCTAAGCAAATGGACGACCCGACCAAAGAACTTGATTTTCAAGGGATCTATTGTTTAAAAACTTCGGGGGAAATTGTCCTGATCGATAAGCTATCACGACCCAATGGCGTTGCGGTGTCTACCGATGGTTTGAAATTGTATGTAGCGGTATCCAACCCCGAACATGCTGTTTGGTATCAATATGATATTATGGAGACTGGAAACGTGGTAAACAAAAAAGTGTTCTTCAACGTGACCGACTTGATAGGTAAGGAAGGCCAACAAGGTTTGCCCGATGGCATGAAAATGCATAGCAAAGGTTATCTCTTTGCAACTGGCCCTGGTGGAATCTGGATATTCGATTTGGATAGCAAACCCATTGCAAGAATACATACGGGGGAAAAAACGGCCAATTGTGCTTTTTCTTCAAATGAAAAAACACTCTTTATGACTGCGGATGATTATGTGTTAAAGGTTTCTTTAAAATAGGTTTTAAAAAACCTATTTTGTTATAATGCTCTCGGATTAATTTTTAGCTTTCCTCAAAGCTTTTAATCCACCATAAAAAGTGCATTTGCAAAAAACAATTTTCCGTTCTCCCAAAAACCTCTAAATAGAGGGTTGTCGACCATATAAATAATTTGGCCTTTGCCAAGGTCTTCAACACCGAAGATTAGGGTATTGGCAATTTTTTTTTGGGCATCACTGCCGGCAAAACCAGCGACGGGTTTGGTGTTGTTTTCCTCTAAATAGACCACAGTGCCTTGATCCAAATACGCATAGGCATCGTTGCCCAGTTTTAAGGTAAAATAGCTGTTGTTATAGCCATAAGCCAAAGGGTGGGTGTTATCGACTTTAGTCTTGAAAATGGCGCCGGGAATTTCTTTTTTGATTTGCTCACGTTGGTTTTTTTCGAAAACAGGTACGATAAGGGTACTATCTTTTTCGGTTTCCTTGGTTTTGATACTGAACCCTTTTTTTGTGGTTAATGCCTTTAGTACACTACCCATGGCAATTAATGTGCCCCCATTGTTAACCCAATCTTTTAGGTCATCAAGGGTATCTTTATCAAGAAACTTGGTATAACTGTTTCCATCTGCTAAAATCAGTACGTCGTATTTTGAGAGATTCACTTGCTTAAAATAGTCCGAGTCTAGTATGGTCACGGGGTAATGCAATTGCTGTTCAAAGAAGTGCCAGATTTCTCCAAAACGCAGGGTCGAAGTTGGCTCGCCCGAAAGCAAAGCAACTTTAATATTTTTGACCATTTGTACCGAACTTGATCCAAAGTCTTTTCCACCTTCTACAAAACCGGTAGAGGTTCCCCTCAATGTTTTATCGTATTTCCATGAGATATCTTTTAGGTCTTTTAAAAAATCTAGTGTATTGGCATTATCTGCCTTGGTAATAATTAGGCTGCCACGATCGTATTCATGGCCATCCATAGTGAACGGTTTTTTTGCGTATCGAACTCTGATATCCGCTTTTAGTAAATCAGCCAAAAATTGGGCATCGCTGAAACTGTTCCAATTGGTCAAAAAGGCATAGGCATTTTTAGATAGGTTCGCAGCTATAGGCGGGGAGATTCTCCGGCTATTGATGTCTAGGGTTGCGTTTATTTTTGTTTCCGAGGCAATAGCTTCTAAACCATAAGCGTAAGGTAGCGACCAGGCGGTAATATCATAGGTCAGTGAATCGCTCAATTTGGCATTGGGTTCGAACAGAACTTTGACTAGTGTGCCTTTTTTTTGGTCCGTTGCTACCACCAAACTTTTTTCGGAAGTTTTTAGACTTCCATTTTTTCCTGTTTCATAAATGAATCCCTTGGCGTTTCCTGGTTTGGCCCATCCGAATTCAATTTCATGCTGTGCAAGTAAACCGGTGAGAGCACCTATTTTATTGATATCGCCGTTCAAAACGTAACTTTTATATTTGTAATTTTTGTTCTCATGGAATTTTTTAAATTCCTCATTTAGTTTTTGCGCATTTTTTGAAGCAATTTCAACGGTCGAGAGTCCCGTTGTATGGTGGCGATCAATACGGTCTTTTAGGGTAAGCGTATCTCCGATAGCGGTCACGATACCCAATCCGGCCTTTCCACCACCGCCTTGTTCATAGGTCATGCCGATACTTCCATTATAGGTAGGGTAGGTGTCGCCATAACTGGGATAGAGCAGATCAAAAATTTCCTTTGTAAAATAAAACCAACCATTGACGTCGAAATATTT
Source organism: uncultured Flavobacteriaceae bacterium (assembly GCA_964600075.1). Lineage (GTDB taxonomy): Bacteria > Bacteroidota > Bacteroidia > Flavobacteriales > Flavobacteriaceae > CAZRIE01. The sequence goes on from CAZRIE010000065.1 coordinate 20,323, forward strand.
AGCATGGTTCTTACCGACGGTAACCTGAAATTCGCGCTGAAAATCAGTGACGACCTCATGAAAGGGCTCTGCGGCAGGTGCGAAATAATAGGGGTTGTCCACTGGCTGCTCATGAAAATCTACATGTACATGTGGTAGCCACTGGTTATACATTTTAATGCGTTGTTGACTTTCTATCTGTGTCAGCCAAGCCCAGTCACGGTTAAGGTCGAACATATAATGATTGGCCCTACCGCTTAGCCAAGGCTCATCGTGTTCTTTGCTATTGGGGTCTATTTGTTGTGGCGTATTTTTATATTGATTGTACCAATTGACATAGCGATCGCGCCCATCGGGATTGACACACGGGTCAATGATGACCACGGTATTCTTTAGGTACTCGCTTTTCTGGGTCAACAGTTCGTAAACGGTCTGCATCGAAGCCTCGGTACTTACGCTTTCGTTGCCGTGTACGTTATAGCTCATCCAAACAATGGCCTTGGTTGGGTTTCCGGTGCCTTCGGTATTTCTGAGATGTTCTTGGCGAATATTCTCGAGATTCTTACTGTTTTTTGCGGCTGAGATATAGATCAACAGCAAAGGCCTACCTTCATTAGTTTGGCCATATTCTTGCAATCGAACGCGTTGGGAATTTGTTTCCGATAAATATTGGTAATAATCTACTACCCGGTGATGGCGTGTAAACTGGGTACCCAATTCATAGCCAAGAAACTCCGAAGGCGATTTTAAGTCTTGCGCAACGGTCGAAAATGTATAACAGCTTATAAAAAAAAGTAGGAGTGTTTTCAAATGCAATCTTTTATCTCTTTTCCTGGAGAATGTTTTGAAATATGTGATTAGAATTTTTATAGGTCATTTTTGATGTCGTTTTAGGCAAAATTTTCTCGCGTAGCCTTAGCTACGGTATAAAATTTTAACGAAGACCGGCGCAAAAAGGAGCATAAAAAGATAATTGATATGTTTCAAAGCACTCTCTTATGATCAAAGCTAATAATTCTTGACTGAAATCAGGGCCGAATATCCGTCAGAGGTATGAAAATTGGGTCGAACTAATTAACGTATTTTTAGGAAGCCGCAATGGGGAAGAGTTTTTATATTTACACATCTATGGATATTGACTGTTTACCCTTCGACCGAACTGGTTATTTTACCGAATTCATTTGTGATTATATTGCTGAAAAGGAAAGTCTGAAGCCTTTTTACAATAGGTATTCAAATCTAGAGAGCTTTGCAGGGCAAATAGCGGAGAAGGCAACACATTTTCCCGAAGCGAACCGCGAGGTTTTATACAATGCCCTTCAGGCCCAATATGAAGAATTTTCAGTATCGGAGGAAACCAAGATCCACCTCAGAAAATTAAAAGAGCCCATAACATATACGGTAGTTACAGGGCATCAGCTAAACCTATTTACCGGCCCATTGTATTTTCTTTATAAAATTGTCTCGACCATTAATCTTACGGTCGATTTAAAAAAGGCTTTCCCCAAATACAATTTCGTGCCTATTTACTGGATGGCCACAGAGGATCACGATTTTGATGAGATTAATTATTTTAATTTCAAGGGAAAAAAACTACAATGGAACCCCGATAATAATGCCGGTGGAGCAGTAGGTCATTTGCAGACCAATGGCCTCGAAGAGGTCTATGAAGCGTTCGCCAATCAACTTGGGAACAGCATTCATGCCGAACACCTAAAAAATCTTTTTCAAAAAGCGTATTTAGAACACGACAACTTGACCGATGCCACGCGATATCTGGCCAACGAACTTTTTGGAGAGTATGGACTGGTCATCGTTGATGGGGATGATAAAAATCTAAAACAACTTTTGGCGCCCTATGCCCAAAAGGATATTTTCGAAAATACCTCGTTCGACAAAGTAACCGAGACAATTTCAGGTTTAGAAGGTCTTGGTCAAAATTATGGCATACAAGTCAATCCCCGAGAAATCAATTATTTTTATCTGAAAGATGGAATACGTGAGCGAATCGTTGAGAAAGACGGTAAGTTTTTCGTTTTGGATTCGGAGATTGTTTTTTCAAAAGATGAATTAGAAAAGGAGCTACTAGACCATCCCGAACGGTTTTCACCCAATGTTATCGCTCGTCCATTGTACCAAGAAGTCATCTTGCCCAATTTGTGTTATATCGGAGGTGGCGGGGAGATTGCCTACTGGCTCGAACTGAAATCGATGTTTGAGGCGATGAAAGTACCGTTTCCCGTACTTTTATTACGTAATTCGGCGTTGGTCATTACGGAAAAGCAGCAAAAAAAATTAGAGAAAATGAATATTTCCGTTTCGGACCTCTTTCTGAAACGAAGTTCTTTTATTAATAAGAAAATTCGCGAAATATCGAATATCGACATTGACTTTACGCCCCAAAAACAAATTTTAGAAGAACAATTCAAAAGGATTTATGAACTTGCCGAACAAACCGATAAGTCTTTTCATGGTGCAGTAAGGGCCCAAGAAGTCAAACAAAAAAAAGGCTTGGACAAGCTCGAAAAACGTTTGCTCAAGGCCCAAAAACGTAAACTGAAAGATCATGTGACGCGTATGACCGAAATTCAGAACCTACTTTTTCCCAACCAGTCGTTGCAAGAGCGAAACCTAAATTTTTCCGAACTCTATTTAGAATTGGGGAAAGATTTGATTCCGATGTTGATGGATACGCTAAAGCCCCTGCAGTTAGAGTTTTCGATTATCAAAATGTAATTTTTCAAAAAAAGGTAATTACTGTCCCCGTCTTTGACCATAGTGGTGTTGGTGAATGTTAGTTACTTTGTCTAACCAAGAATTAAGGTACTAAAAACTCTCCATTCCACTCTCCACCTATTTTCGAAAATCGAATCCGTAGATGGTTAGGCCTGCGCAATTTGAGGTACTCGATTCTAAAGGCCTCGATTTCAACCATACAGAAATGGTTGTCTTCATCGAGATATTCAACGGTATCAGGGTTAGAAATGCTACTTCCCGGTGCAGAATTTGCCGTGTAGTCTTTTCGACTATTCGGTTGTACACCACTCCAATATTTTTGTAAGAGGGCCCTATCGGAAATAATAGAGGCCAGCCCCTCTACTTTTATTTGCAACAATTTTTTTGAATTGTAGAACAAAAGGCTCACTTTATTATTTTCCTTAATATGTAGTATCTTTTTGGAACGTCTATCTGTATAGAAAGTCAATTTTGAGTTTTCCGATACTTTACGTAACACTACGGTTCGTAATCGGGGCATATTTTCAAGGCCTACAGTGGCCATAGTACAATAGCGGAAAGGATGTCCTTTTTTGTGAACACCTTTTTGTAGGTCGTCTTGAAGTTCTTGAAAGAAAGTATCGGTCATGCTAAGCAATCTTATAACCTAAAGGTACAGAAAAAAGCAGTTTCTGTTATTGATTCTAGAAGCTTTGTTATAAATCTGTTTTTCAGGGCGTTGTGGGTAATTTTCGAAATAAAGCTGTTATGTCCATTATAATAACTGACTATTTTTCAAAAAAAATCGGATTGTAGGGTAGGGTATTCTAAAAGTAGAGTGTTATAAATACAAATTGCTATGAAATTGAACTTTTTGAGTTAGTTACAATAAGTTCATGTGTTTAGGTTGGTTTTTTGATTTTGATGA
>CAZRIE010000066.1:0-23908 GCA_964600075.1 uncultured Flavobacteriaceae bacterium
AATTCTTCCAATTATAATACCTATTCGCATACCAGATTTATCTACAGTTCTAACGCCCCTAAATGTACATTATTTCAGGAATTTGAAAATGTTTTTTACAGGGTTATTCATAATATATTTACTAAAGGTTTCGTTAGACCCAAGCATATTAACTGTTTAATAAAACTTAAGCTCCTTTAAATTGATTTGGTATTCATTTTTAATATTTATACCATGTAAGCGGCAGATCTATTCGATTACTAATTAAAAAAAATGACTGTAATGTTTTGGTATATAGCCGAATAGCGCGGAGATTCTAACTCTGCCAGCCCAACTTTAGTATTTTGTATTTTTGAGTAAGATATCAAATCAACCCAAAACGCATCAAATTTAACTTCGAACGTCTTCTATTAGGTTTTTTTTTTAGGCCATATTTAGAACTCAAACCCTATAGTGGGTGTGGCGGCCATCTGACTGGCTAGTTTATTTGGCCGACACAACAATCAAGTAATCCCCTTCCTTAAGTTCGAATTTTCCTGTTCCCAGGTTTTTGATTGTTCCCGTTTTAAGTGTTTTGCCATTTTTCGATATACTTATTTTTTGAGATGATACCATTTCTAAACGTACCTTGGCAACACTTTTTTCAGGGATTTTCATTTCATACCTGTAGCTGCCAGATGGTTCTCTTTTCCAATTAGAAATAATTGTACCATAGGGCGATCGGTATCTGGTATTGACAAAATCGAGTCCATTTGGGTTAGAGGGCGCGAGTAAGAACTTTTTGAAACCTGGATGCTTCGGGTCCGGGCGAATCCCTCCCAGCCATCTGTAGAGCCATTCGGAAACTGAACCGAACATAGGGTGGTTGTTTGAGAAAACATTATCACTTTCTTTCCAGGTTTCCCAAATAGTGGTTGCCCCATTATCGATCATAAAACCCCATCCCGGATATTTTTTGCTGTTGACTACATCAAAAACAGTAGCGGGTGAAATATGTACCGAAACGGCCTCAAGAACGTATTTAGTGCCAAAAATACCCGTATTAAAATGTCCTGAGGGACCATTCCCCAAAGCTTTTAGTAAGGAGTCTTTGGCGGCTTGGAGTTCTTCTGCGGGTATAACGTTATGATATAGTAAGGTGGAAAATAGCGTTTGACGGTTTATTTTTTCAGTTATCGGTTTGTCCCAAAATTTATTTTTGATGAGTTTTCGCAAATGATTGGCGAGTTTACCATATTTCAATTCATTTTCTTTGTCATCCATTACTAGCGCGAACGTTTTCATTATTTCTGCGCACTGCAGATAGTGGGCCGTTCCCGTTAATTGAACGGGTACGGGTTCTAGTGATTCGTGATCGCTAAGTCCGTTGTTGACTATGCCATCTGGATGGATTGTGGCCACCTTTTCCATCCACTTTTTGTCAAGTGCATAGAGTTCCCTAATAATATCCGTATCATTATAATACAGGTACAGGTAGTACTGTGTGGTGAGAAAAGCAGACTCCCAGCTGATGCCACAATATTCAATACCCGCAAAAGGAGCTGTGTCCACAAAAGTAGAATCCTTCATGGCATCAACCCAGTCGTAGATTGTTTTACGATAGAAATCTTGCATATCGTAATTGACGATATAAGACTCGCTTATAGCGTTCAGATCTCCACCATAGCCAAATTTTTCTCTGGACGCACAATCGGACTGTACACTGATTAAATTGGATAAAAAAGTCCTTTCCGCTACTTCTTCGATTTTGTTCAACAGGTCGGAAGAACTATTGAAATCACCGGCATCTTTAACATTTGTATTCATTAATAGGCCTTTGATATCTGAAATTTTCGGTGCCATGTCCAGACCTTTGATTTCCATATATCTGTAAACGTGATAAGTAAATTGGGGTTCGAACCAAGATGGTACTTTCTCGCCAATAATGTAGCTGTCGGTCTGCCAAGCAACCTCAGGAGATCCAAGACCGCCAACACCTTTTTTCTTGATCTGTCCTATTACCGAGGTCATCGGGTTCAATGTTCCATCATCATAAATACGTTCACCAAATCTAAAAGTTATTGTGTCGCCTACTTTACCCGATAGTCTTATTTTGTACGTTCCTGTAAAATTAACCCCCATATCCACAATGTAGATTCCATTTTCTGGTGAACTAATAGCGGTCGGGGTAAGTTCCTCTGTTATTTGAACGGAAGGAAAAAATGCTTTTTGCAATTTCCCTCCTGGCCCTTTTCCGATGATGGATGGTGCCCATGAAGAATCGGTAAAACCGGGTTCGTTCCATCCTTTGATTTTTTGCGTAGCATCATAGACCGTACCTATGTATACACTGTTTTTTACAATCGGTCCGTAGGAGTATTTCCAAGTGTGGTCCGTAACAATACTTTCTGTTTCTCCATTTTCGTATAATAACTGGAGTTTGGCAATAAAGGTTGGTTTGCCCACGCTTAGATCTTCCCTTAAATTTCTACTACCCCATTTTTTAAGCGGTAGAGGATTGTAGAACCCATTGCCCACGGTTACCCCAAGACAATTATTTCCTTGATTTATCTGTGAGGTTATATCATACTCCGTATAATATGTTCTTTTGCTATAATCCGTCCAAGCTGGATCCAGTACGTTTTTGCCTATAGGAACACCGTTCATCGTAGCCTTGTAGTACCCCGCTGCAGTGATATGTAGAATTGCGCTTTTTATTTCCCCTTTTGGTTCAAACTCTTTTCGGAAAATAGGGGCGGGATGGTCTTGGTAAAATAAAGAATCGTTAGTTGGTAATTTTTGCCCATCCGTAATCCAGTCGGCGTCTTCAATTAGATCGAAGGTTTTTTCTTTTATCGATCTGGAAGGGAATTCCTCATTTTTTTCATGGAAACTGTCCGTTACGCGAACTCCAATTGCTACGATAGTAATTGAAGTCAATAGAAAAACAAGCTTTAAAAAAGTGTTCATTTTCTTTTATTTATACAATTTACAGATTTCGGGCATTAAAATATAAAATTCTAATATTGACCTCTTGGATTCAACCAGCTTTTGGTAGCTGGATTTACGGTCTGTTCTATTTCAAGTCCGAAGTTACTGCCATACGCAAAACAAGAAAAGACATAAGTAAAAAAAGAGGGGACTTTTAAATACTATTTGTGGGTCTTAAATACGCCCTTTGAACCTTTTGTATATATTATCGTTTATAGTCAAACGAGATCCAATCGGCATGCCCGATGTTTCGTAATTCGTTTTCCGGATTCTTGAAAACAAGAAAAATAGTTCCTTTGTTTAGTGCTGGTTTCACGGGAATCTTATAGTACACCGTTTCTTGTTTGCCATTATGGCTTAGTGCTTGCTTACCAATAATAGGTCCGTCAACAGCACCTTCTCTGATTTCTACCGTACCCTTGAAATCGTAGTTTGAATTGTAGAAATTGGCATACTTGAGCTGCCGTAGATTTTCGAGTTTTACATTATCGAACCTTAAAAAGGAGTTGTGCACCAATGCACCTACTACTCGCGAGTGATTGGTGTTCCAAATTCCAGTTCCTTCAGTAATTTCGTTGGCATCTTCGGCCTCGATCTTTTGACTACGAAAAACGAATTGTCCTTGGGTGGTCAGCTCTGATTCGGGTTGATCGGGGTTTCCCCGGTCTCGATAGGAGGCCATTAAGATATACGTGCCTTCCCCCTTTGAAATCTGATGCTTGTTGAAGGTCAATGTGCCTTCAAGCGGCAATGACTTTTGCGTGTCTTCTTTATTCGTTTTTAAGGTGAGAATGTAATCGACGATATGGGTTACCTCATCCACGTTCAGTTGAGGATGTGCTGACATCGCACCTTCGCCCCAAACACCGCCACCTCCCTTTATGATTTTCGATACCAAATAACCAGTATCGTCTTTTCCATATTTCTTGGCAATATCGGTATAACTCGGGCCGTTTACTTTTTCGTCGATGGCATGGCAGGCCTTGCAGTCGGATGCCTCGATTACTTTTTTGCCTTCAGGGACAATGTTTCTTTGATGCCCGATAGTTGCTTTTACAATATCTTTCCCTTCGGGAATGTAATCAAAGGTTACCCGAACATCTTCAGGGGAAATGGAGCTATCCAGTGTGGTTCCGTCCTGTTTGTCGTTTACGATGATTTTATAAGCGATTTTTTTGCCATACCAATAGGTCGAATCATTTTCGGTAACTTGGATAGATAGCGTCGGGGGGTCGTTACCGACCATCACCTTCGTATTGGCAATCGTTGTATTTCCTTCAGTATCGGTGACCTTTAAGCGTATAGTATAGATTCCATTTTCTTTAAAAACAAATTCAGGATTTTCTTCAGCTGACTGCACCGCATCGTCGGTAAAGAACCATTCATAGCTCAGTTTATCGTTATCGTAATCCAACGATTCGCTTCCTGAAAATTTTACGGTCAATGGTGCGGCACCAACCGTCTTGTCGTTCGCGATTTTTGCGACAGGCTTTCGATTGCCTGGTAAATAGGAAATACTGCTTAAACGGGCATCTAAGTTTTGTGAATTCCATTTTTGGCCGTATTCCAGAACATACAATTTTCCGTCGGAACCAAAGAGCATATCCATCGGATGTGAAAATTCGGTGTTGGGCATAAAGGCATCCGCTTTGACATAATCTTGGTTTTCGTCTAAGGTTATGACATATATCCAATCGCGCATCCATTCGTAAAGGAATAGATTTCCTTCAAAATAATCAGGAAAGGGACTTTCGGCATTGGAATTTTTGGAAGCACGGTAAACCGGACCCGCCATGGGATTGATACCACCTTCTCCCATCCAGGGGAATTCTTCCGATCTAGCGTAAGTCATCGGTATCATCGAAGGTTGAGCTGGTGGTAGTTTCTTTAGCCCTGTGTTGTTCGGCGAATCATTAATCAAATGTTCAGGGTCAAATTTTTCTCCAGCAGTTTCTGTAGTGAAATCGAAATCATTATAAGGCTCGTTGTACCCTCTGGTATAAGGCCATCCCCAAAACCCGGCGTGGCGAGCTTGATCATATTCGCCCATTCCGCTAGGGCCACGGTTTGGGTCGGCCTTCCCTGCGTCAGGCCCTACATCGCCCCAATAAAGGTATCCTGTTTCACTATCTATAGAATGCCGAAACGGATTACGATTACCCATCACGTAGATTTCAGGTCGGGTTTTTGGCGTTCCTTCCGCGAAAAGATTGTCTTTGGGAATGGAATAGGAGCCGTCTGCTTCCGGTTTGATACGCAGTATTTTTCCCCGGAGGTCGTTGGTGTTGGCGGCCGACTTTTGGGCATCCCAACGTTTTCTGCCTTCGCGCTCATCGATTGGAGCAAAACCCGACGATTCAAACGGATTCGTATTGTCTCCAACGGTAATGAACAGATTACCGTTGGGGCCGAACTCCAAGGCACCACCGCTATGGCAGCAATGGCGATCGGTGGGTATGGTTAGCAAGATTTTTTCAGAACTTATATCGAGTTTATTATCGACTAGATCAAACCTAGAGATATGCTGTTGCGATATTTCTCCAGCCTTTGAATAGAAGAGGTAAATCCAATGATTCTCTTGGTAATTAGGGTCAACTGCGATGCCCAGTAGGCCGTCTTCGTTACCATAGAAAAGGTCTAATTGCGCGATAATTTCAGTTTTTTCCGTACTGAAGTCGAAGAGTTTCAAGACCCCCCTGCGTTCAACGAACAAGATCCCTTTACCCGGCAGTTCGTCAAGTTCCATGGGTTCATTGAGGTTGAAATCGAGAATTTTTTTTACAAAACGGTCTTCAGGTGGTACGCGATCGGTTCTTACCAAACCGTAATTCAATGCACTATCTCCCATGGCATATTGAATGCCCCCGAGCAGGTGTGCCAAGAACTTAGGGTTTTTAAAAGTATCTTCAGTATGCCCCATTTCAGTATAGAATGCCCGGCCTCCATCGTATTCATGGTACCAAGAAATCGGATGGTCGGCCCCATTTGTGCCTCCTTCGTAACTTTTTTCGTCAATTTTTAATAGGATGTTGATATCAGGATTGATATTTCTAAAGTTGTACCATTCGTCGGTTTTGACCCATACCGAATCTAGACCTTTTGTCAAGAAATGGGAGGGATTCGTCACCTGAAGTTCAGCTTCCTGTATTTTAGGGTGGCCGTCAAAAACCGCACCGACCAATTTGTTATACCAGGGCCAATCATATTCGGTATCGGTAGCGGCGTGTACACCCACAAAGCCACCACCTGCTTGAATATAGCGCTCGAAATCGGCCTGCTGTACATCGTTCAGAATGTCTTGGCTAGTATTCAGAAAAACAACAGTTGAATACTGCTTTAAGGAATCTTCTACGAAGTATTTCGAGTCTTCTGTGGCTGTTAACTTAAAGCTGTTTTCCCGACCCAATTTTTCAAGAGCTATAACAGCTGGTTCAATTGAGGCATGTCTAAAACCTTCGGTCTTGCTGAAAACCAATATTGACTTTTCTGGGGAGGTGCAGGATATGACGAATAAGGCAGATAGAATGAAAAGAAAGCATTTCATTAAAATTTTATAATACGAAAGTTGGGGGGGTGTTGTTAGCATTAGATGAATTTCAAATTTAAGTTGCAACCTATGGAATTATATAGTGCATTTCAAGTAAACGAGTTTTAATTTTTGAACGCTCTAGAGCTAAATAATCTTAATCACTGCCAACGGCTTCCGCCAGACCAGGGATTCTTATTTCAAGTGCTGCGGTAGGGTTTTCTTTTTTTTGTGAAAAATCACAATCGAATACTACGGATTGCTTTCCGTCACGCAGCTGAAAAATGTTCGGATCGATGTTAAATTCCCTTATCTTTTTTAAATCCGAGCTATATATTGCTGCTTTTTCTCCTCCCATATAGCGAATCGATTCACCTGCCTTAAGCTTAACCGGAAAAATAACATCAACGCTTTTGTTCATTTCCATCGTAATGTTTGAAATCGATGCCTCTTTGGCCGTAAGAATAAAATGCATCTGTGCATCCGCTACTGTATTTTGAAAGTCAAATGAAGAGAATAGCGGTTCGCCTGGTTGTCTTACCTTATTTTCATGCTTAAACTTGAAGGAAGCTACTTGGCTTAGCGCCCATGTATTCGGACCAATATTTTCCAAATGAAACTCATTTTCAATGGCTTTCATGCGCTCTTTCTGATCCTTGGAGAAAGCATTGGCCATACGAGCTTTTTCCCATTGCCCTATTGATTCAAGAATTTTCGGGGTTTGCCCATTTTCTGTTAGCACCTGTTCAGAGGCTACAAATGCATAACCCGCATCAAAGCCTGCGCTTCGCGCCAACATCCATTCAATATCCTCAATAGGTGTTGTAGGGCGTAAGCTGAACCAACCCAACATGGCCGGCATGAGGTTACGCTGAAAATAGGCCTGATTTTTAAGTCGGTATGCTGTTTGGCTCTCACGAAAACCGGCATACCAGGGTTCACCCCAATTCATTCGGCTGTACATATGCCAAAAATAATGAGAGGTTCGACTCGCATCAATTATGGTATGCTTTTTTATATTCTCGGAAAGTGCGTCGTGCCAAGATTTCGTGAAGATAATCTCGCCGTAGTTACCCATACCCGTCGATTTATTGCCTTCTAAACCATCAAATGAAATTTGGCGCAAGCCACAATAATTGAACAATTCGGCAAGTTTTTGAGCCATTTCGATGCTCAGTTCGGGGTTTGAAAGGAACACCTTGTAGCCATGATCGACAAGTTTAGCTACTTCTTCCCCTGTTTCATGAGGCGTTGCTTTGGTGTCCCATGCACCGCGTTGGCATCCAATTAGCTTTTTGGGCGATGATTCCGAGACTTCTTTATAGCGAATGAGTTCAGTGCCAATTCGTACCGTATGCAAGTTGTTGTTTTCATATTGCGCAAAGAAAACACCCGATGCTACGGGTATTTCAGTCTGTGTTGCATTAACGGCTTCGGTCAAGTTAGAGCTTCCTACTTGACCTAACCTTTTATCGGGTATCGGCGTTACATAAGGGTCATTGGTCGTGATAAAGTTTGAAAGCGTATGCACGCCGACGTGAATACCGTTCTCTTCCGCTTTTTCAACGCATTTTTTCAGCCCGTCCCAACCGTTGGGAAATTGATCTTCCTTCAGGTCAAAGTGGCCCCAATTTTTAAAAGGACCGGGATGGTACAAATACTTAAGCCCAGCCTTTTTCGTGTATGCTATAGCGTCATCGATCGACTTTTCACCGAAGTCTATTATAAGATAGGCTGACGATGCGGTTTGAGCCTCTTTACCCCATTTACCATCTATTGTAGGATGTGGAAGGTTTTCGGCAATTTCTATTTTTCCAATGGTTTCAAGTGTTTTTTCAACTGCACAACCGAATAGGGCAATCTTAGAGCCAATGATTCCTTGGTCTTCATATATGGGAGAAATATAGTTGTCGTGTTTTAAATTGGAGACGATTCGTTCTTTGGTTCTATTTCTGCAATAGGCCTGCAGGGTACTGCCAAAACTTTCTGGCTTTGCCGCTTCTACACGATACAGGGTATGTTGCTTGTTCTCCTCGCTTAAATCTGAGTAATCTTCTTGCTCAAAGATGTTAAACGCAGGCATGGCGTCATTCTCCATCCAAGGAAAACCACCTAAAGTCTTGGGATTTAATGATTGTATACCTAAGGCAAACGATTCTCCTCTTACGACACCAATGGTTTCTCCGATACTTTTATTAATGCGTGTAGGTACAGGCCCCCAAACAATCAATTCAATATTTTCATGATTGTTCAGCGCTACAAGTTCAAAATTGATGTGGGTAGCTTTTTCTTCGATTTTCACCCTTGCTTTAAGATTTTCATCGAAGCGAAAAATTAAATGATCATTTTCAAAAGAAGCGGAAACCGGATAGATAATAGTAGAGTCAATCTTGATTGAAAGTAATGGAGCAATAGTGTCTTTGGCCAAGTAATCGACATTGTTATTGACATCGCTCAACGCTTGTATAAATCCTTTTTCGTCAATACCAATGGCAAAATCGTGCGATTTAAAAACCGTGAGCGATTTTTCTTTTGAACAGGCTAAGAAAAAAATAGTGAGAGAGAGTAAAACAAAAGTGATTGGTTTCATAAAATAAATATATGTAAAATACCCTTCTAAATGATGGAATTGTTCGATTGGAATGGCAAAAAACTCATGGCCAACTTTTAATACTAATTATTGGTGTCCACTGCTCCACAACAGATGTACTTAGAAAGAAAAGTTACCTTCGCCATCGCATCGGTAGAAGCACCTATAATTAGTGCCGTGTCTTCGGTATACAATTTTACGGTGATTTCGGGTAGCACCTTCTCTTTCTCATCACTTGCGGTTATCCATAACAAAAATTCTTCGGCTCTAAATGGTCATACAAGTACTCCAAAAATCTACTTTGGATTATAACAGGGTTTATAGTTAACTTTAACTTCAATAATAACCGTTGATTTACACTCTTTCGAGAAGTAATACCTACATAATTAAAAAATAACAAGGACGATGAAATTAATACGATATGGCATTTTGGGAAAGGAAAAACCGGGCGTACAACTACAAGACGGCACACGGATAGATATATTGGGGTTTGGAGAAGATTTTGATGAAAATTTCTTTGGTACTGAAGGTATCGAAAGACTGCAAAAGTGGTTGGATAGCAACGAATCGTATTGCAAAAAAATCCCCAACGACGTGCGTTTGGGCCAACCTTTGGTTCGACCATCCAAAATAGTTTGTGTGGGTCTGAACTATGCAAAACATGCCGCCGAGAGTGGCATGGCGTCACCAAAGGAGCCAGTGCTATTTTTTAAGGCTACTTCGGCCATGGTGGGTCCGAACGATGATGTCATTATTCCAAAAAACAGTGAAAAGACCGATTGGGAGGTTGAATTGGCTATTGTAATCGGCAAAAGAGCTTCCTATGTTTCCGAGGCTAATGCATTTGAGCACATCGCGGGTTATGTGCTTCACAACGACTATAGCGAACGGGCATTTCAAATTGAGAAAGAAGGCCAATGGTGTAAAGGTAAGGGCTGTGATACGTTCGCACCCATAGGCCCGTTTATTGCTTCTAAAGATGAGATTGAAAACCCTAACGATTTGAATCTTTGGCTCAAACTCAATGGAGAAATGGTTCAGAACAGCTCCACCTCAGATTTTATTTTTAACGTACAAGAGGTCGTAAGTTACCTTAGCCAATTCATGACCTTGTTGCCGGGAGATATCATCTCTACCGGAACTCCGTCAGGAGTAGGTTTAGGGTTCGACCCACCGAAATATCTAAAGCCCGGTGATATGGTTGAATTGGGTATCGAGGGATTAGGAACTTCTAAGCAACATGTGAAAGCGTATGAGCAAAGTTGATCGGTCTCTCTTTCTTATAGAAAACCTTACAAATGATATCTCATGATAATTGCGAACTAATCGATGAATATACGGCCGCACCTTACTATATTTCTGATTTTTTTAAGTTCACTTTTGATTGTTTTTTCAGGTTCTGGCCAGTCTAATTCTACCAGAACAAAAACTATAAAAATTGCCTGTATCGGTAATAGTATTACCTATGGTTCAGGTGTGGCGAACCGAGAGAAAAATGCTTATCCCGGACAATTACAGAGTCTTCTAGGTACGTCTTATGAGGTTGAAAATTTCGGGGTCAGTGGGGCAACGCTATTAAAGAAAGGCGATAAGCCCTATTGGAAAACAGAAGGATACGCCGGGGCGCTTAAATTTGCTCCCGATATCGTCTTTATAAAGTTGGGCACCAACGATAGTAAAAAACAGAACCGCCTTTTTCTTGGTGATTTTGAATCAGATTTAACCGAATTGATTCAAAGTTTTAAGACGCGTAATTCAGAGGCGAGAATTGTACTGCTCTTGCCGTTACCCTCATTCGCAGAAGATGCTACCAAGATCTGGAATCCTGTTATCAAAGATGAGATAATACCCGCCATTCAAAAAGTGGCCTATGCTACCGAAAATGAGGTTATTGATTTGTATCAGTTGTTCGTTGACCGATCCGATTTATTGCCCGATAAGATTCATCCCTCCGGTTTAGGAGCCTCGCTCATCGCACAACGATTATATGAAGTGGTTGCGCGAAATCCGATTGAAGTGATCAATTTCTATGGCTTTCCACTTACCCAATTTAAGTTAAATGGCATCGATTGTAAATTGGTCCGCCCAAAAAAACCAGCCAAAGGAATGCCTTGGGTATGGCGGGCACGATTTTGGGGGCACGAGCCCCAAACCGATATTGCACTTCTGGAAAGAGGATTCCATATTGCCTATTGCGATGTCTCCAATTTATTTGGAAATCAAGAAGCGGTAGAACGATGGAATACTTTTTATGCACTGATGACCGAAAAAGGTCTCTCAAAAAAAGTAGCTCTGGAAGGCATGAGCCGTGGCGGACTTATCATTTACAACTGGGCGGAACAAAATCCCGAAAAAGTAGCCTGCGTATATGCCGATGCCCCCGTTCTCGATGGAAAAAGCTGGCCGGGCGGACTGGGCAAGGGTAAAGGAAGCCCCGAAGATTGGGAACGTTTTAAAAGCGCGTATGGGTTAAATAGCGAAGCGGACATCAAGAACTTTAAGGGCAATCCCATCCAAAAAATCAAATCGATTGTCCAAGGCGGGTACCCAATGCTGCATGTTTGTGGTGAGACCGACGAGATTGTACCTATTGACGAAAACACGGTTCTTTTCGAAAAAGGGATACAAGAATACGGTGGGGAAATAGAAACTGTTTACAAACCTGACAACGGACACCATCCGCATAGTCTTAAAAACCCCAAGTCGATTGTTGACTTCATACTCTGGGCGACCGGGCAAAAATTGAATTTTGCAGTTGTTGCTTCCCCCTCGGCAGAGTATCGTTCGGCTGCAGGCTGGACGGAAGGTTCGGACTGGTGGACACAGGCTAACGACATAGATTCTATCTGTAGAGTATCTGAGAAAATCGATTTGTTGTTAATTGGAAATTCGATTACCCAAAGTTTCGGTGGTAATCGGCCCCATGTGACCACACACTCGGGCAAAAAAGCAACCGCTAAATATTTTAAAAATATGAAATGGGTCAATGCCGGTATTTCCGGAGATCGTACACAGCATATTCTTTGGCGTCTACAAAACGGCAACTATAAGAAAGCAGAACCCAAAACGGTGGTTTTGACGATAGGCGTAAACAATTTTCCTTTTGAAAATGCAGAAGAAATTGTTGCAGGCATTGATGCGGTGCTTCAAAATGCCGAAGAGAAATTTCCAGATTCAAAAATCATGCTCTTCGGCCCTCTTCCAACAGGAACAGAACCTAATTCGAAACAGCGCGAAAAATATCGTAAGGTTCATGACAAAATTGGTAAGTTGACCTTTAGCAGTAGAATATCCTACCACGAAATTTCGGCACTTTATTTAGATGCTGAAGGAAATCTGAATGAAAATCTATATTCCAATGATGGCATCCATCTAAAACCGGATGGCTATAAAGTTTGGGCAAAATATCTTAAAGAGAGAATCAATAAAAATTAAACCGATGAAAAAAATAATCCTATCCTTAGCTATCTTATTAATATGTAATAACGGTTTTGCCAAAGTATGGCTGCCTTCGGTTTTTTCTGATCATATGGTTTTACAACAAGAGTCAGAGGTAACCATTTGGGGATGGACGACCGCTACCAACGAAGAAATTACCGTTCACGGTTCATGGAACAATGAAAAAGTAACCATTAAAGCCTATCAAGGTAAATGGTCGGTGACATTGGCTACACCCAAGTGGGGAGGCCCGTATACGCTCACGGTGGTAGGGCATGAAAAAATAGTTTTGGAGGATATACTGATCGGCGAAGTCTGGGTCTGTTCGGGACAATCGAATATGGAGTGGACCCCAGAAATGGGACTTTTAAATGCGAAGCAAGAAATAGCTGATGCCAATCATCCGAATATCAGATTTTTCACAGTCCCGAAACATATATCAACAACAGTACAAGATGATACCCCTGGTGACTGGTCCGTTTGCTCGCCGGAGACTATGAGAAATTTTAGTTCGGTCGCCTATTTTTTTGGCCGTAAATTGAACGAGGACCTAGCAATACCTATTGGACTTATTAACACCAGCTGGGGCGGTACTCCGGTAGAAACTTGGCTCGAGAAAAAATTGGTAGAAGAAGACGCCGAATTGAAGAAAGCAGCTGAAAAATTAGAGCCAGTTGCTTGGTGGCCAACAGAACCTGGTCTAACCTATAATTCAATGATACATCCGTTGCTTAATTTCGAAATAGCGGGGTGTATTTGGTACCAAGGCGAATCGAACCGACAGAACGTACCATCTTATTATCGTTCGTTCCCCCTTATGATTGAGTCCTGGCGAAAAGATTGGGATAGTGAATTTCCGTTCTATTTTGTTCAGATTGCGCCATATAACTATAATGCCCCTGATAAAACGAGCGCCGCTTTTGTCCGTGACGCTCAATTACATACCCTAAAAACGGTAGCCAATACGGGAATGGCGGTGACAAACGATATTGGAAATCTTGAAAACATCCACCCCATAAACAAGCAAGAGGTTGGTAAAAGATTAGCACTTTGGGCATTGGCGAAAACCTATGATAAGAAAGAAGTGGTGTACAGCGGCCCAATCTATTCAAAGATGGAAATCAAAAAAAATAAAATAACCGTGCATTTTGACCATGCAGAGGGAGGTCTCATAAAAAACGGAAAAACACTCTCCGAATTTACTATAGCTGGCGAAGACCAAATCTTTTACCCTGCAAAAGCGAAAATCATGGGCAACACGGCTGTGGTTTCAGCGAAGGAGGTAAAAAAACCTATGGCGGTTCGCTTTGCATTTACGAATGCCGCCATTCCGAATTTGTTTAATAAGGAAGGTTTGCCAGCTTCTGCTTTTCGTACCGATGATTGGCAAGTTCAACTTGATACTACGCAAAATTAAAACCTTGAAATGGAATTTGTAAAAAGAGGACTTTACCTATTAATTCTTACACCCTTGTTATCTTTTTCACAAGAAAAAGAAGAATCGGGTAACGCACTTTGGTATGCCCAGCCCGCTACTGAATGGATGCAGGCCCTGCCTGTGGGTAATGGTCGATTTGGGGCGATGGTTTTTGGTGACCCCAATCATGAGCGCATTCAACTTAATGAAGATTCGATGTGGCCAGGAGCGGCCGATTGGGGAGATGCTAAGGGCACGCCCAAAGACCTTGAAGAAATTCGACAATTATTAAAGGAAGGAAAGAATCATTTGGTAGATAGCCTAATCGTTGCCAAATTTTCATATAAGACCATTGTACGCTCTCACCAAACTATGGGAGATTTGTATATCGACTTTGACACCAACAAAGTAGTTGAAAACTATAGACGTACCTTAAGTTTTGATGATGCCGTGGCCAATGTGAGCTATACGTCCGATGGAAATACATATTCCCAGAAGGTATTCGCTTCCCATCCCGACGATGTTTTGATCATCGAACTGGCAACCACGGCTCGCGAAGGAATGAATTTTACATTACGATTGGATCGTCCCGATGATACTGGCAAAAAGACAGTAACCCTTTCTAACCCCTCCGACACCGAAATAAGCATGAAGGGAATGGTGACCCAGTTCGGCGGAAAAAAAGGTTCTAAGCCTTTTCCTATAACCGATGGTGTAAAGTTTGAGACTCGACTAAAGGTAAAGAACGAAACAGGTACGGTTACTGCGCAAGATGGAAAATTGGTTTTAAAAGGAGTACAGAAAGCGACCCTTTTTCTTGTTGGTAATACCTCATTCTATAACGGGGAAAATTATATTACGAAAAATAGCAAAACCCTTTCAAAAGTTTATAATACCTCTTTTCAAAGACTATTTGAGATCCATAAAAGGGATTATCAACGTTTATATGACAGAGTAGCTTTTGATTTGGGAGGAAAGGCGTTGGATAGCCTCCCGATCGACAAGAGATTAGAACGACTTCGTAATGGTGAAGACGATCCCGACCTGGCTGCCAAACTGTTTCAATACGGCAGATATCTTCTAATTTCCTCATCACGACCGGGAACCAATCCCGCCAATTTACAAGGTATTTGGAACGAGCATATCGAAGCCCCATGGAACGCCGATTATCATTTGAACATCAACCTGCAAATGAACTATTGGCCGGCAGATGTCACCAATTTGAGCGAACTGAACAAACCCTTTTTCGGTTATATAGATAGGGTTTTAGAGCGCGGAAAGATTACCGCAAAAGAACAGTACGGTATCGATAGGGGAACGATGGCTCACCACGCCACAGATTTATGGGCACCTGCTTTCATGAGGGCAGAACAGGCCTATTGGGGGTCTTGGATACATGGTGGAGGCTGGGCAGGCCAACATTATTGGGAACATTATCGCTACACTCAGGATAAGGAGTTTTTAAAAAATCGAGCCTATCCTACCCTAAAGGCGCTGTCAGAATTTTATCTGGATTGGCTGGTGTGGGACGAAAAAAGTAAAGCTTGGGTCTCGGCTCCGGAAACCTCCCCGGAGAATTCTTACATAGCGATAGATGGAAAAGCTGCAGCGGTCTCTTTCGGCAGTGCGATGGGGCATCAAATTATTGCAGAGGTATTTGATAATACCTTGGCCGCCGCTAAAATTTTGAATATAAATGGACCATTTGTCCAAGAGGTTGCCGAAAAGCGAAAAAGCTTGCATCCCGGGGTTCAAGTAGGGGAAGACGGACGTATTTTGGAATGGAACGAGCCCTACGAAGAACCCGAAAAAGGCCATCGGCATATGTCCCATTTATATGCGCTATATCCCGGCGATGCCATTACCGCTGATAATACCGAGGTTTTTAAAGCGGCGCAAAAAACCATCGATTTTCGCTTACAGCACGGTGGCGCAGGCACAGGTTGGAGCCGGGCCTGGATGATTAATTTCAACGCGCGACTGCTAGACGCTATTTCCGCTTCAGAAAACATTAAGAAATTCTTTGAGATTTCAATAGCGGACAATCTTTTCGACGAACATCCACCGTTTCAAATCGATGGCAATTTCGGCTATACGGCTGCTGTTGCAGAGCTTTTATTGCAATCGCATGAAGGTTTTCTTCGGATTTTGCCCGCGCTTCCTACCCAATGGAAGACTGGAAAAATATCAGGACTAAAAGCCCGTGGAAATATCGTGGTGGATATGGAATGGAAAGATGGGAAACTGCAACAGCTGGTATTAGAATCCTCCGAAAAAAGGACTATCAAAATAAAGTATGGCAATATCGAAAAGGAAGTGGTTTTACCGCAAGACGGAAAAATCCGTTTAGACGGAAACCTTAGATGAGATTAACGAAAAGCTTTAGTATATAATGAGAAGAACGATTTTGGCCGTGTTATGGAATGAGCAAATGGATATATACCGAGAAGATGGGGCCGTAATCGAAAGCAATTAACTATGGGTTGCCTTTGTTCTACACCACAAAAATTGATATTAGCTATAATAAGTTTTATAGGTTTCAATGGTTCGCTTTCTGCCCAACATTTCAAAACTGAAACAGATACCTCTTTTATCGCCCAAAATCTAGAATTCAAAGGTATCACCCTGCAAGATGACGATTATACCATTTGGGGCTGTGCCCCGGTTCAAAGTGAAGATGGAAAAACACATCTGTTCGCTGCACGTTGGCCGGAGAATAATGTAGATCCGGCATGGCGAAAATCATCGGAAATTGCACATTACGTTTCCGACAAGCCTGAAGGGCCGTTCGTGTTTTCCGATGTGGCGATTGCCGGCACGGGTCGGGAAACTTGGGATAAATATGCACCGCACAACCCAGAAATAAAAAAAGTGGGCGACACCTATGTTTTATTATATATCGCCAATACCGATTATAGGCAGCCCCCGCATCCCTCAAACCAAAGTATCGGGATGGTGCTCTCCAAGAGTCCAGACGGCCCGTGGGAAAAGGTCGGTAAAGATGGAAAAATCTTGACTGCGGACAATCCCCAAAAATGGAACTATAAAAGTGCAAACGGGGTTGCCAATCCTGCGTTCTTGCCGTATAATGGAAAATATTACCTCTATTTTAAAACAAGGCATAAAAACGGATTACTCCAGTATGGTTTAGCTATAGCGGAAGCATTGGAAGGACCATATGAGATTACCGATACGCCGGTAACTTCAAATAAGGGTACATTAGAAGATGGTTCGGTCTTTCAATACAACGGTAATATATATCTACTTACTACTGATAATCATGGAGAAAATACCGGTATTGTTGGTGGTGGCACTTTGTGGAAATCGAAAGATGGTAAAAGTTTTAAATTAGAGGAGGCGACCATTGGTTATGACAGGTTGCCTGCTTACTACCCAGAATATGACGAGGAGAAAGTTATAAAAATCTACGGGTCCGATCCTAAATTGGAGCGCCCCAAAATTTTGCTGATCGATGGGATTCCGGCATACCTCTATGGGCCGGGCGGCTGGAATATATTTGGAGGTAATAGAACCGTGGGGCATGTTTTTAAGATAAATAGGAATAAAAAATAAAATAAAACTTTTGATGAATAAGAGCTATAACAGGGGGTATATTAAGCATGCTATGAAATTTAGCGTACTAGCAATTCTACTTTTTTGCTATAGCGGTACTAATGCCCAGTCGCGCCCCGACACGCTCTTTTTTAAAGACCGAATTCAGAAAGTTTCAGAGGATAATATTTTTAAAACTGAGGGCTACTACAACTGGGGCCCGTCTATCATCAAGGGCAAGGATGGTCGTTATCATTTGTTCTATTCGCGTTGGAAAAAGGAATATACCTTTACAGGATGGCTTACCCATTCAGAGATTGCCCACGCCGTTTCTAGAAATCCTGCGGGGCCTTATAAGTTTAAAGAAACCGTATTAAAGGGCAGGGGAGATGGGCATTGGGATGCCATTACCGCACACAATCCGAAAATCAAATATTTTGAGGGCAAATACTATTTGTATTATATAGCAACCAATCTAGGGGGCAAGCCTTATTCCGAAGTAGACCTCGTTGAGACATCAAGAGCGGGGTACGACCATCCGAATTGGGCCATTTTGCGCCCGAATCAGCGAACGGGAGTAGCGGTTGCCGAATCGTTAAACGGCCCTTGGAAAAGAATGGAAAAACCTTTGATAGAACCTTCCGGACCCATAACTACTTTAACGGTAAACCCCGCCATCGATAAGGGTAAAGATGGTAGGTATTATTTGATTGTGAAGGGAGACAAGCCCAATGAAAAACGATTCATTCGGAATCAAGCCATGGCAGTTTCTGACTCGCCGATGGGCCCTTTCGAAATACTGCCCGATCCGGTAATCGATTATGTCGATACAGAAGATATGTCGCTCTGGTACGACGCCCAACGTGATTATTTTTACGGTGTTTTTCATGCCCATTCTTTTATCGGTATGGTAGGCTCAGAAGACGGTAAAAACTGGAAAAAAGCGACCGAGTACGCATTAATGTCAAAAAAAATCGAATTCGAAGATGGTTCTGAGATTGTACCCGATCGTTTAGAACGACCATTCGTATATGTGGAAGACAATGAGCCAAGGGTATTGGCCATGGCGATGAAAAAGGGCGATGATGCCTCCATAGTTTTTAGACCTGTAAAACCGAAAGGACGCTACCCGTTGCCAAATAGGCGACAGTTGGCTTGGCAGCAGGCCGAAATGGGAGCGGTTTTTCATTACGACCTTCATGTCTTCGACGGCGTGACCTATGGGCAGGGAAATAACCGTATCGATCCTGTTGAAGATTATCAAATATTCCATCCTGAAAAATTGGATACCGACCAGTGGGTGAAGGCCGCAAAGGATGCGGGCTTTACCTTTGCGATTTTGACCGCGACGCACGAGACCGGTTTTGCACTGTTTCAGTCAGAGGTCAACCCATATAGTATGAAGGCCCTAAAGTTTAAAGAAGGCAAGGGTGATTTGGTACGTGATTTCGTAGCCTCGTGCAGAAAATATGGTGTCAAACCGGGTATTTATCTCGGTATTCGATGGAATTCTTTTCTGGGGGTTCACGATTTTAAGGTAAACGGTGAGGGAGAGTTCAAACAGAACCGGCAACTTTGGTACAACGAAATGGTCGAAGGCATGGTCAAAGAGATTTGCACCAATTATGGCGAACTTTTCGAGATTTGGTTCGATGGCGGTGCGGATTCGCCGGAGAACGGTGCACCTGATGTATTACCTATCGTACAGCGCTACCAACCCAATTGCCTTTTTTATCACAATAAACAATTGGCCGAGGCCCGTTGGGGAGGTTCAGAGTCTGGTATGATGAACGACCCCAGTTGGGCGACCTTCCCTTATCATTCCACGGGAGCTGGTGAGTCTGCACATGCTAAGATTGCGGAGAATAATTTTCAATTGCTGAAGGAGGGCGACCCAAATGGTAAGTATTGGATGCCCGCGATGGCAGATGCACCACTTAGGGGGCACAATGGTCGGCATGAATGGTTTTGGGAACCTGACGACGAAGATCATATTTTTCCTTTGGAAAATCTGATGGAGATATATTATGGGTCTGTGGGCCGTAATGCGACTTTGATCATGGGACTTACACCTGATCCCAATGGTCTATTGCCGGAACCCGATGTACAACGATTAAAAGAATGGGGCGACGAAATCACAAAAAGGTTTGGAATTGCTTTAGCGGAAACCGCTGACGTCGGGAAAACAGCTGTTTTCAAATTTGATGAGCCTACCAAAGTCGACCATATAATTCTTCAGGAAGACATTGCATTTGGTGAGCGTGTAAGGGAATTTCAGGTAGAAGGCTTTATAAGCGGGAAATGGAAAGTAGTAGCAGAGGGTACCAGTATTGGTCATAAGCGGATCATTAAGTTCGATACGGTTTTGACTAAAAAGTTACGTTTTTTGATAACTAAATACAGCGAGATGCCCAAAATCAAAAATTTCAGTGCTTATTTTGTAGGTGACGAATAAATTTAAACGGAATTATGCAGAGAAATAGCCAAGCTTAGTTCATTATACGCTAATATCTTTTGAATATGAGAGCAATTATTATTTTATTAGGATTTACAGGACTATTCTTTTCATGCCAATCGGTCGAACCACCCAAACCCGTTGGCCCGTTACCATCTGAAAGGCACTTGGCTTGGCATGAGCTTGAGTATTATGCGTTCATCCATTTCAACATGAACACCTTTACCAATATGGAATGGGGTCTGGGCGGTGAATCTCCCGAGCAGTTCAACCCAACGGAATTGGATACAAGACAATGGGCAAGAGTTGCCAAAGAAGCCGGAATGAAAGGCATCATCATTACTGCGAAGCACCACGATGGTTTTTGCCTCTGGCCCACAAAGACCACCGAACACTCTGTAAAAAATTCCCCTTGGAAAAATGGCGAGGGCGATTTGGTCAAAGATTTGTCCGAGGCCTGTGCAGAATACGGCCTCAAATTCGGCATCTACCTATCTCCATGGGATAGAAACCACGCAGCTTACGGAAAACCCGAATATGTAGTTGATTTTCACGAGCAGTTGCGTGAACTATTAACCAACTACGGAGAAGTTTTCGAGGTTTGGTTCGATGGTGCGAACGGTGGCTCTGGGTACTATGGGGGTGCGAACGAGACCCGTAAAATTGATAACAAAACCTATTATGAATGGGAGAAGACTACCCAAATGGTCCGTGAACTGCAACCCAACGCCGTTATTTTTAGTGATGGCGGCCCAGATATTCGGTGGGTGGGTACCGAAGAGGGTTTTGCCAACGAAACCAATTGGAGCATTATGCGTCGTAACGAGATATATCCCGGTTGGCCGAGGTACAAAGAATTGCGATCTGGCCATGAAGATGGAACGCATTGGCTTCCGGCCGAGGTAAATACCTCCATTCGGCCTGGATGGTATTACCACCCTGGGGAAGATCATCAAGTCAAGACCCTTCCAAGATTGGTACGTACCTATTATGAATCGATAGGGCGAAACGGTAATTTTTTGTTGAACCTTCCTGTTGACGATAGAGGTCTGGTCCATGAAACCGATGAAAAACAATTAATGGCCTTACGAAAGCAAATCGATAAGGATTTTGCCAAAGAACTAGCTTTTGGTCTAAAAGTGACCGCTACCGATATTCGCGGAAACAGTATGAAATTTGCCGCTAAAAATGTTAACGATGGTAAAAAGGAAACCTATTGGGCAACAAACGATAGTGTAACCGCAGCATCGTTAGTTCTTGAATTCGAAAGCCCTGCCGAAGTGAACCGCATTTTGTTACAGGAATATATACCCCTAGGGCAACGTGTGAAAAATTTTATCGTGGAGGCCGAAATAGATGGTGAATGGCAAGAAATCGACGGACAGACTACCATTGGAAATAAACGAATTTTGAGGTTCAATACCGTTAAGGCAAGTAAGGTGAAGGTCAACTTTCTCGATGCCAAAGGCCCCTTGGTCATTTCGAACATAGAATTGTATCGCGCTCCCAATCTTCTTATCGCCCCTGTGGTGACGAGAGACCGCGATGGAAGGGTAAACCTCGCGGTTCCTGACAAGAACGTGGCAATATATTATACGTTGGACGGTAGTGAACCTAGCAAAACCTCTAGTGAATTTAAAGAGCCGTTTTTGGTAAATTCGCCCACTACGTTAAAAGCGATCGGTTATGATTCCGAAACGCAAGAACAGTCAGAGCGTACTTTGAAATACCTTGATATCTCCAAGAAAGATTGGGAAGTTGTTGAAGCCTCCACCGGTAATATTTATGAAGCCATAAAACTTATGGATGAAGATCCCAATACTTTTTGGGCGACCGACGAGGGTGTGAAAGTTCCTCAAGAAATCGTCATCGATTTAGGAAAAACTTACGATTTAAAGGGATTCACTTATGTACCCATTCAAGAAAGATACCCTTTCGGTATAATTACCAACTATGAATTTTCGGTCAGTAAGAACAACCGAAATTGGAAGACGGTCGCTAAGGGAGAATTTGGCAATGTGGTCAATAACCGTATCGAACAAACTGTCAATTTTGATACTGCCAAGGGCAGGTATATCAAATTGAAAGCTGTCAAAGTAGATGGCGAAGATTTTAGGGCGTCGTTTAGCGAAATCGGAGTGATTTCGCAATAGCGGACGGCATAATGGGGCATCATTTGTTGAACGTAATCTAAGACTTTGTCTTTCTCGCCTATGGAAGCGGCTTGACCATGATATCTTTATAAAATATGACACTTCCGGGGTCATGGCCCTGCAAGGCGAAAGTTCCAGAGCTTAAAAGCCTGTTCTTTTGCCCGTCATTACGTTTAGGCTCTTTAGGCTCGGTATAATCTACAACTACGATATCGTTTATTTTAACGATGATGCGATTTCCTTCGACTTTGACATATTCCGTGTACCACTCGTTATCACTTACATACGTTTCCTGTACATTTAAAACATCGTAAAGGCTTCCCGTACGTTTCCAATCTTCTTGAGAGTTGTTCACCTGTACTTCATATCCTTTTGATGGCCAACCACCTTGTTGGTATTCGGTGTGAATGTAGATTCCCGAATTCGCACCCGGTTTCGTCATAACGGTCGCCTTGAATTCAAAATTTTTAAAATTATGATTCGCGATGTCACCTTGGTAGAATAGATGTGCTCGGGTTCCCGCAACTTTAATGGCTCCGTCGACTACGGAAAACGTATCGGCGTTTTCGCCTACTTTCCAATTCTCTAAGTTCTTTCCATTAAAAAGCGGTATCCACTCGTTTATTGTCTCCTGACCTTTGGACAATGTTGGAATACATAGACAAAATAGTAGTAGTAGTAGCGGAATGGTAGTATTTCTTTTCATAAGATATATTTAAAGGACTTATCTCCGTTTTAATTTTATTAAGGCACCAAAAAAACACGCTGCTTCCAGAGAACAAAATGTAAGATATTGGTTTATTTCCGAAGATAAACTTTTTTTATACACATATTTTGCGGCGAGTTTACCGAGTACTTTATTTCCGAAAACAAGAATGATGCGGACGAACGTTTTTTTTGAAAATAACCTTCAAGCGTATATACACCTAGATCGGGCACCTCTTAATTGTGTGTCTTACTTGCCTGGCGACGAGCGAAGCCGAAGACGCTTTTTCAAGGTGGAGACACTAATTGGATTTTTACTTTTGCTGGCGGGTATCCGTTATAAATCTTTTATAAATGAAACTCTAGGAAGTTCAAATTGAATTATCTCTATAGTTTAATTAACGACAAAACCAGACAAGTACCTTTTATAGTGTACTTTGATCGAGCAGTATTTAAGTCTTTAATACAATCCTAAATCGTGCTTTTCCTTCCTCGAGATGCGCAATGGCTTCATTTATCTTTTCCATAGGAAATTCTTCCACGGTAGGATAAATAGTATGCCGCACACAAAAATCCAGCATTGTCTTAGTTAAGGCAGGACTACCCAAAGGGCTTCCGCCAACTGTTTTTTCACCAGTTATTAAACTAAATGCAGGGATTGCCATAGGCTCTAAAACCGCTCCTACGGTGTGGAACTTCCCTTGTGGCGCCAATGTTGTTAAATACGAGTTCCAGTCCAACGTAACATTGGTCGTATTTAGAATGAAATTTAGCTTTCCGGTTATACTTTCTAATTCTTCTGGAGATTTTGAATTGATTACACGATTCGCTCCCATATCTATAATCTGCTCCTTTTTACTCGGATTTGAGCTAAAGGCGATTACTTCACAACCCCAGTGTTTTAAGAATTTAAGTGCCATATGGCCCAATCCACCAATTCCTATAACGCCGACGGTATCGGTCGGTTTCACCCCGGCCAATATTATTGGATTAAAAACCGTAATTCCACCACATAGTAGCGGCCCTGCCTTACTCATATCGATAGTTTCTGGAAGAGGAATTGCCCATGACCAATGACCGCGTACGTAATCCGCAAAACCACCATGCCGGCCCACAATAGTAC